>DDXI01000068.1 GCA_002347475.1 Peptococcaceae bacterium UBA2264
GGAATGTATGTGGAAGTTATGGCGACGGAGGTGAAACCCAGTGGCTAAGGTTGAAATCAAAATGCCCGAAGAATTCCTGCTGAAGCTGTCCAGTCTTGCCGATAGGACCGATGAAATTATCCCAAAGGTGCTGGAGGCTGGTGGAGATATCGTCCTGAGCAAGGTGAAAAACAATCTATCCTCCGTCGTCGGGAACGGAACAAAAGAAGAAAGTCGCTCAACAGGAGAACTAGAAAGTTCGCTTGGGCTTTCTCCTGCAAAACAGAATCGAAACGGCGATTGGGACGTTAAGGTCGGGTTCGCAGAACCAAGGAGTGATGGTGGCTCCAATGCAAAGATAGCCAACATTATCGAATACGGCAAGCACGGTCAACCGCCAAAGCCGTTCTTAAAACCAGCGAAATCACAGAGCAAGAATGCGTGTGTGAACGCAATGAATGTAAAATTCGAACAGGAGGTTTACGGCATATGAGCATTTTAGCCGAATTGAATACACTCCTCTCGCCCATCTTACCTGTGGAGACGGGCGTATTTTCTGCCAAACCTCCGGATGAATATCTTGTTCTTACGCCAATGACAGATGAATTTTCTTTGTTTGGCGACAATACACCCCTATTCGATTTATCGGAGGTGCGGATTTCGCTGTTTTCAAAAGGCAACTATCTGCAAAGGAAAAACCAAATAACACTGGCTCTGCTAGATGCAGATTTCACGATAACTGACCGCCGGTACATTGGTTATGAAAGTGATACCGGCTATCACCATTACGCCATCGATGTGGCGAAATCTTACGAACTGGAGGAATAACCTATGGCAACAATTGGATTAGATAAGCTCTATTATGCCAAAATCACCGAGGATACCAGCGGCAACGAAACCTACAGCACGCCTATTCCGCTTGCCAAGGCGATGAAAGCAGACCTGTCTGTTGAGCTCGCTGAAGCAACCCTATATGCCGATGACAGTGCTGCGGAAATTGTAAAGGAATTTAAAAACGGCACACTTTCTCTCGGGATCGATGATATCGGCGTTACTGCAGCCGAAGACTTAACCGGAGCAACCCTCGATGACAATCATGTCGTCATTTCCGGTAGCGAGGATGGCGGTTCTCCTGTTGCGGTTGGCTTTCGGGCAAAGAAAGCGAATGGCAACTACCGTTATTTCTGGCTGTACCGCGTGGTTTTCGGTATCCCGGCAACCAACCTCTCCACCAAGGGCGATTCTATCACCTTTTCTACACCGACTATCGAGGGTACCGTGCTGCGCAGAAACAAGCTCGATGATAACGGGAAGCACCCGTGGAAATCCGAGGTCAACGAGAATGACGCCAGCGTTCCTGCTTCCGTCATTACTGGCTGGTACACGCAGGTCTATGAGCCTGTGTTCACTGCTGTATAAGCATGGAGGATTAGCAAATGGATAAAGAACGAAGCGCAGTTATTACGATCGGTGGTCAGGAATATGAAATGCTTCTGACCACCAAGGCTACGAAGGAGATCGCCAAGAGATACGGCGGTCTTTCTAATTTGGGCGAAAAACTCATGAAAACCGAGAACTTTGAAATGGCCCTGGACGAGGTGGTGTGGCTTATAACCCTGCTGGCCAATCAATCAGTGCTGGTCCACAACCTGCAGAGCCCTTCCAAGAAGAAAACCCTTCTGACTGAGGAGGCGGTGGAGCTGTTGACCTCTCCCTTCGAACTGGCGGATTACAAAAACGCCATTATGGAGGCCATGTATAAAGGAACGAAACGCGAGGTTGAAAGCGAGGAGGAATCCTCAAAAAACGCACAGGTCGGGTAAGCGACGAGGAGTTGTTTGCCCGGCTGATTTTTTATGGTGTTTCCCTCCTGCACCGTTCCGAGCAGGAGGTCTGGCTGATGCCGATTGGCTATTTGCTGGATCAGTGGGAGGTTTACAAGCAGTTTAACGGACTTGCTAAAGCGAAACGCGAGTATTACATCGATGAAATCATACCAAATGGGATCTAAGGAGGTGGTGAGAATATGGCGGATAACTTCGGTTTGAAAATCGGTGTCGAGGGCGAAAAGGAATTTAAACGAGCCCTTTCAGATATCAATCAGTCGTTTAAGGTGCTCGGCTCAGAAATGAAGCTGGTCGAGTCCGAGTTTAGTAAAAACGAAAGCAGCGTCCAGTCCCTCACCGCCAAAAACGAGGTGCTCACCAAGCAGATAGATGCGCAGAAGGACAAAATTGAAACCCTGCAAAAAGCGCTGAAGAATGCCTCGGATTCCTTTGGAGAAAATGACCGCCGTACCCAAAACTGGGCTGTTCAGCTTAACAACGCCAAAGCCGAGCTCAACGGCATGGAGCGCGAGCTGGCACAGTCCGCCGAAGAAGCGGATAAGCTTGGCGATGAACTAAAAGATGCCGGTGACTCAGCAGAGAAATCCGGTGGCAAATTCGGAAAACTGGGTGGAGTCTTAAAGGGTGTCGGCGCAGCAATGGGTACCGTGGCAATCGCCGCCGGGGCCGCTACCATTAAGATAGGCCAAGAAGTCGTGCAGCAGTTCGGTGAATTGGAGCAGAACCTTGGTGGCTCGGAGGCAGTCTTCGGCAAATATGCCGCGTCTATTCAGAAAACAGGCGAGAACGCATACAAAACTCTCGGCGTATCCCAATCAGACTACCTCGCGACCGCCAATAAAATGGGTGCTTTGTTCCAGGGCTCCGGCGTTGAGCAGCAGAAAAGCCTGGAGCTGACCGAAAAAGCCATGCAAAGGGCGGCTGACGCAGCGTCTGTCATGGGCATCGATATGCAGATGGCACTTGATTCTGTCGCCGGTGCGGCCAAGGGCAACTTCACCATGATGGATAACCTGGGCGTTGCCATGAACGATACAACACTAAAAGCCTATGCTCTGGAAAAGGGCGTAAACTTTGAATGGTCAACCGCGACGCAGGCGCAAAAAGCAGAGCTGGCCATGCAAATGTTTTTTGAAAAAACGGAGCAATACGCAGGTAACTTCGAAAAGGAGGCCACGCAATCAATTGCCGGATCTATGGGGTTATTGTCCGCCTCATGGCAATCGATGCTTGCCGGTTTCGGAAATCCAGATGCGGATATTGGTAACCTAACAAAGAACCTGACCGATGCGATTAAAGCGGTAGTAACAAATATCACGCCTGTAATAAATAATATTGTGCAGTCCATCCCACAGGTGTTTGACGCGTTAATTCCAGCCATAAGTGGGCTGCTTCCTCAACTATTGACAACGGCAGCGTCCCTTTTCGATTCCTTGCTTATAGCTATCATAGCGCTGTTACCGACACTGATTCCTGTTGCGGTGGATGCAATTATGATGATCGCCGAAACGCTGATAGAAAATCTACCAATGATTATAAGCGCAGCATTGACGCTGATAACCTCTCTCGCTCAAGGAATAGCAGATTCCCTCCCAACACTCGTGCCGACGATCGTTGACACCGTTCTGATAATCGCCGATACACTGATAGATAACGTTGACCTGCTTGTTGACGCGGCCATTGCAATTATTGTTGGATTAACTACCGGTCTCATCGATGCGCTGCCGCATCTCATTGCAAAGGCTCCGGAAATCATCACAAGCCTTTTGAGTGCCATCCTCAAGGCAATCCCTATGCTATTGACAGCAGGGGTAAAGATTGTGTCAACAATTGTCTCCGGCCTCGCTTCTCTTCCGGGGAAAATGCTCTCCATCGGCGGTAATCTGATCGTTGGTTTATGGGAAGGCATCGGAGATAGATTGTCCTGGCTTAAAAGTAAACTCTCTGGCTTTGCGGACAGTGTAATTTCCGGCATTAAGGACTTTTTCGGTGTCCACTCCCCCTCTACTGTCTTTGCCGGGATTGGCGGGTTTTTATCCGAGGGTCTCGCGGATGGCATCTCTTCCAAAGCCGGTCTGGTAGCTAAGGCAATGCAGCAGATCAATGATGATTTGCAGGCGAAAGCAGATATATCTATTTCCGGAGGAGGAACCGGAACCTTGGCATACGTGCATTCCGGTACAATCCGGGTGGAGGGTATAAATGACACGAAACAGCTTGTAGGCGTGGCCGAGATTATAATGAACCAGCTGAGAAAGGAGGGCCGCCGATGAGTAAACTATATTCCGGATCAACGCTGATAACGCGATTTGTCCGGTTGGTTAAACAGGTTGAGCCTCGCAAGATAACGGATACCTTGTTGGACGGCTCCGACTTTGTTCAAATTATCGGAACGGCCCCTGAACGGTTGGATATTGAGTTAAGCTGCGACCTAACCGGTAAAAAACTGATCAATGAAATCGACGCCTCGGGTGGTTTGCTCACGGTATTTGATAAAGACGGCAATCAATACAGCACTCGGATCATCAATAAAGCGGGCTGGAAAACAGCCGGAAGCAAATACTATCAGACGACTTTAACAGCCGGGGTGGTGACGGAATGAGAACCATACCGGCTGAGCTACTTAACAGGGTCAAAAGAAAGTGGCAAGTAACCGCTGAAAACGCGAATCCCGGCATGAAGGCGTATTTGAGCCGGGGCCTCATCAATGAGCTGTTTCAGGTGTATACGATACAGGCGGGCGAAAATCTTGAAGCAGTTGATGTGGCAGTAAAGAGAGTATCCGCTGTAGGAATTCCCGCAGAAGTTTTTGCGTTATGTTTGGACAATGACGTCGCAAGCGTTAAGACAAAACCTCTACCCTATGATGTGCTTATCCCTTGGATATCGGAATTTACGGTAGCAAGCGGAGTTTCAGATGCGGCTATAGAATTTGATGGGTATTGGGAATACAGCTTCGACGAGCTCCGATATAATTTTATAACTGTTGGGGACCCTTGGATTTTTTATGTCCAAAGCGGTACACTGTATGCTCAGCAAGGGCAGGCTTCGCCGCTTGTACTGGCTACCGTTGTTTCAAAGGTGGCTGCTATTCGTGGATGGGTTCCTGCGAATGGCGATACAAACAAGGACCAAGGATTGATTGTCGCTTACGTTAAGTCGGATGGTCACGTGTATTACAGAAATTACTGCATACAAGAAGGCGGGGGTCAGAGTTGGGAGGAGGAAACTCAGATTGTCGAGTTTACCGGGACCGCTGCGTCAGTGGCATTATTCCGAACAAATGACTTTAGGATTGGTGTGCTTTGTGAGAATACAGATGAGTCGCTATATTATACAGTAACAACGCGTAATTGGGGCGGTATGTCCTTCCCTGCAGAACTTTTCTCGATTGTCGCTTCCTTGGTTAGCGTAGGAGTTGTCGCGTATGAAGTTCAAACTTACGGGTACAGTGCGATAGATGAAACACTTCAAATAGCTGTTACTGGAACACAGGCAATCGTTAATATATATAGCTCTACACCGGAAAGCGCTCAAGTTTATTTGACCGGCGGTACAGTGGTTGATGACAGAACATTTACGCTTGAATTTAATTGTCCGGTGTGGGCATGGGATATGGAAAAAGCACTTAGAAGTGTAACGCTTTATCCAATAATTGAAATTAGTATAGACGGTGCTACTGTGACATACACCTCTGCCATAGATATAGATACTGACGGGTTCAATGTTACTTTGGCTGGCGGCATTTTCATTGGTGTTGTAAGTCAAGGCAGACAGCTTATATATGGCGGTGGCAGTACAAATGTCATGGGTGAAATACAGCCGCATATAGCTACCTTGACTATGGATGTCGTATCAGTAGAAAAAAATGCAACGGCGTATGAAACCGTATTGTATCCCTATACCGCGCTACCAACTCACACGCTCACAATGGAGCTTTCGTATGACGCGGCGTCTTTTGCACTTACCGAGACAGGTACAGAGCCAATATAAAGGGGTGATAAATAGTGATTAAGCAAAATGTTGATTTACCAAAGCTGCATAATTTTTTTACGATTAAAGTAATCGACGCAAAAACTAAAAAGGTTATACAAAACGAAAGATGCGAAAACATTGTTTTAACACAGATTTATGAGCATTGGTTTAAGGATACTGTGTATAACGGAATAAATGCTATGGCTTATGGAGACGGCACCGGGACAATAGCTGCATCAAGGACAACGCTTTTTTCGGAAAAAGGAAGAATAAACCTAACGGGCGTTGGCATAGTTACAGAACCCACAATAGTGACATTGACGGGGAAGATCGTCCTCTCTGAATCGGCATACATCGGCGGGATTATCAGCGAACTTGGACTGGTGCACAATAAAGGTAGTTATGGAACGGCAAGGCTCGCAACGCATGCCATGTTGGTGGACAGTGAAGGAGCTCCAATTACAATAGGGCCAAAAACGAATACTCAAATATGGGAAATTTACTGTACAGCATATCTTCAAAAAGGCGCGGGGATGACCGACTTTCCAAATAATCTGTCCACTATGTTTTCATCCCAGGGCACGAGTTCCTCATCAAGACGGTTATTCAGTGCAAGTGTATTTCCACAAAATATCGCATTGAGTTCCTCTGGGAGTTATGATGCTGGGACCAAAACTCTGACAATGAGTAATACGAACATAGCAACTTCGGCCGGTAATAGCGATGGCTTTAGTATGTTTGAGACAACCGATATTCTAGGTATCAATATTAGTCCTCTCAGTCCCAGTTTTCAGTCATTCCCTGACCATGATGCTTTTCCGGTATTCACATTTTCTGAACGAAGTATTGGTTCAGGGGATGGTGTGAAGAAGTTTTTCGGTTTTGACAATGGTTTTTTTATTGAGGGTTCAGAGGTCGTAAAGGTTGACGGGGTCACTAAGATAAAGGATGTTGACTATATACTGCATCAAGGTTATAGACAAATACTGAACCGAAATGACTACGCCTTACCTTATAATGGCAGGAAAACAATAGCCGCGTACAATAGCGACAGCAGTAAGACTATTGGAACATTGGTTACAGCAGATGCGGTATCTAATGTGGGTTTCAGCATTCCAAGATATGGGGTGCTTGATTTTGGCGAAGTGGTTAATATAAAAGACTTTTATGTAGGTACACCTACCGTGACATCTTCGAGAACAGCTTATTATGCCTTTAGTTTGGATGGATCAACCTGGTTTGGACAGGCCGGGTACACTATACCCGGGTGGGATTACTGGATGGCGGTGCATTTGAATGAAGTAGTGAAGGCGCGCTATGTATGGATAGATGCGGGAGGCTCGTCTGCTGGGACTTTTAATAAGTTTGTGTACTATGGGCCTCCACAGGTGGAATTTCTAAGTCCGCCCGCTAACAGTACCGCAATAACAGCAACCTGGCAAACAGATATACCACCTAAAAATACAAATTTCTTTTATGACATTAACTATATTGTCGGTGGCTCGTGGTAAAGGAAGGTGATCGTCAATGGAACTGGTTTTTGAACCTTCCGTAAGCCTTGGCAGCGGGACCAATCCTGCAGTACTGCATGTACCGGATAATTCGGTGTATTTATTTACTGTTGATGGCGGCCGTCTGAAAGCCCAAAAATGGGAACCGGAAACGGGTGATGTTCCCTGGGACACTCCTGTGTTTGGGAACGCGACGATTGCCACAAGGGATAAGAATTTATCTCTTGTGCGTCTGAAGAATGTTCCGCGTGTCGGTATATTCGGGGCCTGGCATCAGGACGAGGTATTAGACGGCGAAACAGTCGTAACGCATGAACGTCAACGGCTTGCAATATGGGATGCCATAACTGATATCTCCAATTATCTTGAAAGCGGAAACATCCGGCTTGATCTGAACAACATTATCTCCAGCGCGAGTCTCACGTTTAAGAATCCAAAGCAGAGATTGTCCGGGGAGGTTAATAGCATAATAACGCCCGGCAATAAAATTGAGCTTTATTTTGTAGCTGGAGATTCCGAGGAGTACCAGATGGGCGTTTTTTATGTCGACAGAACCGAGATGAGCGCAACCGGTGAAAGCATGGACCTAGACCTGAGAAACATCAGCGGCAAGCTTCTAAAGGACCAGACCTTTGATGAAAACAACAGCTATCCTATCGACGTATATGCATACGTGGTTGCGGCTATTTTAGACAATGCTGGAATAGCCGACTACCAAATACAGCAGCCTCCTGATCCTGAGACGGCATGGCAATGCGGTATAGAATACCCTTCCGATATGGATATGCTGACCGGTTTAAACGAGTTTTTGAAGATGGCCTTATCCTGGACCGCAGTCGAAACCCTTGACGGTCAAATTATCGTGGGGTCGTCAACAAATTATGCTGAGCTAACGGGGTTGTATGGCAATTACGAGTTTGAACGTGGAGCAGATCTAACAAGCCGGGGCGTTACCAGGGACGACGATGATGTGTATAGTCGAGTATGTTATCAAAGTAAAGAGTCGACGGGCGGAACAATGGTTAAAGCCTATGCCGAGGTTTTACATGCCCTTGAATGGGCAAGCGCGCCCCATAAGACTCTGTATGTAACACTTGCGGACGATACCACGCTGTCGGAGCTGCAAGAGCAGGCGGACGAATTGGCACAGCGGCTGGCATACGCCGGTATCGTGGAGCAATTTTCAGGACCGTTCAGGCCGCATATCATACCCGGAGACGAGGCGACTATAACCGAGGCTGACAGCTCTGTCCGCTTAGTAGGATTAATAACAACAGTCGAGCATTCTTTTGGCGACAAAGGCTTTACGACCAGCTTCACGGTGGACGGTGCCGGGAGAAAAGGCAAGCCGCAGCTCAAAGACATGATGCAGGCCAGAGACAGCTCGGCAAACTCATCCGTTAAAAGGTTATATTAATCCGTTTCAAAACTAATGCCTGCTCAGGCTAAAAACATTATTTAGGTAGGCAACAGTAATAAGTTGCTTTTGGAGCCAAAAGGCTCTTTTTTATTTTTATCAAGGAGGTTTAGAAAATGAAGGACATTATTAACACGCTTCAAATTGTCGTAGCCGCTGTGGGCGGCTACATCGGGTACTTCCTGGGCGGCTGGGATGGTTTCCTATATGGTTTGGTAGCCTTTGTGGTTATCGACTATCTGACCGGAATCATGGTAGCCATCCTGGAAAAACGCCTCTCAAGCGGGGTGGGCTTTCGGGGCATCTTCAAGAAGGTGCTGATTTTTTCACTGGTAGCGGTGGCGCATATTGTGGATTCGCAGCTTATTCAAGCCGGAAGCGCCGTACGTACTGCCGTCATCTTCTTCTATTTATCTAATGAAGGCATCAGCATTGTTGAGAATGCGGCAAAAATCGGACTGCCTATACCCGAGAAATTAAAAACAGTCTTGGAACAGTTGAACAAGGAGGACTAATAGATGAACCTGCATAAACTCATTCTGACGAATAATGCCTGCTATAAGGCAGGCAGAACCATCACACCGAAAGGCATCATGGTGCATTCCACCGGGGCGAACAATCCGAACCTGAAACGCTATGTCGGACCTGACGACGGACTGCTCGGCAAGAACCAGTACAACAACCACTGGAATCAGGACAAACCGGACGGCCGGCAGGTCTGCGTCCACGGCTTCATCGGCAAGCTGGTAGACGGAAGCATCGCTACTTATCAGACGCTCCCTTGGAACCACAGGGGCTGGCATGCAGGCGGTTCCGCCAACGATACACATATCGGTTTTGAAATCTGCGAGGATGGTCTGACGGACGCCTCGTATTTTTCTGCCGTTTACAAAGAAGCCGTTGAGCTATGTACTTATCTCTGCAAGCAATACGGACTCACCGAGGAGAATATCATCTGCCACAGCGAGGGAGCTACCCTCGGCATTGCCAGCATCCATAGTGATGTGATGCATTGGTTTCCCAAGCACGGTAAAAGTATGGATACCTTCCGTGCAGAGGTTGGGAAGCTGCTCGCGGCATCCACTAGCGCTACTACCGAGCCAGCTTCGACTGCATCGAAAACCATTTATCGTGTTCAGGTTGGAGCTTACTCCATCAAAGCAAATGCCGACACAATGCTCGCCAAAGTAAAAGCCGCCGGATTCACTGACACTTTCATCAAAACTGAATAGAGAAGTAATTTTATCTACGGATTTACTCCCCTCGCTGTCCTTTTGGAAGTGAGGGGAGTTTTCTTTTTTCTCCTCATTGAGATTCAGGGAGGAGGAACAGAACATGCCAAACATTAATGCCGCAACGCCGGAAAGCATTTGTGCGAGAATTCCTGTTTCACAGGAGCAATTGCAATGTGAAATGGATTATATAAGAGCGCAGCGGATACTCGATTCCATGCTTCAAAAGGGACATATTTCTTTGTCGGAATTCAATAAAATCACCCTACTGAACCGCCAGTCTTTCTCACCCGCGTTGGCACAGATAATGCCATAAAACCGTTGATATAACTCTGCTTCAGAGTTAATATGTGACACTGACCAAGGAGGTGAAAATTTGAAAAAGGTTACGAAAATTGCTCCAACCACCCGGCCTACTGCAGAACAATCCCAGCTGCGTGTCGCCGCCTACGCACGTGTTTCGACCGACAGCGATGAGCAGCTGGTCAGCCTTGAAACCCAGAAAAACCATTACGAATCCTACATCAAGGCCAATCCAGAATGGGAGTTTGCGGGGCTTTACTATGACGAGGGCATAACGGGCACCAAAAAGGAAAAAAGGCCCGAGCTGCTTCGGATGATTGCCGATTGCGAACAAAGCAAAATCGACCTCATCGTCACAAAGTCGATCAGCCGATTTGCCCGAAACACCATGGATTGTCTGGGTTTGGTCCGAAAACTGACCAAGCTTGGCATTTCTGTGTATTTTGAAAGTGAGAACATCAACACCGGGTCAATGGAAAGTGAACTCATGCTGTCGATCCTGAGTGGACTGGCCGAGGGTGAATCTGCGTCCATCGCTGAGAACAACAAATGGTCCATACAGCGACGCTTTCAAAATGGTACTTATAAAATCGGCTGTTCGCCCTATGGCTACGATGCCGTAGATGGAGAACTGATTGTGAATGAACAGCAGGCTGAAATTGTCCGGTTTATATTTTCTGAGATTCTGTCTGGGAAAAGCCTTCACAAAATTGCGGATGCTCTCAATCAACGCAACATTCCATCTAAAAAAGGTGGTCGATGGAAGGCTAATGCCCTTCGAAATATGGTCGTAAACGAGAAGTACATCGGCGATGCCCTCTTTCAAAAGACCTATAGCGATAGCCAGTTCAACAGGCATAAGAACGATGGCGAAAAAGAGCAATATCTGATTCGCGATCATCATGAGCCGATTATCAGCCGTGAGGATTTTGAGACGGTTCAGAAAGTCATTGAGCAGCGCGGTAAGGAAAAAGGCGTAGAAAAGTACAGCGAGAAATACCAGAAACGATATCCCTTTTCCGGGAAAATCATCTGCGGCCAATGCGGTGATACTTTTAAGCGTCGTACACATTCCAGCGGGAGAAAATACATCGCGTGGTGCTGCTCGACTCATATTGAAAGCATCGAAAAATGTTCTATGAAATACATCCCGGATTCCGATTTTGAGTATGCCTTTATTACGATGATGAACAAGCTTATTTTTAGCCATCAATTCGTACTTAAGCCTTTACTGATTGGCCTGCGCGGAGTAAATACAGACGATAGCCTCATAAGCATTCAAGACATTGATAAAAAGCTGGAGGAAAACGCTGAACAACAAAATGTACTGGTCAACCTAATGGCCAAAGGCTATCTCGACCGCCCAGTTTATAAGAAAAGCAGTAACAATTTACTACAGGAAGCTGATCGACTGCAACGCCAAAAAGAGTCCATCAACCGCTTACTACAGAACGGGAACCAGCATTTGAGCGAAGTGAGCGCCCTGCTGCAATATGCCACAAAAGCAACCATGGTTAAGCGCTTTGATGAAGATGTTTTCAAGACTTTTGTGAACCGGATTATTGTTTATTCACGGACTGAGATTGGCTTTGAACTGAAATGTGGCATTACCCTGAAAGAAAGGCTGGTGTCATAAATGAGCCACACCCCATTTGGATATCGGATAATAAACGGCAAAGCCGTAATCGATGAGATTGCCGCTGAGCAGATAAAGGCCCTATTCCTCGCTTATTTAAACGGTGATTCCTTAGCGTATGCTGCACAAAAGGCTGGAATCCTAATCTCCCATGCAGTCATCGGAAAGATGCTCCGAAATGTCCGCTACCTAGGCGACGATTACTATCCGGCAATTATAGAACCGGACATTTTTGAGTCAACCGAAAAGGAACGCATTAGGCGAGCTGAAAAACTCGGCCGAATCTTTGAACCAAAAGAAAATATTGAGGTCGTTTATCCTTTAACCTTCCATATCAAAGAAGGTAATGAGCAGTTCGACGACCCCTTCCAGCAAGCAGAATACGCCTACAGCCTGATCGAAAGAGAGGTGCAAAATGACTGAAGCAAAAATGAGTGTCACCGTACTCCCAGCCAGAAAACAAGCCCGTGGCAAAAATGACGATGAAGAAAAAGCAAAACTCCGTGTAGCCGCCTACTGCCGCGTTTCCACGGATAGTGACGAGCAAGCCACCAGCTATGAAGCGCAGATAGAACACTACACGGCCTACATCAATGGCCACCCGGACTGGCAACTGGCCGGAATTTATGCGGATGACGGCATCTCCGGTACTAACACCAAGAAGCGAGAGGAATTCAACCGCATGATCGATGAGTGCATGGCCGGTAATATCGACATGGTCATTACCAAGTCCATCAGCCGGTTTGCACGTAACACGCTGGACTGCCTGAAATATATCCGGCAGCTGAAAGAAAAAAGCATCCCCGTCTACTTTGAGAAAGAAAACATCAATTCCATGGATTCCAAAGGCGAGGTCATGCTCACCATTATGGCATCCCTTGCCCAGCAGGAGAGCCAATCTTTGAGTCAGAACGTGAAGCTGGGTCTGCAATACCGCTACCAGCAAGGTGAAATTCAGGTCAACTGCAACCGCTTTCTTGGGTTTGCCAGGGATGAAAATAAGCGCTTGATCATTGTCCCAGAGGAAGCTAAAATCATAAAACGTATCTACCGGGAATACCTTGAGGGAGCCAGTATGTTGAAAATCGCCCGTGGCCTTGAAGCAGATGGGATTCTGACCGGAGCAGGCAATGAAAAATGGCATACCAGCAACATCAACCAGATTTTGCGAAATGAAAAGTATATCGGCGATGCTCTCCTGCAAAAAACATATACCACGGACTTCCTCACGAAGACGCGAGTAAAGAACCATGGCATTGTTCCGCAGTATTATGTGGAAAACAGCCATGAGGCAATCATCCCTCGAGAAATTTTCATGCAGGTGCAGGAGGAGCTCATCCGTCGCCGCATCGTTCATACCAGCCCGAACGGGAAGAATAGAACCTTCAGCAGTATTCACTGCTTCTCTAACATGATTATTTGCGGAGGCTGCGGAGAGTTTTACCGCAGGATTCATTGGAACAACCGAGGTAAAAAGTCAGTTGTTTGGCGCTGCATCAGCAGATTAGAAAATACCGGACTTTACTGCGACGCCCGAACGATCCTGGAAAGCACAATCGAACAAGTACTGGTCACTGCAATCAATCAGACGCTCTGCGACAAGGACTCCTTCCTTGTCACTCTGCAGAATAACATCGAAGCCGTCTTAACACACGGAAATGATCATACTCTGGCAAGCATCGACACGCGACTGTCGGAACTGCAAGCCGAGCTTTTAAAACTGGCCAGCTCCAGAACCGATTATGAAAAAGTTGGCGATGAAATTTACCGTCTTCGCGAGGAAAAGCAGAAGCTTCAGCTGGAAAGCGCTGGACGGGATGATCTAAAAAAACGTATTTCCGACATGAGTACATTCCTAGAGGAACAGCCCACCGCCATTACAGAATATTACGAGCAGCTTGTCCGGCGGTTGATTGAAAAGGTTACTGTTTTTGAGGATAAGTTTACTGTGGAATTCAAGTCCGGTGTTGCGGTGGATGTGGAGGGGTAACGTGTTGAGTAAGGTACTTTACGCAAAATTGGTGTATAGTGCCTTTTTCTTTATTTATATTCAGAAAGCATTGTGCTTTAAAAGGGTTATGTACGGCAATTAGAAAAATGTATCAAACCCTTAGTTACCCCTTTTTCTTTATTTTGATTACACGGTTCCAATTTAAGATAATCTAAAATATTATTCATCGTTTCAAACATCGTATAGATTGGGGCTGCATATTCTTCCACTGGTGCTTCTGATTTAAATCTATATTTCGTGACGAATCCAATAGTCAAGTTATGCTCCACATTAGTTTTACATTCCAGCAAAGCCTTGGATATACCTGTTTTTTTAAATACATTAATATGTGGCAAGGCGGGCGAAATTTTTGAAAGCAGCATTACATCTTTTCTAAAATAGAGCCCACTTTCTAATTCATCATAATTTTTTATGCTTTCCAAGTAAAAACTGTTATAATCCATGAAATTATAAATACAGTTATTATCTATTCCTAAACACTCAAACTGTTTATAATTGGTTAACTCATTTATTGTTTGATATTTTCGCAGAGAGTCTATTAGTCTTATGGAATTGTAAATTAGAAATCGATTCCCAGAAGGATATAGCAAATTGATGTTTTTTTCTACATTAGATATTATTTCAGAATAGTCCGTTTTGACTTGAAACACATCAAAAACATTGCCTTTTAATCTCTTACTTATTTCTTCTACAGTAACGTTTTTAAAATCAAATGTATATTCAAGGACTTCAGTTCCGTATATAATCCGCAACAAGTTATTATACAGTATATTCATTTCCTCTAAAATATCTTTTACTAAGTATTGCTTGTAAAATCTTTGATTGGTTGCATCTATCATTGCACAACTAATCCATTCAGATAAATCTTTATAAAAATTATTGTTTTTGATATCAAAGGTTGAGATTCTTTTATGATTAATATCAAAGGCTAATTTATCAATATTACTTGCTTTTGATACTAATAATATCGTGCGAGTTTCACCAAGTAAGGCCATTGCTATACCGGCTTCATACATTACATTAGGATTTGAAACCTGAGAATCATTTTTAAGTATTGCTATATGTGATAAATCTCCAATGAATACATCGCTATCTGAGATTTGGCTCCAAATTTTTTCTATAATATCGGGAGAGCCGGACTCATCTTGAGTAGGTGCATAAATAATATCTAAATCTAATTGTTTTGTCTTTAACAAATGCTTTTTAGATTCAGATAGCTGTTTTTTGACAAATCGTGCTATATCACTTTCTTGACTTTGCCATGCTAAAAATATTTTTCCTTTCATTCCCCTGTTTCCTCTCTGCGTTTGAATTTACACATCCAAACTGTACACTCATGTCTACCCAAATCAAAAAACATCTAAATCGACCACTACGCGAGCACAAAAAACCCAAAACATCTATATTGACCACTCACTAACCACTGACATCTAAATCGCTCTGTCACAAGGATAAAGGCTTGTTTAGATATGTTCCCACGAAGCAAAAAATCTTAATTTTATGGTTCAGATTTTTGACCCTCAAAACACACAAATGGCTTGAATACTGGGCTTTCTACGCCCCTACTCTTTCACCCTCGACATCAATACTACCGTCTCAACGTGAGATAGAGTGACTAATTTAGATGTCATGTTTTCCGGCTTCCAAAATCCTCGCAAAGCCCGCAAAACAGCCATTTGCAGTGCTTTCAAAAATCAATTTTCTTTGACATCAATCCTGAACTTGCATCATAGGGTCGGGAGCGTTGTATTGATGTCGCCTTTTTCTCATATATGAATCACCCTTGGCCGTTTCTTCCAATCGCTAAGCTCTAGTGTCCAATACCTCGCCCATTCCTTCATATCCTGATATTCCGGATGATTAGGATTCAGGATGATTTCGCGGAAGTTCGCAAACCCTCCAACTCCGCCCACATCCTCCGGTGGCGTTTGCCCACTTGCCTCCAGCAGATAAGGAGATTCCTTATCATGCTCTTCGATCACACGAATAAGTTGAATATCATGCTCCCAGTTATCCCCCATATCATATGTATAAAGCAACTGCTTGTACTTTGGTAAGAATTCGGATAAGGTATGCCGCTCCATTAAAATAGCATCTTTATCGTATCCCAGATCTTCCTCGGAAGATACAATTCTGGCAACCGGCTTACGCTTACTATCACTGAAAATGGCAAAGTCATAAAGGTGACAGTTTTCCCATCCATACACAGACTGCAGCACCTTATGTAATTGAGAGAATTCAATGTCAGCGGGAACAATAAGCCTCCGCTCCGCCTTATATGCTTCCAGATCAAGTGTGACCAGCAATTCAAAAGCCCGGTACTTATAGGGCTGCCTTCCTGTAAGCTCGGAAAGTGCGTTAATCATCTCTTGGGAAGGGGTGAACCCATTGTTCGAGCTGCCGGAACAATCAACATAACGGTAATTTGCGGAAGCTCCAACCGTGTCGTTGAACATTTTCGCGATGCCATTATATTCTCTTCCAACATAGAAAGCGCACTCTAATCCCGCTTTCGTCACCCAGGATGCAGTTTGTCTGTTGCTATTTTTGACAAACTCCGCTTCGCCTGCCAACCGCATATATTCACTCACCATCTCAGGATTTAGATTCATCGAAAGAAGCGTGTTTGAAATGGCAGCCGTCATCATTTCTGCAACATTTTTCAGATCTTTCCGTTTGACTTGATAAATCGCAACGTTAAAACGTGTGGTATTGTTCACCAAGACAAGCATATCCTCTGATCTGCGATTGTCCCAGACCTTTGTCCAATTTGCCGTCCATGAGAATAACGGATTGATGGTTTCGTCAATAGCAGGAAGCTTTAATTCCAAAGCATCTGCTAACTTTTTCGTCAATGCAATTTGCATGATTTGCACTCCCTTCCGGTAAAAGCAGATCGTTCATCTCATATTACCGAAGTAATAATAGAAATGGGGTTATTCAGTATTCTTTCGTTTTGAGCTGTAATGCGTTCCTTTTCTTTTTGCCGCTCCGTTAACAATTTCAATATTACTCCTGCGTTTCATTTCCTCTTGAGCTTGTTCGAATTTCTCAAGCGCGATAATCGGGTCATGAGCATCTTTCATTAAAAACTGTTCATATTCTCCATCATTCATGAACTGCTTATTATTTGGAAAATCCCCGGTATAGGTCTTTCCCAATAATACTTGTCCGATGTACTTCTCATTACCTAGCACTGTCTGGATGGATTTTTTTGACCAAATATCTTTACCTTGTGGTGATTTAATGCCTCTATTATTAAGTTCTTTAGCTATAAGACCGATGCTGAGTCCGCTCAAATATAAATCAAAGATCTCGCGGACGACCTTGGCTTGCTCCTCATCGATAATGAGCTCGCCCTCTCCATTTTGTTTATAGCCAAAGCATTTGCGAGAATACAGCTTTGAATTTCCAGATATAAAACCACGCTTCAATCCCCACTTGATTGCTTCCCCTGTTGACTCGCTTTCGGCCTGAGCGATTGCCCCAAGTGCGGAGATAAGCATATCGTTATCGGCTTCACTGGTGCGTAAATTTTCATGATGAAAAATTACTTCTATTCCCAATCCTTTAAGTCTGCTCACCGTTTCAAGCAAGTCTACTGTGTTTCGTGCAAACCTGCTGATGGTTTTCACAAGTACAATATCAATTCTATTTTCGTAGCAATCAAAAATCAGCTTCTGGAAATCAGGCCGAAAAACATTGCCGCCAGAATCTCTGTCACTATAGACACCGTAAAGCATCCACTTTGGATTATCCTCCACAACTTGCTTTAATGTTTTGATTTGGATATCCAAGCTTTCTTCCTGTGCTTCATGCGTCGTACTAACGCGACAATATATTGCGACCATTTTTAATCCCTGTGATTTGGCCGGAATCATTGTAACTGTCATTTTCGATTTTTCATTTTCCATAACTTCACCCCATTCCGAGGTCATTAATGGTGATAGATAAGTAGACTAAATCGATTTTAAGCTCATCTTATGTAGTCTATACCTATATAATCAAGGCCGATTTTCACAACATCCAAACTGATTTCTCGACCTCAAAAAATCCAAAAACATCTAAATCGACCACTCAACAAGCGCAAAAAACTCAAAACATCTATCCTGACCACTCATCAATTACTGACATCTAAATCGACCACTCGCAAGGGTTTCAGGCGATATCGGTATGTTCCCACGAAGCATAAAAATCACTTTTTTCAGGCTCCGATTCCAAATTCAAAATCACAGAAAAGCCTTATATCAAGCCTTTCCAGACACCCCGTTTTAAACCCTCGTAATCAATACTACCGTCTCAACGTGCTCAGTCCAGGGAAACATATCTATAGGCTGGACTCCGGTAACTCTATACCCGCCCCGAGTCAGCATACCAATGTCCCGGGCCAAAGTCCCCGGATCACAGGAAACATAGATCAGGCGCTGGGGCTTGATTTCCAGCAAACTTTGCCCGACTTGCGGATGTATGCCAGCCCGCGGGGGGTCCAGAACAACCACATCCGGTTTTTCCGGCAGTTTCCGGATCAGCGACTCGACTTTGCCCTGGAGAAATTCAACCTGGCAGTTGGCGAGCAAAACACTATTGGCAACATAATTCTGCCGGGCATCCTTAATAGCCGAGGGATTTTCCTCAAGGCCTGTTACTTTCCTGGCCCGGGAAGCCAGTAACAAGGCCAGGGTCCCAATCCCGGAATACAGATCCCAGACTGTTTCTTTCCCGCTCAGGCCGGCCCAATTCAATACCTGTTTATAAAGAACCTCTGTTTGCAGGGAATTAACCTGCAAGAAGGATTCGGGCGAGACCTTGAAGGTGAGATCAAGAATCGTCTGAGTGAAGACATCATCCCCCCACAATAACTCCGGGCTCTTTCGGGAATCGCCAGCCCAGACAGAACGCAGTCCTTCCCTGGCCAGATCAGCCCATTCCAGAACTTGCCTCAGGTTCGAAAGCCGGGCCGGCAACCCTTCCAGTAACAAGAGCCCCTCTCCTCTGGTGTTTTCCCTCAAGATAAGGGTATGTATCTCCGGATAACCCTCAGCCAACTGCTTTTTTAGCAGTCTGATCCAGCGGTTCATACGCTCACTCAGGAGAAGACAGTCCGCAAAGCTGATCGGAATATTGGATTTTTCCCGATAATATCCCCATTCAGCCCCGGCAGTACGATGCAAACGGGCTTTATTACGATAGCGCCAGGGGAAAGTCATGCCCAGAACAGGGTTGACCCCAGCCTGCACTTTGCCTATCCTTTGCAGGGCATCCTCAACCCAGCGCTGCTTCCAAAGCAGGGTTTCTTCATAGGTTGTATGCTGCAGCCGGCAGCCGCCGCAGGCCGGAAAAACAAGACAGGGTGCGGCCTGACGCAACACTGAAGGCTTAATTAAAGTTAGTAAACGGGCCCGCTGCCATTTCTTTTTTGTTGCACAGACCTCGACTTCCCCAATTTCTCCGGGCAGAAGCCCAGCTACGAATGTTGCTCTGCCGTTTATGTAACCTATCCCTGAGCCATCTGAGGAGAGACGCAAACATTCCAGAATATTGTTATTATCCATCAGGACTCCTTTTCCAATTCGAGAACATTAAAATTCTATATATTCCGTTGGCCTCTGCTCGGCAGCTTCGTTCACCTCACTATAATTCGTCAGATCCACCTCATACCACCAGGGGTTCCAATAGTAAATAACATCCTGATCCAAAACACAAAACTTGGTGATATCCTTCGTATGATCTTCATAGCCGTACAAAACCGGTCTTTTGGTTACAAGGGACAATTTAACCAAGTCTTCCAGAGATTTTACCTGATAGCGATAGGTGGCAGTTTCCGGGAACT
Organism: Peptococcaceae bacterium UBA2264; assembly: GCA_002347475.1. Classification (GTDB taxonomy): domain Bacteria; phylum Bacillota; class Desulfitobacteriia; order Desulfitobacteriales; family Desulfitobacteriaceae; genus UBA2264. Next base: position 19,742 of record DDXI01000068.1, read on the forward strand.
CTCCGTTTAAGGCTACCATCCTGCTGCCGTATTTCCGGAAGATTTTTTTCAGTCTCCTCTCCGTAAAATCACCGTCCAGCACAACTACCGAAAAAAATTTTACATAGATCAAGGCTGCTGTCGCTGCACTAGCCACCAGTCCACTGAGCAAAAGCACCGGCCAATCAGGAGAATGTCTGAGCAAAATAAGAGCAGCGGCAGATATACATATTAGCACCACTAAGATTACGAGCAAGATATATTTTTTTGCCTTCCCGATTTTTACCTTCATTAGTTTCTTCTCCTGTATCTGTAATATATCGTATGCCCCTCATTGTTGGCAGAGTATGATTGGTCTTACTGCCATATATTCTAGCAAGAGGTACGGTTTCCTTCCTGAGAGCATAAACAGGCAGAGAGCCTGAATCCCTTAATTAGAAACCACTTAATCAGAAACCCCTGGTTGGGAACTATGTGATACCCTGGTTGTAATCGATTAACCTCCTATACTGTCTCTCAGAAATAACTGCAGCTCTGCTAATTGCCTTGCTGCCGCTAATTTGCACAGTGCAATGCTTTTAATAATCTTAGAACCCTGGCGGCAGTCTCTTCCAGCAGTTCTTCAGTCCGGGCCAGTGAATCCGCCAGACTGATGGGACCGGGAGCAATGGCCATGATGGAATCAATGCCCTGCTCATAGACTTTTTCGGCCTCAGGTCCGATACAACCGGTCAGGGCAAGAACAGGCAGGCCATACTTCCTGGCTAGACGGGCGACGCCAATCGGCACTTTGCCCCTTATTGATTGGCCGTTGATCTCCCCTTCCCCGGTAATTACCAGATCAATGCTCCCTTGGGCCAAGAGATCTTCGACAGCCAGCAACTCCAGAACTACTTCTATTCCGGAAACAATCCGGGCCTTGAGAACAGCCATCATCCCGGCTGCAATCCCCCCGGCAGCCCCGCTGCCGGGTATTTCACGCACCTGACATCCGGCAGCAGCCTCCAGGACATCAGCATAGTGATCAAGAAGAGCCTCTAACTCCCGAACTTGTTCCGGGTCAGCTCCTTTCTGCGGCCCGTAAACAGCTGCGGCCCCTTGCGGTCCGCACAGGGGATTGTCGACATCACAGGCTAAAGTGATCTGCACATCTTGGAGACGCTGATCCAAAACATTTAAGTCCAGGCGCTCCAGGCGGGCCAAATCTCTGACTTGACCGCCGAGTTCCAGGCCTTCCCGGTCCAAAAATTTGACACCCAAAACTCTTAGGATGCCCATCCCGCCATCACTGGTAGCGCTTCCGCCCAAGCCCAGGATTATCGTCTCACAGCCTTCAGCCAGGGCAGCCAGAATCAGTTCCCCTGTTCCTGCAGATGTTGTCCGAAGCGGATTACGCCCGGCCGGCGGAACCAAGGTCAATCCCGAAGCACTGGCCACTTCGATAACCGCAGTTTTGTTGTCGGCGCAGATCCCGAATTCAGCTTCCACCGGTTCGCCGAGCGGGCCGGTGACAGTCCGGGAAAGGAGCCGACCCCCGCTTGCTCCGATTACACAGCGGGTGGTTCCTTCTCCGCCATCTGCCAAAGGAATTTTATAACACTCCAGGCAAGGATCGATCTTTCTCAAACCGGCGGCAATACTTTCGGCGACTTGCGGCGCACTCAGACTCCCTTTGAAAGAATCAGGAGCTATCACAATCCTCATGGTAACCCTCCCTGACTATCTGATAATATGACACCCTGTTATTAATATTCTGCCTGAACTCACTTTCCCCTCTCCACACCAGATATAAACTAACCTTGACAAAATCTTAAGGATTTTTTCGCATCAGATAAAGATCTCCGGCTTATAATAACAGGTGTAGCAGCCTTTACTCAGGTACACTGCAAGAATGTTAAAGGAGGAGTCATCAGGATGAAATTAAACAAAGTCGCTTTGGTCGGTATTATTTCTCTGGTTGCTGTCATTGCAGCCGCAGGGATAGCAGGAGCTGCTTACGGGGATAAAAGAGGATTCCGGGAAGCCCGTTTCCTGGCTTTCCAAACTAGCCAGCAAATGACCTGCAGCCACACGGCAGGTGACTGCGCCCAGGCCAAAGGCAGGGCAAAGGGCATCGCCCAAGGCTGGGGAGGCAAAGGTTTTGCCCTGATGGAGTCAGCAGCCGACCTTCTCGGTCTGGAACCCCGGGAATTGAAGGAGGAATTGCAAAGCGGCAAATCATTAGCGGAAATCGCCCAGGAAAAGGGAGTCACCCAAGACACTCTGATCGAAAAAATCCAGGCCGCTCTCACAGCCAATCTTGACCAGGCCGTAGCCGATGAAAAGATCACTGCCGAGACCGCAGCCAAAATCAAGGAAAACCTGACCCAAAGAATTACAGATATGGTTACCAGACAGCATCCTCCCAAACAGACTGTTCCCGGACAGACAGAGACCCAGGTAGAACAAACCAGTAACACCTGATCACAACCAGGGGCTGTGCCGAATTAAACTTTGGCACAGCCCCTTCAAACAACTATCCTGGCACCTTGTCCTTTATCAGACCTGTTATATTGGTTATCAGCTTAATCTTTGTACATATTCTCGCGTGTCCAGGGCAAAAAGTTATTGATACCCTTCGTAAAAAGGAATTGATGCACATCGATATTGCCGCAATTAAAGGAAGCTGCACAGGAATTCAGATAGAGCCTCCACATCCTGACAAAATTTTCATCCTTGGTCTTTCTGATTTCCGGCAAGGCATTTTCAAAATTGCGGGCCCAATGCTCCAGGGTCCGCCCGTAGTGTCTCCTCAAACTTTCCACATCCAGAAGACTAAAATCTTCTTCAGCCAAATGCTCAACGATTTCTTTAAGGGTTGGTACGTAGCCGCCGGGGAAAATATATTTGTCGATCCAGCTATTTACGTCCCCTTCCTTAATGCTTGTGATGGAATGAACTATTGATACACCCTTGTTCTGTAACAGCTTTTTTACTGTTGAGAAATATTCTGGGAGATGATTTTTCCCGACATGTTCCAGCATACCGACACTCACCACCCGGTCAAAAATCCTTTTGCCCAGTTCACGATAATCGGCTAGCTCCACTCCCACCAGCTCATCCAGTTTTTCCGCGGCAATTCTTTCTTTAACCTTGTATAATTGTTCCGCGCTCAAAGTAATGCCCATAGCCTTGACCTTATATTTTTTAGCCGCCGTGATAATCAGGTCGCCCCAGCCGCAGCCGATATCCAGCAAGGTTTGCCCCTCGCTCAGACTGAGTTTTTTCAGAATATGCTCCGTCTTATTTTTTTGGGCCTGAAAGAGAGTATGATCCGGGGATTTGAAATAGGCACAGGAATAGGTCATGGTATCATCCAGCCATAAGCTGTAAAAATCATTGCCCAGGTCATAATGATGCTGAACATTGGATTTGCTTCTTTTGGGGTTATTAGGAAGGATTTTGTGGAGCCTGGGATAGGAGCTGCCTTTGTTAAAAAAGCTATCCTGGTTATTGTAGATCGACTCCATTGCCTCCTGCACTGGACCCTCAATATCCATCTTCTCGTTCATATAGGCTTCTCCGAAGGCCAGAGCAGGATCTTTGACAATATCGGCCTTGGGTACAGGCTCATGAAAAACAATTTTAAATCTGACCTGCCCCTCCCCGTATATCTCCGCTTCTCCATCCCAATACTGAACTTCACAGGTATCAGCAAACAGATTTTTAAAAATACTGCGGTAGAATATTTTGTCAACATTCATTTTCAGCATGCCCTCCTTAACTGCCTGTTATATCAGTGCTAAACTCCTTCAGTTTGATTAAAGCCTGCAATTCTCCTGAAAACAGCTGTCTAACTTAAACTCCTCTTTGTATTTTATTCCGCCAGAGCAACCGCTTCAATTTCCAGAACAGCATCCCTGGGCAGACGTCCGGCCTGAAGAGCAGAACGGGCAGGGGGATCATGGGGAAAATAAGTCCTATAGACGGCATTCATAGCCGCGAAATCATTGATGTCCCGCAAATAAACTACTGTCTTGACAACATTAGCCAGAGAGGACCCTGCTGCTTCCAGAATCGCCTTGATATTATCCAGTGCTTGTCTGGTTGCTCCTTCGACTTCAGCGACCAACTCCCCGCTGCCATTCAAAGGGAGCTGCCCGGATGTAAAGATTAAATTTCCTGCCTTAACCCCTTGGGAATAAGATCCAAGGGCCGCCGGGGCCTTTTCCGTCATTACGATTGATTTAGTCACAGCTATCCGCCTCCTCTGCAGTTGTCATGAACTTATACACTATATCGGAAATAGCGCTGATCAGATTAAAAACCAGGTTATTGGAACATTTTTATAAATACCTGTTTTATAGGCTTTGCCTGACATAATGAATATTCTATAAATAATACTCAATTTCCTTTTATATTCCATTTAATTCTTTAAAGCACACCAAAAAGGCTGCCCTCCCACCCGGGTAGACAGCCTTGTATCAGATTCCAGCTCTTCATCTTTCATCTGGGTAATTTCAGCTCTTCGGGAAAATATCAGCTAGGCGACATTGGGACGCAATTGGTGGCGTCCGGATAGATATTCCAGCACTCGTTCGGGCGAGGTATTGAGAATCTGCTGTTCGGAGATCCCTGCTTCCCGCACTAGATCGAGAGCATGGCTGAAATCTCCTACTCGATCACAGTAATGGGCATCACTGCCCAAAATAATAGGTCCCTTATACTTGGCCGCATAGCGGGCAAAGAGGCTGCAATTCTTGCTGGCTTTAACTTTGGATCTGATTACAGCCAGGGTACTGTTATTTATTTCCGCCGGAACGTTCAAGCGGGCTGAGGCATAGGCAATACGTTCCAGATCCAATTCGAAATCGATCCGTCCCGGATGGACCATCGCATCAGTATAAGGATTCTCCATAGCTTTGATATAGGCCTGGGTATTCTCTTCCACCGTCCCGCCCGGATAACTGCCAGGATGCAGACCGACCAAAACCAGTTTGAGCCGAGCCAGATAACAGACCGGCACATCCAATTCCCCCTCGTGGTTAATGATATTGGCCTCCACCCCCGGCAAGATTTTTACGCCATATATTTCCTCGGGAAGAACCGCCATATTACCAAAGTAAGAAAGTTGAGGAGCTCCGGGCAGGCTGGGACCGTGGTCTGCGATTCCCAGTAACTCCAAGCCTTTGCGCGCTGCGGCTTGCGCATTTTCAGTAATAGTGCTGTAGGCATGTCCGCTCGCCAAAGTATGCGTATGCAAATCTACCAGCATTTTCATATTAAATCTCCTCATTTTCAGCCTTAAGCTTGTCAAAAATACCTGATTTTTTTCCCTGTTCTGCTTTAACCAGGCAACGTTCATAATGCTGCCCTGTAATTATTATCAAAGGGTTTCTGTGAAATATAGTACTAATCCAAGCAAAAATCCCACATTTACTATTATACTCCCCTTTGTCGATATATTGTACTGTTATTTGTCTGAATATTTAAAAAAATACAATATACTTGTGACTTGTTTCAGAAATCGAGCATACTCACCATTATACTCCAAAATAATTCATCAATCCACATCATAACCTTGGTCTTCGATGGCCTCCCTGAGAGCAGCGATATTCACTTGGGCCGGGTCATAGTCCACAGTAACTTTTTTGCCGGCCAGATCCACTCTGACCTCATAAACACCCTTCAGCCCCCCAACTGCTTTTTTGATGCTATTCTCACAATGACTGCAGGACATCCCCCCGACAGCAAGCGTTGTATTTTCTCTGCCCATATGATTACCTCCCTTTTCTCACCTGATCAGATCTTTTCGGTATCCCGCCCAAGCAGAACTGCTCAATCCGGTTTGAATTTCCTCAGCCTCAGAGAATTGGTCACAACCGATACGGAACTGAAAGCCATCGCAGCACCGGCTATCATGGGATTCAAAAGCCCCAGAGCAGCGATCGGTATGCCGATTATATTGTAAATGAACGCCCAAAAGAGGTTCTGCTTGATCTTGGCCATGGTTTTCCGGGATAATTTTATGGCTGTGGGTATGGTTCTCAGATCGCCCCGCATCAAGGTAATGTCGGCCGCTTCCATCGCTATATCGGTGCCGGTACCGATGGCCATGCCGATATCGGCCATAACCAGAGCAGGAGCATCATTAATACCGTCCCCCACCATAGCTACAATTTTGCCCTGTTTTTTCAGTTTCTCGACTTCTTCGGCTTTTTTTTCGGGCAGTACTTCGGCCAGTACATTGCTGATACCCACCTGACCGGCAATCGCCTGGGCAGTTCTCTTATTGTCGCCGGTTATCATGATAACCTCCAGCCCCATTTGCTGCAGCTCCGCAATCGCCTCCCGGGAATCTTCCTTGACCGTATCAGCCACCGCTACTATGGCTTCAATCTTATTATCGACGGCCAGGATCATGGCCGTTCGCCCCTGATCTTCCAGGGCGGCAAGGGCAGACTCGTAATCTTGCGGATCACTTACCCTCTCCCGCATCAGCTTGCGTGTACCCATATAGACGACCTTGTTATCTATCACTGCCTTGACACCCCTGCCGGGGATAGCTTCAAATTGCTGCGGTTCAGTGAGCTTGCCGAATTCCTGCAGGCCTTTTTCATAGATTGCTGCTCCCAGAGGATGCTCGGAATTTTTTTCAGCAGCGGCCGCCAGGGATAAAACCTCATTCTTGGTCATTTGCCCCAGGGAGACCACTTCGGTCACTTCCGGACGCCCTTTGGTAATCGTCCCCGTCTTGTCCAGGACAATCGTATTCAGTTTATAAGCCAGTTCCAGGTATTCTCCGCCTTTGATCAGGATCCCGTTTTCCGCCCCCTTACCTGTACCCACCATAATGGCGGTCGGTGTCGCCAGCCCCAGAGCGCAGGGACAGGCAATCACCAGTACTGCCACGGCACTGATGATCCCTGAAGTCAGGTTACCCAGCAGGAAAAACCAGACCAGAAATGTCAGCAAGGCAATCGCAGCCACCACAGGCACAAAAACTCCGGCTACCTGATCGGCAATTTTTTGGATTGGAGCCTTGGAGCCCTGGGCTTCCTCCACCATCCGGATAATCCGGGCCAAAGCAGTATCTTTACCCACTTTGGCAGCCTGAAAATGGAATGTTCCGTATTTGTTGATAGAGGCCCCGATGACCTGATCGCCGGGTTTTTTCTCGACCGGCAGGCTTTCCCCGGTCAGCATGGATTCATCAACCGCCGAACTGCCTTCCATTATCTGGCCGTCCACAGGAATTTTTTCGCCTGGCCGGACAACTATAATATCGCCGACCTCGACGGCCTCGATCGCTATATCCATTTCGGCCCCGTTCCGGATAACCCGGGCCGTTTTGGCCTGCAGGCTGCTCAGCTTTCTGATAGCCTCCGAAGTCTTGCCCCTGGCCAGAGCTTCCAGATATTTGCCCAGCAGGATCAGGGTGATGACCACCGCAGCGGCCTCGAAATAGAGGTCTTTCATCATCCCCTGGGGGACAGTCTGGAAAAAGACATTATAAAGGCTGAAAAAATAAGCCGCCGAAGTCCCCATGGCAATCAAAACATCCATATCGGCGCTGCGGGAGCGCAGGGCGTAATAGGCATTTTTATAAAAACGGGAACCGATTATAAACTGCACCGGTGTAGCCACCAGCAGCTGGAAATATTCATTGTGCAAAAAGTGCAAAGAGGACACCAGCGCCCAGTCAGCAGGCAGCAGCATAAGCAGCATAGCCAGCAGCAAAGGCGAACTCAGCAGGGCCGAGACGCTCAATTCCCATTTGAGCCACCTGATTTCCTGGGCCCGCTCCTCCTTTTCCCGGTCCCGGTTCAGCTCCTCTTCTCTCAGAGCCTTGTAACCTAGGGCTTCCACAGTTTTGATCATTTCATTTACTTTTACCTGGGAACTGTCATACTCCACAGTCGCTTTTTCCGATGCCAGATTTACGGAAGCCTTGGCCACGCCTTCAAGCTTGTTCAGTTTCTTTTCGATTTTGGCTGAGCAGGCTGCGCAGGTCATACCCGAAATCTTCAATGTGACCTTACTGTCCATAATGTTACCTCCTTCCGAAGTGATTATTCCTGAGGTCAATATCCCTAAGGTCAATATCCCTGAAGTCAAGAGATCAGCCGCTTAATCCGGTTACTGGATGGTCAGGACACTATACACCAAATTTTGTTTGCTTGCGTTCATTTTATCACTCTCTCTGATTTAGACAATATTTATCTGATAAGAATTTATTTCGCAAATTTATAGAGCTTTTTCGTAATCTTATTTTCATTTTCCGAAAAGGTATCAGACAATTGCCGTTCACCCGCTTACTTCATAATATTTCATGACAATCCAGGGCACTCTTAAGTATCCATGTTCAAGAAATTTACTAAGTCCCTGGATATAATATTTTTAGTTGAACTGTCTAAAAACCTGTTTTAGAGGTATAACTTAAGTGAAAGATTTGAGAGGGAAACTCAAATAATAAAACAAAATTTAAGGAGGAAAAAAAATGAAAAAACTCACAACTCTGCTCAAGAAAAAGAACCGCGGCTTCACTCTGGTTGAACTGATTGTCGTAATCGCGATCCTGGCCATTCTGGCAGCAATCGCCTTGCCTCAACTGCTTGGCTTCCAGGATAGGGCAAGAGAACAAGCCGACAAGCAAACTGCGATCCAGGTCAGAAATGCTACTGCACTGTTATGGGCTAACGATGAAATTGAATTCACAGATAACGGAACAGTGACCGTCGCTGCTGCAGATGATTCTATTGCTGTAGCCGGCATTTCATCAAACAGTGATACAGAAGTTGAAGATTTGATCCTGGAATTAACTGATACTCTTGACGTCGTAGGTAATAAGGATATCGTCATCACAGTGAAAGCAGATGGCACTGTAGAACAAGCACTCGTAGCTGCTGAATAAACCTTAACAGTATATTCAAGTAAAAACGTATAATTTCACGCAATACGCTCGATCAAGGGGCTGTGTGAAAACTAGCCCCCTGAGACCGCCTGGAACGAAAGTTTTAGGCGGTTTTTTTTTACACCTAAAACGCAAAAGATGGTATAGTATATATTTACATCATTGTAAAAGAGGGTGAAACAGGTTGTTTGAACCTGGATAAAAGGTACATAATAAGGTAGTTTTCAAAGCATAATCAGAATCAGCTTAGTCTGCCAATTGATCTGGAATGCCCAATCCCGCCAAATAATGTGGTCAGGATCATTACCTCTGCCACCGATAAAATAAGCCTGGAAACTCTTTTCGCCAAATATCCCGGCAGAGGCTGATACAGTTTTCATCCGGTCATGATGATAAAACTTATGGTCTGCGCCTATGCCGACAAAATATATTTCAGCCGACGAATGGGATAAGCCGCCCGGGAAAATATCATGTTCATGTGGCAATAAGCGGATCTAAATCAATCGGCAGGGAAATGAGTTGAAAGCAAAGGCCGCAGCAAAATTTACTCGGGAGTATGGCGTAAAAATGCGAGGCTTAAGACCTATTGAGCTGGAAAGTATCTTTAATAGTTGTTTGCTGGGGGCAATATAACCCATTATTCGCTCTTCAATCACTATGATATTAATAAAAAGGGGCCGTACCGAAACTAACAAGTTTCAGCACAGCCCCTTTTTATGCCTATTTAAGCCATTATGGTCAGGCAGCAATCTTTAAAATCCAAAGGACATGAAACATTAAGACTATTGTATAGACGATCAGAATTAGCCCCAAGGAATAATTTACAAACCTGCGTGATCTATTCTTTAACTGCCAAAATATAACTCCGACAACAACCGGTAAAGCCAGCTTGACTGCCATAAAGCCACCCGAGCTTTTGGTTACCAGTAATTGCATCAGGGGATTCACTTCCTTTATTGTTTTGAGGCCTAATCCCCAAAGGGTTAATCCTCCGTCAATAGCACTGAGTATAAATAAAGTTGCCAAAGCAAGGAGGAGCTTTTTATCTGCAGTAATATTTTTTGTTGGAAACATAATAAACAAAAGACTCCTTACATTCTATTGTCGACAGTAACAATGCTGCACCTTTTCAACACATTTCGGCTGCACTTCCGATTCTTATTCTTATATCCTCAGTACATAAAACAATACCTGCTGTTCAAAACAATGGCGGTTTTGCACCTCAGATGAATTATAATCAGCCATCATTATTCTGTTAGGCATGATGCTCGTTCCATCCTGCCGGAGTATTCACAATCCTTGTATTATCTTAATCATTTTCAAAGAAATATAATTCCTTATCTTTAAGACCTATAATAACTTACCCGCAAGGTCAGCATCTCAGCCGGTCCTGCGGGTCCGTTTTATTGTGATTCTCCCTTGACTCGCAAGGTTCACTATGATTCAGATACCATTCCAAAGCCTTAATTCGTTGCTGACCCAGGTTTTCCAGAAAAACCAGCACTATCCAAGGGCCCCCAATACAATTATTCAAACATGGATAATTTCATAATATTCTATTGCCCTTAAGTCATGATAATTTAATTTGTCGTCACTGTAACGGTTCCTGTTGTAACGGTATCGTCTGCCGAGTCTGTGACAGTTGCCGCAAATTTCATTTTCTTATTTGCTCCGCTGGGCGAGTTCCATGTAATCGAATTACCGCTGACACTTGGCGCATTGCCTTCAGAACTTATAACTGTAATTTCATAAGAATACGGAGCTGTTCCACCAGCAGCATTAGCTGTATAAGTATACGTAGTCCCTTTAGGAACAGTAGTATTCGGAGTATTTAATAAGGCCAGTACTTCTTCTTCCTCTTCTTCTGAAGGCGGCGGGGCCGCAGGACTTTCAGCTGATTCGAACGGAGGCGGATTATAATTATACTGAATTGATGCAAATTCACTGCTGTCAAAACTGCCTGCGCCAATTTGAATCTCATCGTCAGTAATAATATTGTTCAGCAACACTTCCGTCGCATAAGACTCGGTTTTTCCCTTAAGCGTAATTCCCAGAAAGTATTTGCCGCCGCTTTTTCTTAAACTGAAAAAAATGTCTTCCACCTCAGCATCGGAAATATCACTGAAAGCGGCAGCACTGCCCTTGCGTATACCGCTATCGCTCAGAAAGACAAAATTATCTGCATCATGATCATCATCTAAACCAAGGGCAGCTATTTCATCACTGCTGGCAAAAGAATCGTTACCCAAGTCAATATAGCCGATGTTTCTGAATTCGTCTGTCAAGGTGTAGGATGCCAGACGCAGACTGGACTGTTCCTTCATTGCTGCTGAACCTTTGCTGAAGGAATTCGCATTATAGCTGAAAATCGACATACCCATAGCCGTGACAATCCCAAGAATTGCTAAGGAGACCAGTATTTCCACCATTGTGAATCCATCCTCATTATCCTTAGAAAATAAATTCCATATCTTCAATTCTAATCCTCCTTCCTATTGTGCCGGATTGATTGCCGAAGATACATATACTTTGAAGGTTTCATCTAAGTGAAAAGCGCTGGATTCCTTGTCCATACGAAAACCGGAAACTGTAAAATCCGGAACATCTGTTGTGCTTGCCCACGAAATGCTTAAATCTTCTGCTGCAGGAAGAGGACTGACAGCATAAGGATCTTTCGTCCCCAGAAAATCTTCCAGATCTGCCTGGATCTCATAATTATTTTGCATATAATCTTTGCTGGCAAACAAGGTTTGCCTGGCAAAGCGTATACCGGCATACAGGGCCACGGCAATAATACCAATCAGGGCTATAGAGATGATTATTTCAATTAAGGTAAATCCTTGTTGATTCCTTATTCTTTCTTTCATCCTCTTACTCCTCTTCCCAATAAGCAAACTGGATAGATTCAAGGCGGATCGGATTGGAGTCACTGGGAGTTGCAGAAGTGATCTGCACATTTGCATCAATATCTACTGTTTTGCAATATAATCCGCCATATAAATGTGTTTGCGGATTCTTCATATCCACCTTGGCTTCAGGCCCAATAATATACCCGTAAAACTCACCGTTGACATCGAGATTCATATGGGAGTTATCAGCCAGATAGACTCTGATTCTGTCGGAATCTGCAGGTGCTCCTATTGACATATGAGGTGAGCTCAAGACTAAATCGTAATCATCTTCATCTTCACTGGTGGAGTCGTCGATTACATGGATTTCTATATTTCCACTACCGCTTAAAGTGACATCGCCATTAATTTCAAGTGAGTCTTCCACAATAAGCATCAGGTTATTGTTCCCTGTAATCTCAATATCACTGAGAGAAGAAGTACCTGACAGCCAGACAACCATCCAGGGATCTGAAGGTGAAGTGTCGTCATAGACCATACTCACCTCATGCGTGTCTTCATCTTCCTGCTTCTCAAAATCAGCATTACTGGTATCAATTGTCAGCAAGGGCAGGTCATGACCGTCAACACCGCCGGAAAATATAGAGGATACCTCCACGAGCGGAGCAAGCGGGTCAGCTTCAGTCAGATTGCTCTCAACATCACTGAGATCGACCTCACTGATTTCCGGGTTAAATATCACATTTTCATTGGCATATGGCCTAAACTCTGTGTCATAACTAGAATTTTTGAAGACGATGGTTCCTCCCGAGCCGATATCATCGTTTAAATACCCCAATTGGATATCTTCCATGGGATCCTTAGTGAATATAACATATTGCATTTTGGTATTCGGATTGTACTTTAATACTGCTTTGACTTCCTCCTCAGCATTTTGGTAGGTTCCTGTTGATACCACTTTAAAATCATCACCAGTACGCTCGACACTGACAACAAAACTGCCATCGCCAAAGTCTGTAGCATCTGTTGTATGCGGAGTTGTGAAATCATTCCAGTATTCCTTGTCAATAGTCAACAACCGGTGAATCATGGTATCCGCACCGGCCCGGGCGATATAGTAAGCCTTCATGTTTTTGGTTTGGTCAATGGTTTGCCTGCTCTCCGACTGGCTCAAAGCAACCATACCGGTAACCAGGATTACCCCCACAACCATTAAAAGCAGGGTGGCTACCAGGGCTGCCCCTTTTTCATTCGTCGCTTTTTTCAAATGATCTCCCTCCAATCAAGGAATTATGGTATCAGACAACTCTAAGTGCAGGATTTATAAGAATCAACTCAAGTCTTATCCTTCCCGGGTCATTGGACAGTTAAATTACTTCCGGACAACAGCAATTCAACTGACGCCAATGCAATTATTAATTGCCGCTATTCTTTTTGATATTTGTCAGGTCTTCTTCCAGCATATCTGCTCGCAGATTCTTAATACTGCGGTCCTTGACCCGGCTCACCTGTTTTTGCGTCATCCCCAGCTTTTCAGCCACTTGCTGCTGAGTCATATCCCGATAGAAAAGCAGGTGAATAACTTTCTGTTGAATGTCTGTCAATTTCTTGAGGGCCTGGTTGAGAGTCAGCTTGTCTTCGATAGGCAAACGGAAGGTATTGTATACTGAACTATGAATCTTGCTGGTGTCAATCTCATCAAAGCTCACTATCCCGGCCTTCATAACCTCACTCACACTCTCCTCTTTAATATTCAGTTCGCGAGCTATGTGGGCGGTTGAGGGAACGTCTCCATGGATCTTGGCATACTCTTCGACCACTTTGTCCACCTTATACTGGAGCTCGACGATGCAGCCCGGGCGGTAATAGGAGGCTTGCTTGCGCACCAGATGCCTGACCTCACCCTTGATGGCATGAGAAGCATAAGTAACGAAGCTTGTCTCTCTGCTTGGGTCATAACTAATCAAAGCTTTCATCAGCGCAAGGTTTCCCGTCTGCAAAAGATCATCTTTGGCATACCCTCCGCCATAAAGGCGAGCAAAATAGTGGATTAGACCTGCAGCAGATTTCACAACCTCCTGCAGGGTATCTTCATCCTTGTGTTGATAATAATTGTGAACAGCAACATCCAACGATTGGGTACGGTGGGACATTTCCATTCTTCTGCACCTCTAAAAGAGAACAATACATCACGTCTCTCCCCGGAAATAATTCTGATTCTGATCAGTTTCCGGCTTTGCGGAAAAGCCGACTTAATTTGAGAGTTGATAAAATTAATGAAAGCTGCCTCTATTACTATTCAGATAGATTGTTGTATTAAATATGCAGATATGCACCTTTCTGTTTGAATATTGGTAAGTTCATTTACTTCCATTTTACCAAGCGGAAAGGTGCTATCTCTGCCATTATACAATATTGTTTTACTAAAACTTGATCACCGACAGGTTTGGAGATATTTTTTAATGCATAAGATGAGTTTGATATATGCCTGAACCCTTAATTGAAGAGATCAGCCTTACCGTAACTATTCTGGATCGTCCAGGCATTAAAGGGATCCAGCCCCTGGTCAACCTTCTCCACAGCATAGAAAGCCAAACTGAGGGTTGCTTTCTGATAGTTTTCATTACTGGCTTTTTGGATGGTAACTTCCTCAATGGCAATTTTTCGGTTCAGCTTTTCCAAGCCGGCAATAACAGCTTTGATCTGAGTGTAACTGCCCTGAATTTCCAGTGTGGCAGGCACCCTGAGTATGGCATCAGCCGGTAATGTCTTGGAATCAGCCTTATTGTCCTTCTTGGTCTCCGTACTGCTCTCAGTTGCTGCTGTTGTACCTGCCTGATCAGCTCCGGCTGCATTGATCTTCTTGGCTAAACTGAGAAGCGGATATTCCTGCAGTACCAAATTAGTATTTTTTTTCTGTTGGGGTACTGCTCCTACCTCCGGATCATCGAAGGTAATCATTTGAGCCACAGCTCCGCTATTCCCAATGATACCCTCCAGCATCACCACATAGCGGTCCTTGTAAGGATAAACCTTGGGAAAAAACCCGGCTGTATTCTTGATAGTCTTGGCCAGAGCCACCTCATAATCCTGGCTGATCTGGAATTCATTGGCCAGATCACTTTTGGCTTGGGCTACTTTGGCATCCATCTGGGTTTTCTCGGTTTTCAGTTTTTGGGCTACTGCATTCAAAGGCCGATAAAGAAAATAATAACTTAAAACTATCAGGACGAAAACAGCTAGTCCGACAAGTAGTTTTTTATCCCTTTCAGTAGCTTTCAGACGCAGGGATTTAAGATTATTCTTATTATATTTCAATTTGGGCAGCTTCATTGGGCAGCCACCTCCTTAAGATCGCATAACAGGCTAAAATTATAGGAATCTGAATCCTTGTTTTTGGTTACAGAATTAACGTGGACCCTGTTAAACAGACCAGTTGCCTCCAGGTTATGGCTAAATTCAGCCGCTGTCGTCCAGGCAGGAGCGTTTCCTTCCAGTTTAAGCTGTGTTTCTTCCAGGCCTAAATTCCTTAAACTGGCAGCAGCAGGGCAGGCATTCTGGATCTTGTCCAAAAATTCCGTGCTAACCCGGTCGCTAAGCGCAACTTTTTGTCCGGCCTTAGTCAATTCAGCATCATATTTTATCATACTCTGGCTGGCTGTTTTTTTGGCGTCGATCACTGCTAACCTGGTCTTGACATCCGGCGAATTCAGGAATTTCTCACTATTTTGAATACTGGTGTACATATACAAGATTCTAAGACCCAAAATACCGTAAAACAATGCTATTACCAGGATTACTCCCAAAACAATTTTACGGGTTTTTTTGGTTTTTTTCTGCAATTGCTCTTTTTCTTTAGTAAAAGTGGAAAAAAAGTTAATATCATTCATATCATCACCTGCTCTCAAAGCCTGATTAACGCCCCGGCGGCGTTGACAATAGTACCCAGGGCGGGCTGATTATCCTGTAGTTGAATTGTATTGAGCCGCTGCAACTGTTGGACTTCAAAACTCAGTCCCCGAGCCAGATAGGGAGCCAATCCGGTCAGCGGAGCCCCTCCGCCCATCAAGTAGATTTTTTTCAGAGCCTTACCGCCGCTGCGGCTTTGGAAATACTGCACTACTTTACGCAGTTCTTCCAATAAATCACCATATAAAGGTCTAATTGCTGTCAGGATTTCATTGTCTTCCTGAATACTTGTTCCAGACAGATATTCCAGCTTTTTATTTTCCGCCTCTTCTTCAGACATGGTAAGCAGGCTGGCCAGCCGGCTGTCAATCACTTTGCCACCAAAACCGATAGCCCGGAAGAAATCCAGACTCCCCTGGGATAACAGATAAATCATACTGCCTGAATAGCCAATATCCAGAAGAATATAACTTTCTTCCTCTAGGCTGTCCCCATTAATTATGGGCTGTCCGCTGAAAAGTTTGGAGATCACATTAGGGTGAATATCCAGAGCCACAGGTTCCAGCCCCAGGTCTTCCAGCAGGTTTAAATAATTCTCGGCTATTTCCCTGTTCAGCACTGCAACCCTGACTTTAACCTTTTGTTGGCCATTCTCCTCAAACTCGGCAATTTTCCTGTACTCGACCAGATCGCCTTCAGAAATCCCGAAATATTGGGTAATCTCGCTGTTAATCATAGCCGTCAATTCCTGGGGATCTCCCGCCGGAATTGTGAATTCACGGATAATCACACTGTTGGCGTTAATAGTAATAATCACCTTGCGTGAAGAGACAGCGATCCTGTCCAGTGCAGTCTGCATGGCCAGGCTGAGAGCTTCCTGATTGGTAATTAAACCGTCTTTGATAGTTCCCCTGGTAAGCTCAACTACGGTGCTGTTGAATATTTTGACAGTTGTACCACTTATTTGTCCTTCCACTAAGTGCAGATTCCTGGTTCCAATGTCAAAAGCCAGATATGTATTTGACAAACATATTCCTCCTTTGTCTCAGTATTTATCTCTCCCTGTTTTTTAGCCGACAGTAGAGTATACTTTAAACATTGCCATAGCAATAGAAATAACTATAAAGCCAACAATGACCGCCATTAGGACAATCAGAAGCGGTTCAAAGATCGCCAGCATACGCTGTATAGCTACATCCGCTTCCTCGTCATAATAAACAGAAGTCTTGTCCAAAATCTCTTCCAGGGATCCTGATTCTTCGCCGATATTGATCATGGAGTAGATCATGGCCGGAAATATTCCTACTCTCCTGATAGCCTGAGAAAGACTGGAGCCTTTGCTCATGTCTTCCTTGGCACCAAGCAGGCCGTCAGTGACAACTTTATTTCCCAGTACCTTGGAGGTTATATCTATACAGTTCAGGAGCGGTATCCCGCTGCTCAGCAGAATAGACAAGGTCCGGGTAAAACGGGCGGAGATAACCTTGATCGCAACGTTTTTAAACATAGGTATTTTTAACTTGGCTCCATCCCAGCTCAGTCTGCCCTGTTCAGTCTTGATGTATTTGTTCCAGGCATAAACCAAGGCAGCCAGGCCCAGCAGAATAAGATACCAGAAATTTGAGAAAAAATTGCTCATGCCAATTAGAATCCGGGTTGGCAAGGGCAGAGACACTCCGCTGCTTTCAAATAAGCCGATAAAGGTCGGCAGAACGAAAGCAAAAAGTATCATAACAACCAGAACGGTAACAATACTGAGGATAATCGGATAGATCATGGCAGAAATAAGTTTGGACCTAAGTTTTCGTTCCTTGTCGAAGTGCTCAGCCATTTTCTGGAGCACCATATCAAGTTTACCGCTGGCTTCACCGGATTCCACCATATTAATCAGTATTGTCGGGAAAGCTTCGCCTTGCTTGCGCATAGCCTCAGAAAGTAGATCCCCTTTCTGAACAGTCTCATAGACTTTGAGGACGACAGACTTGCATTTCTTACTCTCGGTCTGCTGATAAATGACATCGAGGGCTTTGATAACAGTTACCCCGGCCATGAGCAGAACATAAAACTGACGACAAAATATAGCCAAGTCTTTAAGACTCAGTTTATTAGAGGTAGTTCTACCAAGAGAAGTCAAGAAAGTCATATTTACAGGTTGACGTTTTTGACTGACATCCAGACAAAAAAGCTGGCGTTCCTTAATTGCCTGATAAAAACCCTGTATGTTCTCCGCTTCCAAGACACCACTGATTATCTGCCCGGAAAAATCCTTGGCCTGGTAATTATACAGAGGCATTAATTGATTCACTTCCTTTCGCTTTTTAAGTTAAAAAATTATTGCAGATGTATATGAAATAATTTTTTATGTTATTATAGCATAAAATTACCATCAGATTTAAGAATTTATCCAGATAACTTGCCTAAATTCTCAAATTCAGTGCTTTTGTCTCTCAACTGAATAGGACTTTGGTAGTTGATTTCATTTATATTTGCCAAGTAAAATAGTACTTTTGTATCTTAACACCCCAGACAGCCAGATAATTCTCAATATGGTTTAAACTCAGAAGCAATTCAGATACCAGGAAAGCAGTTCCCGGCCGTAAAGAATACTCACAATTATCCCCATTACCAAAAATGGCCCGAACGGGATCTCTGTTTTCAGATTCCCTTTCCCACCGGCTAAAATCCCCAGCCCGACTGTTCCGCCAATTATGGAAGCCAGAAAAAGAGCCAAAAAAGTTGCCTTCCAGCCCAAACAAAATCCGATTACCGTCATCAGCTTGACATCCCCGATCCCCATGCCTCCCCTCGACAATATCACGATCAGCAGCAGCACTGCGCCGGCTGCCACAAAACCGATAAATCTGGCTGGCCAGGATACATCCCGACTGAAAAAGGCCAGCAGGAATCCGGCTGGCAGCAGGCTGAGAACACTCCAATTGGGGATCAGCATAGTCTTAAAATCGATTAAAGCCAGCAGTAACAGAATTGTTACCATAAAGCAATAAGCCCCAGTTTCCACTGTCAGACCATAGATTTGAAAAAGCAAGACAAAGAGCCCGGCCGTAAGTAAAGGCAACAGATATGCAGGATGATATTTTTTCTCTTCAGCAGAAAACCAACCGGCGATATTTTCCTCCTGCCTGCTTAAAAAGCGCTGCAGAATACCTGCGGAGATGCTGCCGCTCAGCAGACCGCCAAGTATAAATCCTAAATTTGCCATCCAGGCAGATTCTATAACCATTCTTTCAGACTCCCTTTTTGTTTTTGATTATAGGACAATTATACGACAATTACCTCAGTTAACCGGGAAAAACATCCCAGTATAACAGGGAAAAATATCCTGAATATCAGCTTCTGCTGTATAAATTTGTTTATTTTTAGCCTGCTCTATAATAAAATAATGAAGTAATCTGATATTATTATACCTGTTAATAAGAAATTAAGACAGAATAGGGGTTAAAAATGCAAGGTAAGATGCAAAAGCTGGGAAATCTTCTGCTGGAATCCGAGATCATCACCCAGCAACAGTTAGAGGAAGCCCTGGATTATCAGGCAAAAAACCCGCAAAAGCTGGGAGAAATCCTGATCGCTAAAGGATTTGTCCAGGAACAGCAAATTCTTAAAGCCTTGGAATACCAGTACCATATCCCGTACTATGATTTGGGAGATACTGCTATTGAAGCCAATGTGCCCACTTTGATTCCGGAAGGAATAGCCAGGAAACACTCTTTAATCCCCATCAAACGGGAAAACAACATTTTGACCGTGGTTATGTCTGATCCCCTGGACTTTTACGCTATTGATGATGTCAAGCGGGCTTCAGGGTTGGATGTCAAACCGGCTATGGCTACTAAAACCGATATCCTGAATTCCATCGAGCGCTATTATGGCAAGGAAAGCGCTGAAAAAGCCATCGAAGAACTGAAACAAACCTATGATCTCGCTGATTTTGCCAGTATTGACGATCAATTTGGTGATGAGGTCAGCAATGCACCTGTAGTCCGCCTGGTTAACTCCGTTATCCAGCATGCCATCAAAATTAATGCCAGTGATATTCATATTGAACCTCTGGAAGATGCCATGCGTATTCGCTACCGGATCGACGGTGAGCTGCAGGAAGTAATGCGTACCTCCAGAGGAGCTCACTCAGCTGTTGTCACCAGAATTAAAATCATGGGAAAAATGGATATCGCCGAAAAACGGCTGCCTCAGGACGGCCGCATCGAAACAAACATTGACAACCAAAACGTCGATCTGCGGCTTTCTATTCTGCCTACTGTTCATGGCGAAAAGATTGTTATCCGGGTCCTGGGTATCAGAGACAGCACCTATCGCAAGGAAGAACTGGGCTTTACACCGGAAAACCTGGAACTCTTTGACCGCATCATCAAAAGTCCCAACGGGATCATCCTTGTTTCCGGACCGACAGGTTCAGGTAAAACAACCACTCTTTACGCAATAATGCAGGAATTGAACAAACCTAATGTCAATATTATCACTGTTGAGGATCCGGTAGAATACCGGATGGAGGGCATCAACCAGGTCCAGGTCAATACCAAGGCCGGACTGACCTTCGCCTCAGGTTTGAGAACGATTCTGCGCCAGGACCCCGATATCATCATGATTGGTGAAATCCGGGATCCGGAAACTGCTCAGATCGCTATCCGCTCAGCTATCACCGGCCATCTGGTCTTAAGCACTATCCATACTAATGATGCTGCTTCCTCAATTCTTAGACTGGTAGATATGGGAATTGAATCCTATCTGGTCTCATCTTCAGCAGTTGGTTTGATAGCCCAAAGGCTGGTTCGCAAAATCTGCAGCAAATGCAAGATGTCCTACCGTCCCAGCCATCAGGAACTGATGCTGCTCAAACTGCGCGAACCTCAGCCAGTCTATAAAGGTTCGGGCTGTCCGGCTTGCAACTACACCGGTTATGCCGGAAGAACCGCTATCCACGAGATCATACCTATCAATAAGGATATCCGGGAATTGATTGACCGACGTTCAACCCCCGATCAAATACGTCATGTCGCTGCCAGATTTGGCTATACTTCCCTGCGCGAAAACTGCACTCGTTTGGTTCTGAATGGAGTGACTACTACTGAGGAATTGATCAAAGTTACCTATAGTATTGAGTAAAGTTGAGTATTATTATTAAAATAACCAAGCAAATTAAGTAAGGAGTGTAACAGATGAATGATACTATCAAAGACTTGTTGCTCAAAGCCCTGGAGATGAAAGCCTCGGACTTGCATATTACAACTTCCCTGCCTCCCATTTACCGCGTGAACGGTAACCTGATACCGTTGGAAGGTGCCGAACCGCTGACCCCAGAGGACACGGAGCGCCTGATCTCGCAGTTATTGTTAAGGGAATCCTTTGAGAAACGCCTGGCTGAAAAAGGGGAAGTAGATTTCTCCTATGTAATCACCGGTATCAACCGTTTCCGGGTCAATGTCTTCCGCCAGCGTCAGACTCTGGCAGCCGCCATCCGGGTTCTTATGCCGGAAGCCCCCAGTATAGATCAGTTGGGTTTGCCGGAGGTTTTCAAACCCCTGGCTTTAAAACCCCGAGGCCTGATTCTGGTCACCGGGCCGACTGGATCAGGCAAATCAACAACCCTGGCAGCCATGGTCAAGCATATCAACAGCTCCCGTAAATGCCATATCCTTACTATTGAGGACCCCATTGAGTATTTACATAAGCACCAAAACTCCATCATTAACCAGCGTGAAGTCGGAGATGATACCCTTAATTTTGCTAATGCTCTGAGATCAGCTCTGCGGGAAGACCCGGATGTTATCCTTGTCGGTGAAATGCGCGACCTGGAGACTATCACTACCGCTCTGACAGCAGCAGAGACCGGGCACCTGGTCTTATCCACCCTTCATACCTCAACAGCTGCACAGACGATCGACCGGGCAATCGACGTTTTCCCTCCCCACCAGCAACAGCAAGTCAGGATCCAGCTTGCTGCCGTCCTGCAAGGTATTATTTGCCAGCAGTTACTCCCACGGCTGGACGGTTCAGGCCGGATTGCCACCCTGGAAATCCTGGTGACCAATGACGCAATACGTAATATGATCCGGGAAAGCAAGACCCACCAGATCGACACGGTTATCCAGACCGGCCTGAAAGCGGGCATGACCCCCATGGATCTTGACCTGGCCAATCTGGTCAAACGCAAGCTGGTTTCGCTGGAAGAAGCAACCAACAGGTGCGTTAATCCAGAACTCTTTAAAAAGTATCTCAGCCAGCCGTATGTTTACTAAAAACAATGAAACCGCTCTTTTCCGGCCGGAAAAGAGCGGTTTCATATCAGTCGGCTTTTTCCTTGAACCTGGCAATAGCGCGTTTGAAACGGACAGGCCAGAGTCCTTCTTCCTTGCGCAGTAATTCTGCCAGTAATTCCTGAACATACAATTTGCCGAATTCGTAGATATTCAAAACCAGGATGTCCGAGCTTTTTTCTTCTATTATTACATCCCGGGCCTCAACTGCCAGGCGTTCCAGCAGCCAGCGGGGTTCGCCCACATCTGCCAGAATGGCTTTCTCCCTCTCCAAAACAGCCTTCTCCATCAGATAAGAGTGTTCAGGCATGTTCTGCAGATCAGCGATTCCAAACTGTCCGAAATCCAGAATCATAATTTTACCGTCACTGAAAAAGCATATTTCTTTGATATCTTTGTAGAGCTTGCCAAAAACGGCAAGTTTCTTGCTCTTTAAGCCAAAGTAATCTTCTAAAACCTCAATAAAGATCCATTGCTTGTATCTGGCAGTCAGTTCAGGATCAAGATCAGTCCAGACAGAAGGGACACCCTCGGCTGGTAAGCCGAACCTGTTAAGAAGAGCCCGGTTGATTTTGCGGGAAGAATAAAACTGCCAGGGCTGTGAGAGATAGTTGATCAGGCAGGGCTCGATTTCCGCCTCAGTGCTGACCGTAATCGTCTCAAGGAAAAATTCCTCATTGAGCAGAAAACCCCGCTCCCCGGTCTGTTGGAAAAATTGCCTGATTATCCTTACAGTCAAAGGACTGTGTTCAATCAGATTGTAGCGGGATAAAAACTGGGCAATATCTTCTTCCTCCTGCTGAAGAATTTCCACAGCAGCCAGAATGATATCCTGTTCCTGCCGGAAAAGCCTCTGCAACAGCTTTTCGCCGCAAACAGGAGCCGCCGCTGCCAGGGCTGCAGCTTCCCGCAGAGCCGGTTGCAGATAGAAATACTGCAGCAAAGCCCAGATCAGCCGGCTGAGTCCCGGGCTCATCCTGACAGCCAGAATCCGGAGCAGCTTCTGCTTGAGTCCCGGCTCTGGGTTCTGAGTCAGAGCTATCAAACAGTTTTCCAAATCTTTTTTTCCCAAAGATAAGGCATTTAATTCCAGAGAACGCCTGTTATCCCAGGAAAACGGCGGCAGGACATACCCTTGGGCCAGCTTGCTGACCAACAGCGCAAATTCCTGTGGAAGCAGTATGTTTTGCCGCAGATGATCGATTGTCTGATTAAACTTTGCCGGAGCAAATAACCTCATGCCTGCCTCCCTGTATCCAATATCTTTTTATAGATGTTATATGTTCTTTCTTCATTATGTTGAATACTTATTTGGCAACTGCTTTTTGCAGGGCTTCGACTGACTCCCGGATACTCTCCAGTACATTGGCAAGCCGCAAAGTGACTTCGCCCAAGCCTTTGTCAAAGTCCTCAAAGGTCCGGCTGATACCTTCATCGATCTGGTTGGAGAACTCCCGGACAGATTCCCGCAGATTTGTGGAAAGGTCGGCAACATCCAGATTGATTTCCTTGGCATACAAGCCAATGTTGCGGGAATGCTCGTCCATATAGCCGACCAGATCCTTGATACCTTTATCAAAAAAGTCCAGGGCACTGCCGGAACTGTCGGTCAGGCGGCCGATAATCAGCTCTGTCTGGGCAGAGAAGTTGGCAAAAATCTTTTCCATATTGAAATCCATTTCATCCAGTGTCTTGGTAGACTGTTCTCCTATTCTGGTGAAGTAAGAGTCGTACATTTCTTTCATAGCTTCGGTCTCTGTGGTTAGCTTTTCTACAATTTCTATACTGTTAGCCATCGCCGTCCGCATCCCGGCAGCCAGATTCTCACCCAAAGCGTCGATCGATTTGTCCATTCTTCCCGCCAGATCGCTGTAAAGCTGGGCAGCCCGGTGATTGGTCTGTTCCAGGATCCGGCCGCCGACCAAAGACACTTCAGCAGAAGCCTCAGCCAGCTGGGCAGCTGTTTGAGCATTAGAGCTGAGTACTTCCTCCAGGCTGCTGTGGAACTCTTCCGCAGCAACCAGGCTATTGGCCTTCAGTCTCTCTCCGTGTTCAGCCAGGGTCTGATCCAATACGCTGATAATTCCTGCCACTTTGTTCTCCAGCTCGGTGCTCTGAGCCTTACGGGCAGCTTCCAGATTGGTACTCAGCTGAGCATATTCATGCAATATCCTGTCCAGTTCAGCGGCGACCCGGCTGATAACTATCTCACTATTCTGTTCCAGATTGCCTGTCAGGGCACCTATTCGCTGCTGCATGGTTTCCACCTGGCCGGCCAAAGTACTATAGGAAGTCTCCACTCTTTCCGCCAAGCTGTTATAAACAGTTTCTACCCTTGAAGCCAGGTCACTGTAAAGCAGACCGGTCTCCAGATTGATTTGTTCCAGAACCCGGCTGCCGGCCAGAGACACTTCGGCTGTAGCTGCCGATAATTTATCCACTGTCTGAGAATTGGAGGCCAGTATTTCCTGCAGGCTGCCGCTGTAGACAGCAGCGGCAGCCGTACTTTCAGCCGCCAGCTTTTCGCTGTAGCCAGCCAGACTCTGATCTATGCCGCCCACCAGTTTTTCCAGTCTTGTTTCCAGCTCAGCACTCTGCCTCACGCGGGCGGTATCTAATTCAGCGCTCAGCTGGGCATATTCATGCAATATCCTGTCCAGTTCAGCGGCTACCCGGCTGATAACTGTCTCACTATTCTGTTCCAGATTGCCTGTCAGGGCACCTATTCGCTGCTGCATGGTTTCCACCTGGCCGGCCAAAGTACTGTAGGAAATCTCCACTCTATCCGCCAGGCTGTTATAAACTGTTTCTACCCTTGAAGCCAGGTCACTGTAAAGCAGACCGGTTTCCAGATTGATTTGTTCCAGAACCCGGCTGCCGGCCAGAGACACTTCGGCTGTAGCTGCCGATAATTTATCCACTGTCTGAGAATTGGAGGCCAGTATTTCCTGCAGGCTGCTGCTGTAGACAGCAGCGGCTGCCGTACTCTCGGCCGTCAGCTTTTCGCTGTAACCAGCCAGACTCTGATCTATGCCGCCCACCAGTTTTTCCAGTCTGGCTTCCAGCTCGGCACTCTGTTTCGCGCGGGCAGTTTCCAGTTCGGCGTTCTCTTTCTGCCTGGTTGCTTCCAGATCAGAGCTCAGTCCGCTGAAATCACTCAGCACCCTGTCAAACTCGCCGGCAACGCGGCTGACAGCCGTGTCAATATTCTGCTCCATTGTTCTGGCCAATTCACCCAGGCCACCCTGGAGGGCAGCCACCTGAGCAATATTGCCTTCCATAAGCTGCAGGGAATGCCGGGCCATAGCATCAGCCTTATCCAGCCCCTGCACGGCATATCCTCTCAGTTCTTCAGCAATTGAGCCGGACTGGGAGACTGCCTCCAGGGAGGCCTGCAGAGCCTGAGAAATTTCACTCTGGATTCTTCCGGCTTCCGCCAAAGCAGCACTGGTTTCCTGAGCAGCAGTTTCCTGGGATATCCTGTTGTTTTCCATACCAGCTAAAATCTTTTCCATTCCGCCAACAATACCTGTCAGGGACAGGGAGACCTTATCGGCTGCTGCCGCAAAGGCATTCAGCCTATCGGCAGTCAGGGAAGTAACCTGCTCGGTAAAGGTCCGGGCCAGATCCTTCATTCCATTTTCCTGTTTGTCCAGCACAGCAACTGCCAGTTCGGTCAGTATCTCCGTACCTTGTTTCATGACGGGAGCAAGCTGCAGTTCAATAGCATCCTGAAACTGCTTACCCAACACTGGAGCCAGAGTTTCTGTTTCGAAATGATCAAGTCTTTTCCCCAAATCAGCTACGGCTTCCCGGAAAGCCTTACCCTGCTGCTGCTGGCTTTCCACCAGGACACTGATCATCGTAGCTTCAGTCAGCGGATTCAGCCATTCCGCCATCTGGTACTGAAAATACCAGAGGCTTCGTCTGGTTTTCTCTAAAACAACCGCATCAGAGAAGCGAAAAATAATAGTGATGAGAAATATCTCAGCCAGGTAAAAGGCCACAAAACTAAGACTGCGGCTTACGACTGCTACGGTAACTTCTCCCTTTAGTCCCGAAAGGTTAAGAGCCAGGTAAACTAAAGCTCCGGCAATACCCAGGTAAAACAGGAGCTGCCAAATTCGTTCCAGCAGTCTCCGGGCGCAGGGAACTGTAATCAGCCTATCCTCGTTGAAATAGGCGGTCACATCCGGGACAACCTCCCCGTGCAGCAAAGTAGTATAATCACGATAATAGTCTTCCCAAGCTGTGATCAGGATCTGATTGCCTGACCCTCTGACCCTATTGAGCAGAAACTCTATCAGGTTCTTCGATCCGCTGGGCATCAGGACCGAACTCTTGGCAGCCAGCCGGTTTAAACTTTTTCCCAAACCCCTTAAGCACAGCAAATCGTATTTAACATAGAAAATGGCCGCAATAATAATATACAGCAGCAAAAGCCCAAATAAGACCAGGCCATCTGGTCCGAGTATCAGATCAAGCATTCTTTTACCTCCCCCAAATTATCTATACTTTTAATTATATGGCTCTGCCGCAAGCAGAACAACACTTTTTTTTACAATATTTTCTGCAACTTTCTGAACCACGTTCAATACACAAGGGATGCGCTCTCCAGGCCAGTGCGTTCATGAGACTAATAAGCTCATAAACTACTAAAGGAAACTAAAAGTGCGTGAGTTGACAATAGCAATCCAGAGAAATATACTTAAAATAGTATTTAAGCAATATCTAAATTATTGAATTAATGAACAAACAATCGGGAATGACCGCCTGTGGCTAATCTGTATGTTGCCTTAACGACAATGTAAAAAATTTTGATTAGAGAGTTTATTGTGATATATTTTATAGTGATATTTGTTTGTAATTTGTATTTTCCTGATCTATATTTCAGTTTTCAGTCAGGTATATTCCCTAAGGCACAGGAGATGATGTCATTTGTATTCGGAAAAGGTAATGGAACATTTTAATAATCCCAGAAATACCGGGAAGATGATTTCTGCCGATGGCGAAGGTACTGTAGGCGAAGCCAGCTGTGGCGATAAACTCACTATTTTTATCAAAGTCAATAACGACAGGATTACCGATATCCGTTTTCTTGTCTTTGGCTGTGCCGCCTCAATCGCCACCAGCAGCATGATGACTGAACTGGTTAAAGGCAAAACTATTGCCGAGGCCCAAAAGATCACCAAACAGGATATTGCGGATGCCCTGGATGGGCTGCCGCCGCTCAAGATGCATTGTTCAGTTTTGGCTGTTGCTGCCTTGCAAGCTGCCATTCAGGACTATGAGGAAAAAAGAACAAAATCAGCAGTCCAAAAGCTGCTGCTGTCTTTAGCCAAGTCCTCTTCCTCTCTCAAAAACAGAATAGTTAATCATATGGTCAACCGCTATTACAAAAAATAATAACACAAAAAAATTTAGAATAAAAAAATAATTACAAATACCTGCTTGGTAAAGGAGTTAATGATAATGACTAGAAAAAAAACCGAAGGAATAGTAGTGGAAATCAAGGGTGAATTCGCCATGGTAATGCCAACGTCCCATATCGGCTGTGAAGGCACTTTTTGTTGTCAGGGTGAGGGCTTATCCAAGGTTAACATTGAAATGCGCAATGAATTAAATGCCGTTGTGGGAGATAAAGTAATATTCGAAGCCCGGGAAGGCGATATGCTGATAGCAGCTTTCGTTGTATATCTCCTGCCCATTATCCTGACTTTTGGCGGAGCCGTATTCGGCTATAGACTGTCAGAAACATTAGGCATCAATTCGACCTTTGCCGCTATTGTCGGCGGTTTGCTGCTGTTCATTATATCTATTTTCGTCATCAGAATTGCCGATAATTATGCCGCAAAAAATACCAGCCTGAAGCCGGTAATCACCAAAATAGTCTGATTAAATAAACAGCTGCAAAAAAACCTGAATAATTCATAAGTACAGAGTGGAAGCATGTGCTAAAATGTTACATGCTTCCTTTTTATACTATGTTACTGTATCTGATTTTTTTCAACCCTGTACCGCAGTTATTTCAGAAAACCCTGAAGGATTGTCTCTTCCGCTTCTTTCTCCGTGAGGCCTAAAGACATCAGTTTTATCAATTGTTCAGATTCTATCCTGCCAATAGCCGCCTCATGGATAAGCTGGCCCTCATCATGATAGGCGGAAATCTTCGGGGTGGATAGAACCTGGGCCTTGTGCATAATGATAGCATCACATTGGATATGGCCACGGCACTTATTGCTCCCCACCAAATCGAAATAAAATATTTGGCGGGAATGATCCTGCGCCACGGAACGGGAAATAATCTGGGCTGAAGAATCAGCTCCCGACAGTTCCACTACTATATTGGATTCTGCCTCCTGTTCCCCGGAGGTCAGCAGCCGTTCAGTAATCAGCAGCCTGGCCTTATCCTGCAGCCTGATTTCTGTATCTCTTTTGGTTTTGTCAATTCCCCTGATCTGGATCAGTTCCAGTTCGACAACAGCACCCTCTTCGGCCTCAATCACTGTTTTGGGATTTAAAATCTTTTCCCCCCGGCCCTCGCCCTGGCCATAGTGTTTCTCCACATATTTGAGTTTAGCCCCTTTGCGCACGAAAAAATTATGAATGCCGTCATGCTGGGACTTGCGGCTGCCCGTATTATGGATACCGCATCCTGCCACCACCACAACATCGGCATATTCTCCGATTTCAAAGGTATTGTAGACCAGGTCGGTAATATTTTCTTCAGTAACGATTACTGGAATATGAATACTTTCACCTTTAGTATAGGGCTTGACAATGACATCTATTCCCGGTTTATCCTTCTTGTTTATAATATCAATATTAGCTGTGGTGTTTTTCTGCACTCCCTGACCGTTTTTCCGAATATTGTAGGCTCCCTGGGGTATCTCATGAAGGTCGGCCACTTTTTCCAGCATCAGTCTATCCAACAAATTGAGCACTTTGACCAACCCCTTTTTCACATTTAGTACTGCAGAGGCATCCATTATTTTGCAGAATCAGAGACAATATTTTTTCTTTTTCCGATTTCTGACTGATTCTGCCGTTGACCAACAGAATAATCTCGTCAGCCAGTTCCAGGATCCGCTCCTGGTGGGAGATAATGATAATTGTTGTCTCATATTTCAGATGAATATTGCGAAATGTTTCCGCCAATTTTTGAAAACTCCACAAATCGATCCCAGCTTCCGGTTCATCAAAAACAGCAACCTGGAGATTACGGGCCAGGACGGTGGCAATCTCAATCCTTTTCATCTCTCCGCCCGAGAGCCCGGAATCAACATCCCTGTTGATGTAATCCTGGGCACAGAGACCGACATCATGCAGCAGATCATAAGGATTGACCTTTTCCGGATTATTGGCAGCAGACATGCGGAGAAGTTCCCCGACTTTCAGACCTTTAAAACGGGGCGGATGCTGAAAGGCATAGCCGATACCCAGGCGTGCTCTTTCCGTGATATTACAGTTCGTTATATCCTGGCCATTAAGCAGGATTTTACCGGCCGTAGGATTATTAATGCCCATAACAATTTTGGCCAGAGTAGATTTGCCTCCGCCATTGGGCCCTGTGATGACATAAATTTTCTTGTCCAATAATTTCAGGTCGATATTGTTCAGGATTTCCGTCCCGTTATCTCCCTCTGTTTCAAAAGACACTCCCTGAAGTTCCAGCATTTCTATTTATCTTCCCTTCCCTGTATTCTGCTCTTCATGTCAATTCTATTTCTATAGGCCGCTTTGGGGTTATAAAGTCTCTAAACTTTTTCCGCCAGGGCTTTCTCAGTCTCGGCGGAAGAATAGGTTTTCCAGCCTCCGCTCAGATTCCTGACCCTGGTAAATCCATGCCCCTGCAGAATTCGGTACGAGGCATAGGCCCGTATTCCAACCAGGCAGTAAACTATGATATCCTTAGCCCGCGGCACCTCAGACAAACGCTCTCTCAGCAAGTCGACCGGAATATTCACCGCCCCCGGAACATGACCATGCATGTATTCCGCCGGCGTGCGCACATCGATAATCAGAGTATTTTGAGGATCCAGGCCGGCCAGTTCATGCCACTGAACAATGGCAACATCTCCCTTAACTATATTGGCAGCGACATAACCGGCCATATTGACAGGATCCTTGGCTGAAGAAAAAGGCGGAGCATAGGCTAATTCCAGCTCGGTCAAGTCGAAAATGCTGCCTCCGCGGCCCAGGGCTCCGGCCAGATCATCGATACGTTTGTCCACACCTTTTGTACCTACAATTTGCGCCCCCAAAATCTTGCCGCTTTGCGGGGCAAAAATCAGCTTGATAGTCATCTCGGCAGATCCGGGATAATAATCGGCTCCTGATCCTGAATGGGTAAAGGATACCTGACAGGGAATCCCCAATTTATGCAAAGTCTTTTCATTGGCCCCAGTTGAGGCTACAGCCAGATCAAAAATCTTGGCAATGGCTGTTCCTTGGGTTCCTTTATATGAGGACTTGCGTCCGGCAAGCACATCGGCAGCAATTCTTCCCTGCTTGTTAGCCGGCCCTGCCAAGGGAATCAGGCTATCCAGCCGGTCATAAGACTCCCGGTATTTACGGCCGTTTTTTTCCTGAACCTCAACTTCCTTTTCTGCCGGGTAAATCTTTACAACTTCACTGTTGACACGCACATCTATATTGAAACGTTTTTTCATCCCTTTCGGTGTCTGTACAAGCAGGCTATCCCGTTCCTTGATCACCCCGCTCAGAAAATAGGGCAGACCACAGTTGGCATAGGAAATATACTCGTCACGTTCAAAAATGATAATTTCCGTATCTTCCTCCAAACGTCTCAGTCTGGCAGCTGTACTGGCTCCGCCGGCAACACCACCGACAATTATCACCTTTTTGGTCATGACACTACTCCTTCCGGCTTATAATTCGATTACGCCCTTCCATTCAATTCCAATCCATAATATTAAGTTCCGGCAAGAGCTGCTCTGGCCAGTTTATCAACATATTCATTATATTTATCACCACTGTGGGCTTGAACCTTTCGGAAAACATAAAATCCTTCATATTGTTTCATCAGCTTGACATAGAGTTCGGTGTAAACATTTTTGGTCTGCCATTGACCGTTTACCCAACAGGCAATCCCCGCATAATCATGATTGATCCGGATCCTGGCCTTCAGGCCGGCAGCGCGCTTAACGGCATAAAGAACTGCAGCGATTTCTCCCGTAACATTCCTCATGGCAGCCGCCTCCGGATTTTTACCAATGCCGCTGTCCTCATAGACAATCTGATCATTTTTGATAAAAACATAAGCCCAGGCATAATTACCATTGACATAGCTGCCGTCTGTATATACTTCATAATCTATATCTTCATCGGCAAAATTTATATCTGCAAGCTTTTCCTGATCCCCATTCCCCTGCAGCCAGGCGAGAGCTGTTTGTTCATCACTGAAACTTTTGTAAACTGCCCCCGGATATCCTTCCACAGCCTGCCGGCAGGCTTCCCATGTTCTTACTATTCCCGTTTTACGTCCGGCTCTGATAGCATAATACTTGGCTTTCTTTGGCACTGTTCGGCTGCTCCTGACTTATTTTATTAACACTATTCGGCTGCTCCTGACTCATAATATTGTGCTTTCCAAAGCGGTGCCCTGATATTCCTGATTTTGCCTTTTCTGCTTTTATTTTTACCCGTTTTTCTGAACAAACCGGGAATATGGTGTAAAAAACAGTCCCTTCTTCGCCGGTCTCGAATCTGAACAGAGCTTTATGCCTTTGGGCAATACTCATGGAAGTCGCCAGCCCCAGACCAGTTCCGGTTTCCTTGGTTGTGAAAAAGGGCGTGCCAATCTTATTCCGATATTCTTCCGCTATACCGGTGCCATGATCTTTTACAGCCAGCACTACCTTGNNTTCTTTGTTATTATTATAGGCATTTGCCTGAAGCATCGGTAATATTTTTTCAATTGTCTCATTGATATTATAAGGTTTATCATTATCCAGATTACCTTTAGCCAAAGACAAAAAGTCAGTAATTATGGTATTAGCCCGGTCAATCTCGGAGATCATCAAATCGATATTGCCCTTATCCTGCTCATATCTGGATTTTTCTCCGAACATCTGTAAAAATCCCCTGATAGTTGTCATTGGATTTCTTATCTCATGGCTGATCCCGGCTGCTAACTGGCCAACCAGGTTAAGTCTTTCCAAACGGTCGTATTCTTGCTTTTGCCGCCTAAACTCCGTAATATCCCGAAAAAATACAGTTAGTCCATCTTTTAAAGGGTAAGCCCGGTACTCATAAAATTTAGCGGAGTCAACAAACCCCTCAGCTTCCCATTGGACATATTCTTTACGAACAAGCGCTTGATGCATTTTATTCCAGGATAAGGTGTTTCTTAGCCCCGGTAATACTTCCCAGATATTTTTGCCCAGCAATTCGCCATTCTCCGGACACATCAATTTCATTGTGCTGTTATTGATAAATTCAAACTGCCAGTTATCATCCAACATATAGAAACCATCTGAGATACCTTCAAGGATTTTATTTATTCTGGATCTGGATAAATCTAATTGCTGATTCACCTTCTTTAAATCATCAGTATAAGCTGTAATTCTCTTTAAAACAGGTTCCAGTTCGGGTAATTTAAGCAGGATCCCCTCTTGATCATCCTGATTTTCCTGCTTAATAATAATTCCACAAAATTTGTTCAAATACAACCGGATTTGCTGCATATTTTTTCTGACAATGATCATGATCATTATTGCCAGGATCAAGCCCAGGATTATAACCAGAGTTGTTTCATTAAAAGATATTACCAAAAAATTTGCTTCTTCTGCGAGAATAATTATATAACCTGCTATTTCATTCTGATAATAAACAGGCATCTTTATACCGACCAGATCATTAATTGTCAAATCACCGATGTTACTGCCTAATAATTCCTGCAAGTATGATTCGTCAAATAAAAGTCCATTCTGGTTTCTAACAATTGTATCCAATTCCAGATCGTAATATAAGACAGCTATGCTGCTGATTTTATTATTATTGCCGAGATTAACATAACCGGTAAAATTACTGTTATTATTGCTTCTATTGATATAATCATGATGATCGCTATTGATATTATTACTGTATATTATCGGTTTAATAATATTTTGCAACCGCAGGGTTATTTCACTGGCAGTCAGGTTCTGATTTCCCTTGATATCTTCGATCAGACTGATCTGGGATTCGATTTCTGTTTGTATCTCCAAGGCTAAATTCAGCAGCAGATAGTTTAATTTAACCTTCTGTTTTTCCCAATAGTTATGACTGTAAATCAAGACAAAAATAAGAAGAAAGATAAAACTGCTGAGTACTATTTTAATCAAAGTTAACTCAATAACAGAATATTTTCCAAGGATATCTTTTATCTTTGGAATCATCAAGCAGTCCTCCATTTGCAAATATTATCTATTGATATTTGCAGTAAATTAGCTGGGAGAAACCCCAGCTAAAAATCATATTTCCTCAAACAAATTACTATCAGGTCAGTAAATCAAGACATACTCTTATCTCTGCAAGGCTTTCGGTGTCTTTGGCTGATATGACCAGATGCCGCAAGCAAATACGGAGGAAACAGCGGCAAGAAGCATTAGTAAGGATGCGATTGCAATAAAAATATGCTTTCTCATAGGCTATACATACCTCCCCTTTATAAATTGAGTATTAAAATGCGGCAGGAGAGTGATACTTTGATAAAGTATACCCAGAGTCGCACTAATACTTAATGCGTTATTATCAGTATATATCACTGCTAACAAGGAGATCCCTACAAAGAGTATTGCTGCAATTTTTAATTTAATTTTAAAGCTCCGGGAGTGAATTGGTTTGGCTTCACTGTCTGCAGGAGCAAGGAAAGCAACCAACAGAAAGGATACCAGCAAAGCGGGTACCAGATACATCTTGTCAATCAGACCGGAATGAACAAGTAATCCAGACAAAAAGCCAATCAGGGCATATATAACAGATCCGATTATCATACATTTCAGAGGACTGCTAAAATGAGCACCACCTGATAGTCTGCGAAGCGAACCGCCAAAAAAGACTGCAAATATGGTTGTTAACAAAGCATTCAGGATAAAGCCTAAAAATACTACTAATAGTGCCCCAATCAAAAACAGCAGAGCCGTTTCAATGGCATATGCCATAATTTCCTTTTTTTCGCTGTTGTAATCCAATTCATCTGTTAGCAGAGCAACGAGTTTTTCGCTTAGATTGCTAATACTCATTATAACTCGGAAATACCCCCTTATCTACTTCTTGCTGAATCTCTTTACAACAAAGGCTGTGGCAAATAAAAGAAGCACTTGAGGCTCAGCAATTGCGATCCTGACCACCGAATCAGTGGCCAGCATTTCCGGAGTAATATTGAAAATGGGCATTAGCAGGGAAAGACAGGCAAACTCAAATATCGCCAACGCTAAAAAACTTAGCAAACTGGCTATGAGAGACAGGTATATATTTCCTTTTTCCAGCCAAACCAAAAAAATAAACAGTAAAATAATCAAGGCAATAATATGAACTCCAAAGGACACTTTTGTCAGCCTTATCAAATAGGCAGTGACAGCTAAAACGATACCAATCAAAACTAAATCCTTAACTTTAAAGGGTAATTTGGCAATTGCAAAGGCTAATGTTGCCACGGCAATCTGTTCCGGTATCCCTTGCAAGAGCAGGGCAAATATTGGTATTTCCATTAAATAACATCCTTTTCCTTGATATTTATTCGATACTTAATACAAAAATACAATAAAAGTGACCTCACAAGCTGACATACAGTGAAATAGTTGGGCCTTAATATGACGAAATCAAATCCAGGATGCAAATTTATATCATCTTATATTAATGGATAGAATCAGAGCATGAATTAGCTGTAATTGTTTGAAAACGGTAAATGCCTTCTTCCAGCCTTCGCTCGATAACTCCTTCATCCTGCAGGATATCAAGATGACCCCAGACCTCCGAGACTCCCAGCAGGCTGTTAAACGCATCCAAATCCTGATACAGTTCCATTGCCAGCTGATATGGTGAGAGAAATTTGGAATCAAGCAGGCCGGCAATTTTTCGCGAACGCAAGAGATGGTGTTCCATAATTTCAGCAATCCGTTTCCTATGATCCTGGATTACACGGCCATGTCCGGGCAGCACCTCATTGATCGCTAATTTTTCCAGTAACTGAAGACTGTCTATATATAATTTCAGACTCTTAAGACGGCCGTCCTGAGCTGCCTGATCCAGTTCCAGGAAGGGATTGGGTGTAATGTCAGCCAGAAGCATGTCTCCTGCCAGAAGGATTCTCTCTTCCCTGTGAAAGAGGCATAAATGCCCGGGAGCATGTCCGGGCGTATGGAGTACTTCCAGTTCAAAATCTTCAAAAGGAAGTACCTCACCTCCGCATAAGGGGATGAAGTCTTCCAGTGTTTTTACCAGAGCATCGCTCATCTGAGCCATGGCAATAACCTCATCAAAAACCTGAGACGGAATCCCCCCGGTTTTAAAAATGGCAGATTTGCGTAT
>DDXI01000091.1:0-14089 GCA_002347475.1 Peptococcaceae bacterium UBA2264
ACATTTTCTTTAGCCTCGATAGCCTGATGCAGGCCTTCACTGTAGCGCCGGCCAAACATTAAGCGACCGGTAAATTCATCAACAATAATAACTTGGCCATCCTTGACCACATAATCCCGGTCCCGTTTAAAAAGGGCTCGCGCTTTCAGGGCCTGGTTGACATGATGAGCCAGTTCGGTATGAACATCCTCATAAAGATTATCCACCCCCAGCATACTTTCAACCCGGCTGACCCCTTGTTCTGACAAGGTCACAACCTTATCTTTTTCATTGACATGAAAATCTTCCCCCGGCCTGAGACGGGGAATGACTTTGGCTACCCTGTAGTAAAGCGCGGTAGGCTTGTCAGCTTCTCCAGAAATTATCAGCGGTGTGCGGGCTTCATCGATCAGGATGGAATCCACTTCATCAACAATAGCATAGTGCAGTAAGCGCTGCACCAGACCCTCCGGTCTGGTCATCATATTATCCCGCAAATAGTCGAATCCGAATTCATTGTTAGTCCCGTAGGTAATATCAGCATTATAACTTTGCCGACGTTCTTCGTGATTTAGACCATGAACGATCAGGCCAACCGACAGACCTAAAAAACGATGGATCTGTCCCATCCACTCACTATCGCGGCTGGCCAGGTAATCGTTGACAGTAATTATATGGACTCCGCGGCCGGTTAAGGCATTCAGATAAGACGGTAAAGTTGCCACCAGGGTTTTCCCTTCCCCTGTCCGCATCTCCGCAATCCGCCCATCATGAAGAACCATGCCGCCGATAAGCTGGACATCATAATGCCTTTGCTTCAATACTCTCCAGGAAGCCTCCCTGACCACGGCAAAAGCCTCAGGTAACAGATCTTCCAGGGTCTCACCTTTTGCCAGTCGTTTACGGAATTCTTCAGTCTTGGCACGCAGCTGTTCATCATCCAAAGCCTGCATGTGCGTCTCCCAAGAGTTAATGGCATGAACCCTTTTCGAATATTTCCTGATCTCCCGCGCATTATCATCCAGAAGATCCCGTAAGAACCCCATAATGATCCACCTTCCCATTTCCTTGCATATCATTTAATTCTACCATTCCCCTCCTCAGGCTGCAACTTGGATTCCGATTGCCTGTGGAGAAGCCGGAAATAAAAAGAGGCCGGAAAAGCGAAGAGGGTTCGCTTTTGCGAACCCTCAGGTTTATTATTCCGGCTCCAGCAGCCCGTAATCCCCATATTTCCGTTTGTAAACAACATTCATTTCCTGAGTTTTATCATTTCTGAAAACATAGAAATTGTGTCCGATCAGATTCATTTGCATCAGGGCTTCATCCACTGACATTGGTTTGGCCGGGAACTTCTTGATACGCACCACTTCATGTTCTACAAGCTCTTCCTCAGCTGCCGTTATGCCCGTTTCCTGTTCTTTTATGGCTCTGGGGCGAATCCGTTTGTTTATACGGGAGCGGTATCTTCTGATTTGACGCTCCAATTTTTCTACCACCTCGTCAATAGAAACATACATGTCCCCTGTCTCTTCTTCTCCCCGCATAATTATACCATGTAGTGGGGCTGTTACTTCCACCCGATGCCGTCCCCGTTCCACAAGCAAGGTAACCTGCACATCGATAAAATCATCCGAATACTTTTCCAGTTTGCTGACCCTTCTTGTGACATAAGCTTTTATGGGATCAGTTAATTCCATATTCTTGCCAGTAATCATAATATTCATCAACTCAACCCCCTTTTTTGTGGTATAAATTAGTATTCCCCCTTTAGATTAAAAATCCTTCAGGGTTTATTAGAATTATTAAGAAAACTTATCCGGCCCAATCAGCAGAGAGTCTGGCTCTTCTAATATTTTATTAGTAATATCAAATAACTGATACTTACTATAAATAATATCTTAATAGTTCCGCCTAAATAATTATTCCCTGCAAAGAAAAAATAATTCGACAAAATTCAATATTTAAAAGTAAAAGTTAATCACATGCACCTGTGGATAACGGGGATAACTCTGAGATATAGTCCGGAAAACGACTTATTATTGTGGATGATATTCTGAATATTTTGTCGTTTCTTAATATTGCGATATTAATTAATAAAGTAAATCGGGAAGTTCCTCTTGCTTTGAAAAACTTCCCGATTTCGATTTCGTTTAGTGCTGAACAATATTCCCTTATTCTAGTCTCTGGCCGGCCGGTGATGTTGATAACATTCGCGGCAATACACCGGACGGTCGGACGTTGGTTGAAATGGTACTTGCGTCTCGATTCCACAATCTGCACAAATAACAGTGAACATTTCGCGTGGTCTTCCTTCCATACCGCGATTTGCTTTGCGTGCATTGCGACAATCACGACAACGCAAGGGTTCATTTTCAAATCCCTTTTCAGCATAAAATTCTTGCTCTCCAGCCGTGAAAACAAATGTGACACCGCAGTCCTTACAAACTAGATCTTTGTCTTGAAACGCCATATTAAGAATTCCCCTTACCTAACTAATGTGACAGGATATAACCTATCCTTTTATATTATAACGTTATTCCCGGGAAGGAACAAGCCCTTTTTCAGCTCCGGCGGCAAGACTTAGGCCAAAAACCTTACTGACCCCGTTTTCCAGCAGAACCTGGGCACAAGCTTCCAAAGTTGCTCCGGTAGTAATGACATCATCGACCAGCCAGACACTCAAACCAGTTAACCTCCGGATGTCGGGAACTATAAAGGCCCCCTTGAGATTCAGTAAACGGTCCCTGCGGCTAAGTTCCACCTGAGGCCTGGTTGCTGCTTGCCGTTCCAGGCCCTGGAGCAAGGGTAACCCCAATTCCCAATGAAGCAGGGAAGCAATGACCTCAGCCTGATTAAAGCCACGTTCGGCCAGACGATCAGAATGCATAGGAACGGCCATAATACCGTCAACAACAGGAAGATGCCTCAGAACCCAATTGGAAAGAGGCTGCCTTATTTCAGCCAGACGCCTGGGTCGGGACTTAAACTTGATATCCCGGATAAACTCCTTCCAGGCGCCACTATAATAACCCCATGCCCAAACCCTAGCCAAACTCTGAGGGCCTTTATTAGCCAGACAATCAGAGCAGTATTTAGCTTCAGGGAAAGTAATCTTTCCACAGGAAAAACAACGTCCAGCCTCCGGGAAAAAATATTTTTCCTCACAATTTAAACAAATCGGACCGGTTTTTTTCCCGCAAAGGGCACAAAGAAGTTCCTTTTCCAGCCAAAACGAGTGGAGTCCTTCTTTGAGATGAAACCGCAGTGCTGCCATAACCACAGCGTTACCCCCTTTAAACTCTCGCCATGACAACCTGTCTGTCAGCAATATCCTGGCGTAAGCAGTAAAAACGGTGCTAAATCGGTAATAGTGATTTCTACAGTAAATCCAAGAGGCCCAGGGAGGCCGCATAATAATTCTGCTCCCTTATCCAGTTGACAGCCCCGGTGACAGCTGCTGTTTTCCG
This sequence comes from Peptococcaceae bacterium UBA2264, assembly GCA_002347475.1. Taxonomy (GTDB): domain Bacteria; phylum Bacillota; class Desulfitobacteriia; order Desulfitobacteriales; family Desulfitobacteriaceae; genus UBA2264. Next base: position 3,450 of record DDXI01000091.1, read on the forward strand.
GGCGGAAACAAGCAGAATCAGGCCGTCCGGATATTCCTTGGTTCGTCCGGCCCTTCCGGCCATCTGAATCAAAGACCGCTTTTCAAAAACAGGGTGATCTGCAGCCAGAACAACAACCTGCACATTAGGTATAGTCACACCCCTCTCCAAGATAGAGGTGCACACAAACAAAGAATATTTCCCCTGCCTTAAATCCTCTATTTTTTGTTTTCTGTCCGGATCAGAACTGTAGCTTCCGGCAATCCGCCAGTTTGAAAATTTCAGCTCCAAATATTGTACCAGAGGCCCAACCCAGGAAATCTGTGGTACAAAAATCAGAGTGATCCCCCGGGCAACCGCTTCCCGAAGCTGTTTCTCCATTTTTCTGTTAAGGCCCGGCTTTTGTGGCCGGTAAGTAAACTTGAGCCATTGAGGGACAGGCAGGGGATATCTGTGATGACGTGCCGGCAAGCGGAATAAATTCCTGCCGGCATGCTTGTTTTTCCTGAGGCCTTCCTCTGAGGGGGTGGCAGTCAGATAAACAATTTTACCTTCAGGAGATAAGGCCTGCTGCAGGCCCCATTCCAACATCCTGTTGCCCTGATAGGGAAAAGCATCCATTTCATCCAGAAAAATCAGATCAAAGGCCTGGTAAAATCGCAGAATCTGATGAGTGGTTGCCAAAACCAGGTTCCCTTTCTGATATTTAAGAGGTATCATCCCCGCAAGAATCTGGATTTGCTGTTCCGGAAAGTTTCTTTGCAGACGCGGGGCTACATCAGTGATCACATCCTGACGCGGAGCCGCGAAAAGTACGGATTTGCCATTTTCTAAAGCCCAAGCGGCCGAAGGAAAACAGACCTCTGTTTTTCCGGCTCCACAGGCAGCCCAAAGCAAGGCCTCTTTTTCTTCGGTTTGGCCTACAAACTCCAAAACCTGGGAACTGACCTCTTCCTGAGCAGAGGTCAGGGCCGGCTGAAGGCAAAAGGAAACTGTTTCGCTTTTTCTCTCCAAACCCTGTTTATCCCGGTACAAGACCTGCTGGGAACTGTTGACTCCCAGGCTGGAACAACTGCGACAGGTTACCATATTACCCCCTATTCCGGGCCATTCCTCGAGTTCCGTCTCCCCGCAGCGCTGACAGCGCCACTTTTGGCCTTCCAGACGGATGCCGGGAATCCATTCGCCCCAGCCCTTTAAAACTCTCACCTGCGCCCAGCGCAGAACACTTTGCAGATCGCTCCCTATCTGCACCGCCAGTCTGCCCAGTTCCTTGTCTGTCAGCTGTCGGCCGCGTATACAGGAATCAAATTCCCTGCTTTCCGGGGGAGAAGCGTACTCACTTGCTGCCCGACCTGGCCAGGTCTCTGCTTGCTGCCAATGCCAGCTGCCGGCTGGCAATAAATCTCCCCAGCCTTTCAGTCGCTCCTCCAGTTTTGCCTGCAATTCCGGTTTGGACATTTTCAGCAGTCCTGTTGAATAATCAAGGTTCTCAGAAATATTCTTATAAAATATTTTTTCCAGTAAAGATAAGGAGAGTCCGGTCGGCAGGTACTCTGTTTCCTTTTTATAAAAAAATTTATCCACTTCCGGAAAGGGTGAAAATCTCAGTCCGATTTGCTCGATCATGGTTAAGAAAAAGTGCATTTGCTCCCTCCATCTTCCAGCACGGCCCCAAATCCCGCAACTGCTTCTTCACCCCGGACAGCAATCTTTCTCATTATCTCCATCTCCAAACTGAATACCTCTGATAATAGGGAAAGCCGGATAACACTCTGCTGCTCCGGCTTTGCTGACACATATGCAATTACTGGCTCTGCTCAAACCCCCTATCAGAAAGTCTTATTTCCGATGGCAAACATTAACTTCCCTTTAGCTGCTAATTGTTTTCCCACATAGGCCTCTCCCCAGGCAACCCCGATACTGCCCTTCATCTTGACTAATTCTGTTTCCAGGCGCAGCTGATCACCCGGAATCACCTGACGTTTAAAACGAACCTCATCCAGTCCGGCATAATAAGCTATATGTCCCTTGTATTCCTCTTTACTTAAAATAATCACCGCCCCTACCTGAGCCAAGGCCTCCATGATCAGAACTCCGGGCATGATCGGATATTCGGGAAAATGTCCCTGAAAAAACGGTTCATTAGCAGATACGTTTTTGATCCCGACAGCCATTTTTCCCACTTCCATTTCTATGATCCGATCAACCAGAAGAAAGGGATAGCGATGAGGTATTATCTTTTTGATCTCGTGAATATCCAGCAACATCCAAACCTCCTAAACCTGACTTGCAAACTTACCAGCTTTTGTCTATGATTAAGCAGAAAACTAATGCTTATAATGTTTTTAATATGGTATTTTACCCTGACAGATTGCTTTTACCAGGCAGTCAGGGGACAGACTTCGCTAAGACTTTTGCTGCCTTCCAATCGGCAAAATCCAGCTGAAGTCCAGAATAAGTATACCCAAGATCCGGGCAGAAGGGAAGACAAAGTCTTGACGAATGACAAAATTATTCATCTTATTGGCGGTGAAATTATCGGTGGAGCGGAGTTGCATGTCCTGAATCTGCTCAGCAGTTTGGATGACAAACATTTTACAGCGCTCCTCGTTTGTTTAACTGATGGTTCTTTTGCCGGGCTGGCCCAGAAAAAAGGCATCTTCACTGCCAGCTTTCCGATGCGCCATCCTTTGGATCTGACCCTTTTGCCTGCTTTAACCGGCTGGCTTAGGAAACAAAACGCTTCTCTTGTCCACACCCATGGTTCAAGAGCCAATCTCCTGGGACGGCTCAGTGCCAAATATCTCAAAATACCCTGTGTCAGTACTTATCATAGTTCTTTAGCCCATGACTACCTCTCACCCTGGTCAGCACGTTTGGCTCTGGCCCTGGATAAACTGACCCTGCCCCTGACCGCGGGAATAATCACTGTCTCCGAACACCTGAGAAAAGAAGTGGCTGCCCGGGGCGGACAAAATATCAGAATTATTTACAACGGCTATCCAAGTCTGGATTTTTCTGAATCAGCTGCCCAGCGCCAGTATTTCCGCAATCTTTGGCATATCCCCGATGATGCCGTTGTTATCGGAACAATTGCCCGTTTACACCCCACTAAAGGACATCATTATTTAATTCAGGCTACCGCGCGTTTAAAAACCGCCCTGCCCAATATGCACCTTCTGTTGATCGGCGATGGCCCCCTGGCCCAGGAATTGGCAGCAGAGCTGCAACAAAAAAATTTGAACTATACAATAGCCGGCTATCTGCCCCAGGCCTACGAAGCCTTACCAGCTATGGACCTGTTTGTTCTGCCCTCACTGAGCGAAGGTATGGGGCTGGTTCTGCTGGAAGCCATGCAGGCCAGACTCCCAATAGTAGCCAGTGCTGCCGGTGGTATACCCGAACTAATTCGTCCGGGCCTGGACGGCCTGCTCGTCCCGGCAGGTGAGTCCGGGGCTCTGGCTGAGGCCTGTCTTTCGGTCCTGGAAAATCCCATGCTGGCAAAAGCTCTGACTACTTCTGCCTATCAGCGCTGGCCGCAGTTCTCTCTGGCTGCAATGCTTGCGGCAACACAAATATTTTATGAAGAGATCCTGAAGACGAGAAACAAGACGTAAGGTGCGACACCTGACCGTTAAGCCTTAATTCCAGAACCAATACCTAAACAGGCCTAAATTTAAACTTAAGCACTTTCAATAGAAAGAGCGGCAAAACCGCTTGCCTTCTCCATCTCCGGGGGTCCTGCCCTAACCTGTAGAGCCATTCCAGTTTAAGTCTGCGGATCCAGCGGGGAGCACGTCTGACATCCCCAGCCAAAACATCAAAACTTCCACCTACCCCGATTACTGCCCCAGCAAGGTCCGGATTTTCAGCCAGCCAATACTCCTGCCGAGGAGCACCTAACCCCGCCAGTAACAGATCAGGATTAAATAGCCTGATTTTTTCTTTTACCCTGCCTTCGTCTTCGGCTCGAAAGTAACCGTGTTCAGCCTGCCAAACAAGGCCCGGATAATCCCGCTCAATTTGCCCGGCCGCTTTCTCTGCCACACCTGGTTGGGCCCCCACGAAAAATAGGCGCCACTTTCTTTCCCCGGCCAGAGGAAATAAGGCCTGCACTAAATCGATGCCTGTCACCCTCTCCCTTAACGGAGTTCCCAGAAATCCTGCCGCCCAAATAACCCCAAAGCCATCAGCGGTAACCAAATCCGCCCTGTTTATCAAATCTCTCAAGTCTTTATCCCGGGTGGCTGTATAAATTATCTCTGGATTGGCTGTAACCACTCTGAAAATCTTTTTTTCCTTGATTGCCTTAGCTATACGGTGGACAGTTTCCTCCATTGTTAAATCATCGATCTTAATACCCAAGATATCGACTTTGATAGAAACACATCCTTATTTAAAGATACTTTTCAGTACTATGCCTGTTCCCAGCACAACACAGGCAATTGGATCGTCAGCAACAGTGACAGGAAGCCCGGTCTCGCGGGAAATCCTGATATCGATACCGTGAATCAGGGATCCTCCCCCTGTCATGACAATTCCTTTGTCCAGAATATCTGAGGACAATTCCGGCGGAGTTCTTTCAAGCACTTCTTTAACTCCTCCGATAATTGTCTCCACCAGTTCCTCGACAGCATTATAAATTTCCTGAGAATTGACAATAACAGTTTTAGGCAGTCCGCTGACCAGATCCCGTCCCCGCACGTCTATCTGAGCATTATCAGGGCGACCTTCGCGAATTGCCGAACCGACAGCCATTTTGATCTCTTCTGCCGTCCGTTCTCCGATCATCAGGTTATATTGACGTCTGATATAGCGAATAATAGCTTCATCGAACTTGTCCCCGCCCAAGCGAAGACTGCGTTTACACACGATACCGTCCAGGGACAAAACGGCAATATCAGTTGTGCCACCACCGATATCAATAACCATATTGCCACTTGGGCCGGAGATATCCAAACCTGCTCCCAAAGCCGCAGCATAGGGTTCTTCTATAACTTTAACTTTTTTGGCCCCTGCCTGATAGGCAGCCTGTTTTACAGCTCTTTCTTCTACCTCGGTTACCCCTGAGGGAATACATACCACAACCCTGGTTCTGAAGAATGGCCAGCGTTTACCGCCAGCCTTCTCGATAAAATACTTAAGCATAAGCTCTGTCGTCTGATAGTCGGCAATAACACCGTCTCTCATAGGCCTGATGGCCGCGATATTCCCAGGGGTTCGGCCGATCATCATACGGGCATCTTCCCCCACAGCAACTCTTTTGTTATTCTTCCTGTTAATGGCCACAACTGACGGTTCATGCATGATTATCCCTTTTCCTTTGGCATAAACAAGAACAGTGGCCGTCCCTAAATCTATTCCCAGATCTATCCCGAACATAAGTACAAATGCCCCTTCCCAATCCTATCTCAGTAAAATACGTATTGCCATTAAGCCGGGTATTCCCGGCAATATTCCTCATCTTCAAAAATATAATCTCCCCGACGGGAGATTCGGCCTGGCCTGACTTGCGACAGCGCTAATGGATAATTATTCCCTGGTAATCTGCGCTCCCAAACCGGCAAGTTTCTCCACGATTTTTTCGTATCCTCTGTCAATATGGTGGACACCGGTGATTTCGGTTGTTCCTTCCGCAGCCAGGGCTGCCAATATCAATGCTGCCCCAGCCCTTAGATCTGTAGCTTTGACAGGAGCACCGGTCAAGTGTTCAACCCCGCGGATCAAGGCACTGCGCCCTTCGATTTTTATCTGGGCACCCATTCTTATCAGTTCATCAACATGCATAAATCTATTTTCGAAAACTGTTTCGGTCAGGATGGCTGAGCCGCGAGCTGTGCATAAAAAGGCTAAAAATGGCGCCTGCAGGTCAGTTGGAAAACCCGGATGTACCTGGGTCTTCACATCTACTGCCTGATAAATTCCATCCCCAGTTACCCTGATACCCTCATCTTCTTCAATAAAATTTATTCCGGCCTCTTCCATCTTTGCCAGGAGGGATTCCAGATGAGCGGTAATTACATTTCGAACCAAAACATCCCCGCCGGCAGCAGCAGCCATCAGAAGATAACTGCCTGCTTCAATACGATCGGGAATTATGGCATGACTGGTGCCATGCATTTCCTGAACACCCTCGATATGTATCACACTAGTGCCCGCTCCGCGAATCTTCCCGCCCATTTCATTTAAAAAATTAGCGAGATCGACAATTTCCGGCTCCTGAGCAGCATTTTGCAGAATAGTAGTCCCTTTTGCCATTGCTGCCGTCATCATAATATTTTCGGTTGCTCCCACACTGGGAAAGTCCAGGTAGATGCTTGCACCTCTCAGATCCTTGGCTGTGACGTCAAGGAAGCCATGGTCCATACTGACTTCAGCACCCAAGGCTTCCAAGCCTTTGAGATGCAGATTGATAGGCCGGGAACCAATTGTACAACCACCGGGATGGGATATCCTGACATGGCCTTTCCGGGCCAGCACCGCTCCCATGATATAAGTTGAGGCTCTCATCTGGGAAACCAATTCGTGCGGGGCCTCGATTACATTTATCTGATCAGCATGAATTCTCAACTGTGAGCCCTCACGCTTAATTTTTGCTCCCAGGGATTCAACAACACGTCCCATAACGCTGACATCCAGCAAGTCTGGAGCATCATCCAGAAGCACTGGTTCAGCCGAAAGTAAACTGGCAGCAATAATGGGCAAAATGGCATTTTTCGCTCCGCTGACTGTTACTGTACCCTTAAGTTGTTTACCACCTGTTATGATTATCTTACTCAAGTGTTGGATTCACCCCCGGCCTTTTGTGTCCGTTACTTTTCTGACCTGCTATAATTCTCCTTTACTATACTCTTTTCCTGCCGGATCCGCTAAGGTTATAGCAAATTTCTGAAATTATTCCTCCGAAACGCCTAAATAAAAAAGGCCCCCTTGCGGGAGCCCACCTGATTATTTCAAGATACTGGTCAATTAAATTCACGCTGGTTTATCACCAACCAAGGCTTATACAGCCTATCGCTGCTTTTCGGCCGCAGCGATGCGGACCATGGCCCGGCGCAGGGCAAACTCAGCCCTTCTGACATCAATCTCCATTGTCCGCAGACTTAGACGCTTTTCTGCCCGTTCTTTCGCCGCCGTTGCCCGTTCCAAATCGATCATTTCCCCAATTTCAGCAGTATCTGCCAGTACTGTTGTCTGATTATCAGCAACCTCGACAAATCCACCGGATAAGGCAATCTTCTTTTTGGACCCGCTGATATTATAGCGTAAGACACCCGGATTAAGCCCGGCAATCAAAGGGGAATGGTTAGGCAAAAATCCTAACTCTCCGTTTTCGCCAGGTACAAGCACGAATTCTACGTCTTCCTGAAGAATCTGGCCCTCAGGGGTAACTACCCGCAGTTGAAATGTGTCTGCCATCGTTTAAGCCCCCAATTTCTTACCTTTTTCCACTGCCTCTTCTATAGTTCCCACCATATAGAAGGCATCCTCAGGCAGATCGTCATGTTTACCTTCAACGATTTCTTTAAAGCCACGGATACTTTCTTTCAATGGAACATATTTACCAGGTGAACCGGTAAAGGCCTCAGCGACCGAGAAAGGCTGTGACAGGAAACGTTGAATCCGACGCGCCCGGGAAACAATAAGTTTCTCATCTTCGGAAAGTTCATCCATACCCAGAATAGCAATGATGTCCTGCAGTTCCTTATAGCGTTGCAGGATCTGCTGTACACTCCGGGCTACACCATAATGTTCTTCACCCAAAACAGCAGCGGAAAGAATTCTGGAAGTGGAATCCAGAGGATCCACCGCTGGATAAATACCTAATTCAGTAATGGCCCGTGATAAAACGGTCGTGGCATCCAAGTGGGCAAAAGCTGTTGCCGGCGCAGGGTCGGTCAAGTCATCCGCAGGCACATAGATAGCCTGAACAGAGGTAATCGAGCCACTCCGTGTCGAGGTAATCCGTTCCTGCAGGGTACCCATTTCAGTAGCCAGAGTCGGTTGATAACCAACCGCTGAAGGCATACGGCCGAGCAAAGCAGAAACCTCGGATCCAGCCTGGGTGAAACGGAAGATGTTATCAATAAAGAGCAGCATGTCCTTACCTTGTTCATCCCGGAAATATTCTGCCAGGGTCAGACCGGTCAGGCCCACACGCAAACGTGCTCCGGGCGGCTCATTCATTTGTCCGAAAACCATGGCCATCTTACTGATAACTCCGGAATCCTTCATTTCGTTCCAGAGGTCATTACCTTCCCGGGTCCGCTCTCCCACACCGGCAAAGACCGATAAGCCGCCGTGCTGTTTGGCAATATTATTGATTAACTCCTGAATTAAAACTGTTTTACCAACGCCGGCACCGCCGAAAAGACCGATTTTTCCGCCTTTCGGATAGGGAGCCAGCAGGTCAACAACTTTAATACCTGTTTCCAGAATAACAGTTGAGGGATCTTGATCAACAAATTTAGGTGCTGGCCGGTGGATTGGATAATTCGTCTCTGAAACGACCTCAGAGCCACCATCGATAACTTCACCTAAAACATTAAACATTCTACCAAGGGTAATGTCACCTACAGGAGTAGTTATGGGTGCTCCGGTATTGGTAGCATCCATACCCCTTTGCAAGCCGTCAGTCGAGGACATGGCAACACAACGAATCGTATCGTTCCCCAGGTGTTGGGCGGCTTCCAAGGTTAAACTGATCTTTTGTTCAGGTACTACAACCTTAATAGCACTATAGATTTCGGGCAGTTCGTCGGGAGCAAACTTGACGTCAACTACCGCACCAAGTACTTGTACTATCTTGCCGATATTCACAGGCACTAAACCTCCTTCTTGGGTATTCCGGCAGCTTATTCTAGGGCAGCCGCTCCTCCGACGATTTCTGAGATTTCTTTGGTAATCGCCGCCTGACGGGCACGGTTCATAGCCAGGGTCAGACGATCGATCATTTCCTTAGCATTATCTGTTGCCGAACCCATAGCTGTCATCCGGGATCCCTGTTCACTGGCCTTGCCCTCCAGGAGTGAACGGAAAATCAGGGTCTCGATATATTTGGGCAAAAGCCTGGCAATAATCTCATCGGGAGAGGGTTCAATAATGTATTGCTTTCTTTCCTGACCCTCGGCCGGTTCTATTGGCAATAACTTTATCATTGTTGGTCTGTTGTTGATTGCATTGATAAATTCAGAAAATACCAGATATATTTCGTCAAACTCACCCTCTTGGTAAAGACGAACTACTTCCCCAGCGATTTGTCTTGCCTGGGTGTAATTGGGGTTATCACCCAGCCCAGTAAACTCCGCCATGATCTGCACTTTACCGCGCCGGAAAAAGTCCCGACCCTTCCGGCCTACTGATACGAGGCCGGTTTCATTACTTTGTTCTGCGATAAGTCTGCTGGTTTTACGGATCAGGTTAGCGTTATAACCACCGCAAAGACCGCGATCTGACGTCATTAAAATATATCCCGTTTTCTTTGCAGCACGTTTCTCCAGCAACGCATGCTTCTCATCTGTTTGGACTTGCGTTACCCGCGACAGAACATCCTGCAGTTGCCGGGCATATGGGCGGGCAGCAACGACTCTCTCCTGGGCTTTCCGCAATTTTGCTGCGGATACCATTTTCATCGCCTTGGTGATCTGCTGCATGTTTTTGACGCTGCGGATCCGGCGACGAATATCGCGTACTCCTGCCACTTCGTTCACCTACTCCTTTTCAATCTAGGCCAGGAATTCTTTTTTGAATTCCTCAATAGCCGCCTGAAGCTGAGCCGTTAAATCATCGGAAAGTGCCTTTTCAGTACGAATAGCAGCTAACAGATCAGCTTTCATGGAGCGCATGAACCGAAGATATTCCTGTTCAAACCTGAGGATATCACTAACTTCAATATCATCAATTAATCCTTTAACTGCCGTAAAGATAACCACAACCTCTTCTTCAACAGGCATGGGCTGATACTGGCCTTGTTTCAGAATTTCCATTGTCCGCTGTCCGCGGGCCAGACGTAATTGAGTTGCTTTATCAAGATCTGAGCCAAACTGGGCAAAAGCAGCCAGTTCACGGTATTGGGCCAAATCCAGCCGCAGCATTCCGGCAACCTGTTTCATGGCCTTGATTTGAGCCGAACCGCCAACCCGGGAAACGGAGATACCGACGTTGATAGCCGGCCGGAAACCGGCATAGAACAGGTCAGCTTCCAGGAAGATCTGACCATCAGTGATCGAGATAACATTTGTCGGGATATAAGCGGATACGTCGCCAGCCTGGGTTTCAATAATCGGCAGGGCCGTCATGGAGCCTCCGCCAAGATCATCGGATAATTTAGCGGAACGTTCCAGTAACCGGGAATGGAGATAGAATACATCTCCCGGATAAGCCTCACGGCCGGGCGGACGCCGCAGCAAGAGGGAAAGCTCACGATAAGCTACCGCTTGCTTGGAAAGATCGTCGTAAACAATGAGAACATGTTTGCCATTGTACATGAACTCTTCACCCATGGCACAGCCGCTATAAGGGGCGATATAAACCATTGGGGCCGGCTCAGAGGCCGATGAAGCCACAATAATACTGTAGGACATGGCCCCGGCATCTTCCAGGGTCTTGTGTACGTTGGCAACAGTGGAGGCTTTCTGGCCTACCGCTACATAAATACA
>DDXI01000091.1:14171-37315 GCA_002347475.1 Peptococcaceae bacterium UBA2264
ACTTCGTCGCCTTCCTTGATTCCAGAGTATTCACCTAAAATAACGCAGCCGATGTTATCTTCTTCCAGGTTCATGGCCATGCCATAAATTCCTCCCGGAAATTCCAGGAGTTCACCGGACATTGCCTTTTCTAATCCGTAAACACGGGCAATACCGTCTCCAACTTGAATGACTGTTCCGACATCAACAACTTCAATTTCGCTTTTATAGCGTTCAATTTGTTGCTTGATAATGGAACTGATTTCTTCTGGACGTAAGTTCATCCTGCTATTTCACCCCTATTCCCTGAGGTTATTCTTTGCTGTTAACCAAGTTTTTCCCGCATCCGGCTAAGTGAACTGGCAATACTGCCATCCAGAACCCGGTCGCCAATGTGGACCAAAGCTCCCCCGATTAAATCGGCACGCAATTCACTGACCAGACGGATATTCTTACCGGTTAAACGAGCCAGTTCTTTTTTCAGTCGTTCTTTTTGGCTAGCACTTAAAGGTGTAGCACTGACCACTTTGGCTTCAACAATCTGCCGGGCCTCATCGGCCAGCCGGGTAAATTCCTGTTGAATCGGCTTCAGAAAATTCTGCCGCCGGCGGTCAATCAGCAAGAAAATAAAATTATGCATTACCTCGCTGATCTTGCCTTCAAAAATATTGTCGATGAAGGACTTCTTTTCTGTCAAGGAAATATGAGGATGATTCAAGACCTGGGCAATTTCCTCATTTTCCTCAACTATCTGGGTTATCTCTCTGAATTCTTTATCAAAATCATCCAGAGATATCTTAACAGCTATTTCAAATAAGGCCTGCGCATACCTCTGAGCTAAGGCTCCACTTAACATGGCATTTCCCCTACCTCTTGAATAAATTGCTCAATGAGTTTTTCCTGATTGGGCATGTCAAGCTTCTGACGGATAATTTTTTCTGCAACAGCGATCGATAAATCAGCCACTTGAGCTTTAACCTCTGAAACAGCCCGATCACGTTCCCGCTCGATATCAACTAAAGCAGACTTCTTAATTTTCTCGGCTTCTTCGCGGGCTAAAGCTAATATTTCCACAGTCCGCTCTTCACTAACTTTAGTAGCCTTGGCAATAACTTCTTGAGCTTCTTGCCGGGCCTGGCGCATTTCGTCCTGATATTCTTTTTTGATTTGCTCTGCTTGTTGTCTTTCTTCCTGTGCCTGAGTCAAGGTGTTTTCGATATTGATACGCCGTTGTTCCATCATATTCATCAGAGGCTTCCAGGCATATTTACTGAGAAGCCAAACGAGCAGCAAGAAGGATATGATCTGCGCTGGTAAAGTATAGTCAAAATGTAGGATATTCATCGTTTACCCCCTCTCTCGTCAGTTCGTCTGGGAAAGACTTTTTCAAGGGGGAACTCACGTCCCCCCTTGTTCCTAGCGGGCGTAAGATAGCTCTTCACCCACATTAAGACTTACTTCAGATAGAGGAGAAGACCAACGACCCAGGAAAGAATCGGCAAAGCTTCGATCAAACCAACGCCGATAAACATGATTCCTTGCAGTGAGCCTTTAGCCTCTGGCTGGCGGGAAACACCTTCGATTGTCTTGGAAATAACATTACCATTACCAATTGAAGCTCCCAGGGCAGCTAATCCACAAGCTAAACCTGCACCTATCATTGCGCCTAATAATTCCACAGAGTTTCCTCCTTTCTTAATACCCCGAATAAAAAGTTATTCCCTCAGTACGTCTTAACGTTACTGAAAATGGGCAATACGTAACAGAAGTCAGAGTTCAAAAGCCAAATATCTCTAACCCGACTTCTGAAGCAACTTGTTCCGAAACAAGGTTCCGGGACTTAATGGGATTCCGAGACTGCCTGACCAATATAGGCAGTTGTTAGTACCGTAAAAACAAATGATTGAATTGCGCCGATAAACAGGCTGAACCCCAGCCAAATGGTATCCGGAAAAATTGCCGGGAGAACATAAATACCGGGCAGCATTAAAATTACTTTAATCAGAACTTCTCCTGCGAAGATGTTGCCAAATAGACGGAAAGCCAAGGTCATCGGTTTGGCAAGCAAATCAATGAGATGTATTGGTAAAAACACAGGAATCGGCTCAATAAAGTGTTTGAAATATTTTGCTCCCCTATGTTTAATACCAAGAAATAATACCAAAGTAATACTCAGAAGGGCTAAGGCAATCGTTGTATTGATGTCAGCTGTCGGAGACATCAGGCTTGGTCCCTCGAAGATCTTATTAAGTTGGGCCCATTCAACCCCAAAATGTTCGAATAAATTAAGGGTGAAATTCGGTATGAGCCCGAGTACATTGGAAAAGAAAATAAACATGATCAATGTTACCAAATAAGCTAGTAAAGGGCGTCCTTTTTCATAGTCCATATTGTCTGTGATCAACCCTCGAACAAAGTCAATGATCCACTCCAGGATATTTTGCATCTTTCCTGGTTTACCACTTGTCAAATGACGTACACCTAAAAAACATAAAATTAAGATGAAGGCCATTACCAGCCAAGTCATTGTTAATGTCTTTCCGTGGAACGTCATATTTCCAAGGTGCCAAAGAACTGTTTCTTCATGCATTCTGTTATCACCCCTTTCCGTTCAAAATATGCCGCCGCAATATTAAAATCAGGGATACCGGAATCCCAACTGCTATTCCTGCTACCAAGCTGGGAAGCCATGCCGTTTGAAAACGGGCAATCCCGACGACAACCAATGAAATTGCGCCTAAACGCAGAAAAAATCCCCGGTGCATGCGTTTGAGCGCTTCAGGTACACTGACCTGGACCGAATATTCTGTATCACGGTAAAGAAATTTAGAACTTATAAAACTTAGCCAGTAACCCAGTAATGCTCCAAACCAAGCTTTATTACCGGAAATGGCAATTGCCAGCAATATACAAATCATGCCGCCCAGAAAAGCTGCCTTCTCAGTTCTCATTATCAGTTTTTCCGATTTTCATAAGGGTCAGCACGATATTTATCCCTCCGAGTATTACTCCAGCGAGTATCAGAATCAATTGCATCCAGGGACGGGTCCCCCAGAGGTTATCCAGATAACGGCCCAGAAAAAAACCGCCTAGTACCAGTCCTGCCAAAGTTGTTGCAATAGTTGTTCCAAACGCTATAGCCTTCAGCAGGACTTTGCGGTTTTCTGCCATACTCAATTCATCCTTATAACCATATTATAACCATATTTGTATACCCGCTAAACCTGATTATGTACTTTCCTTGACCAGGCAAACTGCAGCTTTGTCGAAACGCAACTTTGTCGAAATGTCGAAACCAGGACCTGACGAAGGCCCTATCCTCAGCTGACAAGAGTACTACTATTACCTGACCAATGTACTATTATTCGCCAAGCAACCCCGAATTCCTGCTATCCAGGACAGATGATTATAGTATTATTTTCAGGATTCTTTTCCGGAGCAACATTTAATCTCATTTTTCGTAACAATTTCTGTTTATTAGCTATTATTTGCTAATAATCCCGGCAATGCGTTCAGCTGCCCGGCCGTCTCCATAGGGGTTAATACTCATGGCCATAATCTTGTAGGCCTGCTCGTCAGTCAATAAACGGTTCAGTTCAGCAAAGACTTTTTCATAGTTCGTCCCCACTAGAGAGACTGTCCCGGCAGCAACTGCCTCCGGCCGTTCAGTCGTATCCCTGACAACAAGGACAGGCTTGCCCAGAGAAGGCGCTTCCTCCTGAATTCCTCCGGAATCCGTTAAAATCAGATAAGCCTTGGCCATCAGATTAACAAATGGCTCATAGTCCATGGGTTCAATCAGATGCACCCTGGAGTTTGCCCCCAATACTTCTTCCACAACTTCCCGAACTTTGGGATTTTTATGTACTGGAAAAAGAACATAAGTATCCGGATATTTTGCTAGTATCCCGGCTAAAGCGCGGTAAATCTGGCGCATAGGCTCTCCCAAATTTTCCCGGCGGTGCGTCGTAACCATAATCATCCGCCTGCCCTTTTCCCTGGCCAGAATCTGGCGAATTTCCTTGTTGACAAAAATATAATTCTGCCTGACCGTAGCCAGGAGAGCATCGATCACCGTATTACCGGTTATGTGGATATCATCTGCCAATATCCCTTCCCGCAAAAGATTGTCCCTGGCTGTTGTGGTGGGAGCAAAGTGCAGATCAGTTAAAGAAGAAGTGAGTTTACGGTTCATTTCTTCCGGATAGGGAGAATATTTGTTGCCGGTACGCAGCCCGGCCTCCACATGGCCTACTGGTATTTTGGCATAAAAAGCCGCCAGGGCTGCAGCAAAGGTGGTTGTCGTATCTCCGTGAACCAGAACTAACTCCGGCTTTTCCTGCTGCAAAACTTCTCTAAGCCCCTGCAAAACTCTGGCCGTAATGTCTGTCAGGGTTTGTCCTGCTTTCATTAAGTTAAGGTCAAAATCCGGTTTTATCTGAAACAACTGTAAAACCTGATCCAGCATCTCCCTGTGCTGAGCTGTTACTGTCACTTGACAGTGTATACTATCCCTGCGGCAGAGAGCCTGGATCACCGGAGCCATTTTAATAGCTTCCGGACGGGTCCCAAACACAACCATAATTTTACGCCGATTAGTCACCTTGCAACATCCTTCCAACTGCCGGCTCTATGCACATACCTGCCGGCGGCAGATATGCCTTACTTATAGGGCAATAACTCCAGGCCGGATTCTTCCACCATATCCAAGGCCATGGGGTCAGGATATGGACTGGCATAAATTACTCTTTTGATTCCTGCATTAATAATCATCTTGGTGCAAAGCACACAGGGCTGAACAGAGGTATACATATCCGCCCCTTCTATAGCTACCCCATGCCGGGCGGCCTGCAAGAGGGCATTTTGTTCGGCATGCACAGCCCGGCAAATCTCTGTCCGCTCGCCTGGCTGAATATTCAGAACTTCCCGCAAACAGCCGACTTCACCGCAGTGCCTGAGTCCTGAGGGACTTCCATTATAGCCGGTGCTCAAAATCTGTTTATCTTTGACAATAACGGCGCCTACCTGACGCCGCATACAGGTAGACCGGCTGGCTACCAGCTGGGCAATTTGCATAAAATAACTGTCCCAGCTGGGACGCTCCGATTTGCTCATTATCTCGTTCCTATCTTTTGATATTTAAGCGCTGCTTTCTGCTGCATAATATTATTCCTGTCAGGCACAGTTTATCTGCCATACCACAGACAGCAGATTCACAGCAGGAATTCGATCTTAGCCAATATTTTGATAAAGCGGAAACTCCCGGCATAATTCCTCGACAATTCGCCTTGCTTCGGCCAACCGGGAAGCATTATTTTCTCTGGAAGTCAAGGCCAGATCTATAGCCAAAGCTATTCTCTCCATAGCCTCCGGAGTCATACCCCTGGTTGTGACAGCTGGGGTTCCGATCCGGATGCCACTGGTTATAAAAGGGCTGGCCTTATCGAATGGAATCGTATTTTTATTAACGGTAATGCCGACCTCATCCAGGATGAATTCAGCTCCTTTACCTGTTAAACCCTTGGTCTGTACATCCAGGAGCATGAGATGGTTATCCGTTCCTCCCGAAACCAAACGAAAACCGCGGGCACTCAAAGCCTGAGCCAAAGCCTTGGCATTATCTACGGTGCACTGCTGGTACACGGAAAACTCGGGCTGCAGAGCTTCCCCGAAAGCCACTGCTTTAGCGGCAATAACATGCATGAGCGGCCCGCCCTGGATGCCCGGGAATATGGCTTTATCAATTTTTTGGGCAAATTCGGAAGGACAAAGTATCATTCCGCCCCGGGGACCGCGCAAAGTTTTATGGGTTGTCGTGGTCACAAAATGGGCATGGGGAATAGGATTGGGATGGATTCCTGTGGCCACCAGACCGGCAATATGGGCCATATCGACCATCAGCAGTGACCCGGTTTCATCGGCAATTTCCCTAAGTCTGGCGAAATCGATTATCCGGGGATAGGCACTGGCCCCGGCCACAATTAATTTAGGCCGGTGCTGCTGGGCCAGAGTCCGTACTTGTTCATAATCCAGCTGTTCTGTCTCCGGATCCACACCATAGGGAACGAAATTATAATACATTCCGGAGATATTGACCGGACTGCCGTGAGTCAAATGGCCCCCATGAGTCAAATCCATCCCCAGAACCGTATCGCCCAGTTTCAATACTGCAAAATAGACTGCTGTATTGGCCTGGGCCCCGGAATGGGGCTGAACATTGGCATGCTCTGCACCAAAAAGCTTTTTAGCCCGCTCCCGGGCCAGATCCTCAACTATATCTACATATTCACAGCCGCCGTAATAACGTTTGCCTGGATACCCTTCAGCATATTTATTGGTAAGTACAGATCCCTGAGCAGCCATAACCGCCCGACTGACAAAATTCTCTGAAGCAATCATCTCAATCTTATACTGCTGACGTTTTTCCTCCTGCTCAATAGCCTGGGCTACTTCGGGATCCTGAGCCAGAATCCATTGTTTAATGTAATCCATATTGTCTTATCCACACTCCTATAAACAGTAATCTGAGGCCGTACTTACCAATAACTGTTAGCGTGGCACTCACTTGATTCGTCTGCTGTAAACCCGAGGTTCCCAGCCTGATTTTCAACCCCCCAATACCAGACTTCGGATTTTATTTAACGGACTTCTAACGGACTTCGAAACTCCGTTCACGGATATACTGCCCGGGCACCGCCGATTAAACGCGGCCGGGTACAGGCAAATGTAATATGAGCCTGGCCCAAGGACCCGACCTGCAGGCGCAATGGGATAACAACCGGTCTCAGATGCATTCCGATGAAGGTATCTCCGATATCGATTCCGGCATGTCCCTGCAGTACTTCGACCATCTGTGGAGCTGTATAACTTTGCCAGGCCTGAACGGTCATAGCTCCCCCGGCATCCAGGACAGGCAAAACAGTAACCTGTTCCAGTTTATAATAATCAGCACAAGCTTCTTCCACCACCAAAGCCCTGTTGATATGCTCGCAACCCTGCACAGCCAGAAAGACATCATACCGGCCGACCCATTTCAGTAACGGCGGCAATAATGCTTCAGCCACTGCCAGACTGCTGCCCCGGCCGATTTGTCGGCCCCTGACTTCACTGGTGCTGCAACCCAAAACCAGGATTTGCTTGGGCCGCAGTTTAACTTTAGCAAAGAAATCTGTAAGAATATTTTGCCAGCAATCAGCCAACTCCAAAATCCATTGCTCTGATTGCTTAGTTTTCTCCGTCACGGTTTTCCTTACTCCACCTTCCTAAATTTTCTCCCCGCGTTCCAGCGCCGCAATCAGCTCCAAGCGTTTACTATGTCTTCCCCCGGCAAAGTCCGTATGAAGAAAGACATCCACGATATCCAAAGCCAGTCCAACACCGATAATACGCTCACCTAAAGCAAGAATATTAGCATTATTATGTTCCCGGGCCATGCGGGCAGAATAAGTTTCTGAACATACAGCTGCTCTGATTCCGGACAATTTATTAGCTGACATGGCAATTCCCTGTCCTGTACCGCATACAACGATACCGTAATCAACCTGACCGTTAAGGACAGCCTGGGCAACTGCAAAGCCAAAACGCGGATAATCAACCGAATCGGTCGAATTTGTTCCGCAGTCAAGTATCTCAAACCCCTGGCCATGTAAATATTTACTGATCTCATCCTTCAGCTGAAAACCACCATGATCCGACCCCAATGCTACTCTAGCCAAGAAAACACCCCCGCCCTACTTCCTACTTCCTACTTCCTACTTCCTGACATTTTATTCTACTCCTTCTACAAATTGTGACAAATCCCTGCTTGAAAAATCGTTGAGGCCTGAATCAGCAGAAAATCCGAGTCATAATGTGCAGTTACATAGACATTATTATCCTTACATAGTTTAAACTCTTTCTCAAGATTATGCCACTAATTTAAATTAAATATTTCACAAAAGCTTAGCACCAGATACTGCCTACAGTCAGACCAGCTTTTCCTTTACTGACAACAATAGTTCAGAAATAGTCCGGGCACATTGGCGATAAGATTCCAGAGAGCCGCCCCAGGGATCTTCAATATCACACCCCTGCTCACCCCAGGCTCCCAAAGAGCGCAGTTTGCCGCTGTATTGAGGATAGAGCAGACATAGCCTGAATTCGTGGGCCGAAGTCATGGGTATGATCCAGTCGGCCCAGGCCATCAGTTCCCCGGTGATCCTTTGCGAGCGATGGCCGCTCAGATCTATCCCCATTTCCTGCATTACAGCTGCCGCTTCAGCACTGGCCCCCAAGCCGTCCCTGGCTGCCAGGCCTGCTGATCCCACCTCTTCACAGCCAAAAATGACCCGGGCCAGCCCTTCAGCCATAGGACTGCGGCAAGTATTTCCGGTACAAACAAAAAGCAATTTTGCACTCATCAACTCATCTCTCCCTAATGCTTCTGAAAAAGAACAGCAGCTGTCATCTGCCGCAGTTTGTTTCTATACTCTGATGATCTTCTGGCCGGCAGCTTTTTGCAGGCGATTCATTATCGCCATCCCCAGCCCGCTTTCTTCTACTCCCTCTGCCAGAATAACCTCAATTCCCTGTTCATCGCATAATCTCAGTCCTTGGAAAAGATTAACGCCGACCTCCTCCGGCAGTTTTTGCGAACCGAGCACAAAAAGCAGGTCCGGCCGCCCGCTCTCCAGCAGGGGAGCGCTCTCGGCGGTACAAAGGATAGCCACTTTTTGTGAGTTAGCCTGAGCCTTCCGGGTTTCTGTCAGGATGCGGGCAATCACTCTTTCGCTTGGCCCCAAAATTAGCAGCAGCTCACCATTGGGAGCATAATGCCGGTATTTCATACCGGGAGCTTTGGGAGCCTGGCGGGGAGCCGGCTGATCAACCTCAACTTCTCCCAAAACCTTTTGCAGTTCCTCCCTGGTAACTCCTCCCGGACGGAGGATCGTCGGTATTTGGCCGCTGAGATCCAGCACGGTAGATTCCAAACCAACCTGGCAGCGGCCGGCATCAATTATTAGTTTGATTCGGCCCTGCAAATCCTGCCAGACATGTTCTCCGCTGGTTGGACTCGGTTTTCCCGAAATATTGGCACTGGGAGCAGCAATGGGAAGTCCCGTCAGTTCGATCAAAGCCAGGGCCACCGGATGCCTGGGCATACGAATAGCCACTGTTTCCAGACCGCCGGTAACCACAGCGGGAACTAAGGCTTTTTTGGGCAAAACAAGGGTCAGGGGCCCGGGCCAAAAAGTTCGCATGCAAATCTCGGCGGCTTCGTTCCAGGAAGCGATAACAGTATCAGCAATAGTCCGGTTAGAGACATGAACAATCAAAGGATTATCCGGCGGTCTCCCTTTGATCTCAAAGATTTTGGCACAAGCCCGGGCATCCAGGGCATTGGCCCCTAAACCGTAAACAGTTTCCGTGGGAAAAGCCACAACTTCCCCGCTGTGCAGCAAATCAGCAGCCTCGGCCAGCAGCTTCAAGTCCGGATTTGTTTGGTCAATATAAATTCTTTTGGTTTTCATTTATCTCACTCCATTAAAACAACCCTGTCCCGCCCGGCTAAATCAGGAAAAACTGTTGTTTTAAAATCCCGATTTTCAAAAATCTTCTGTACCTGCCTGCCTTGATCCCAACCGATCTCCATTAAGATCCTGCCTCCTGTTTTCAATAAAGGCGGAGCCTCCAGGGCCAAGCGCCGGTAGAAGTCCAGACCATCAGTACCACCCCGAAAAGCCAAGTCCGGTTCAAAAAAAATCTCCGGCTGACATTCCTCATAAGCCCGGGTAGAGACGTAGGGGGGGTTGGTAATGATCCAGTCCCATTGTTCCCGCTCCGCTGTGTTCAGAAAATCGCCTTGGCGCCAATCCACCTGCACACCCAGACGCGCGGCATTGGCAGCAGCAACCTCTAAGGCCAGGGCCGACAAGTCTGTTCCCACTACCTGAGTCTGAGGCCGGTAAAAGGCAATGGCGATAGCCAGCGCCCCGCTGCCTGTGCAGAGATCCAGGATCCGGGGAAAGGTTTCCCCCTTATCATTATTCAGTAAATCCAGCAATTTCTCCACCAGGATCTCGCTGTCGGGCCGGGGAATCAGGACCCGCTCATCCACATAAAAATCTAATCCCATAAATTCCTGGCGCTGCAGGATATATTGCAGAGGCTCCCTGCTCTGGCGGCGCTCAATCAGCACCTGGCAGTCCCTGATCTCAGTTTCAGTTAAAACCCGCTCAAAATCACCATACAGCTCAGACCGGGTCAGACCCAGTACTGCTGCCAGCAATAAATCTGCCTCAAAACGCGCCCCGGCCACACCGGCGGCCTCCAGTATGAGAGTGCTTTCATGGAGCAGTTGTAAAATCTTCATTTGACCTCAGCCTTTAAACGTTCAGTTTGATCAGACATATTCAAGGCCTGGATAATTTCTTCCAGATCACCCAGCAGAATTGTTTCCAGGCGGTGGAGAGTCAACCCTATACGGTGATCTGTGACCCTGCCCTGAGGATAATTGTAAGTCCTGATCCTTTCGCTGCGGTCTCCTGTCCCAACCTGACTTTTCCGTTCGGAAGCTTGTGCCCCGGTCTTCTCTTCCTGTACTTTTTCCAGCAGCCTGGCCCTCAGGACACGCATAGCCTTATCTTTATTCTTAAGCTGAGATTTCTCATCCTGGCAGGAAACAACCAGCCCCGTCGGCAGATGAGTAATCCGCACTGCCGACTGAGTTGTATTGACTGATTGTCCGCCTGGCCCACTGGAGCAAAAAATATCGATTCGCAGGTCATTGGGGCCAATTTCTACATCTACTTCCTCGGCTTCAGGCAGCACTGCTACTGTCGCGGTGGAAGTATGGATTCTTCCCCCAGACTCAGTGGTCGGAATACGCTGAACACGATGGACGCCGCTTTCAAATTTAAGTTTACTGTAAGCTCCAAAACCGTCTATCAGGAAAATTATTTCCTTAAATCCGCCGATATCCGTATAACTGGCACTAAGAAGTTCCGTTTTCCAACCCTGCTGTTCCGAATAACGGCAGTACATTTTATATAAAACACCGGCAAACAGAGCCGCCTCTTCTCCACCGGCCCCGGCCCGGATCTCCATAATAACGTTTTTCTCATCATTAGGATCTTTGGGCAGCAAGAGGACCTTCATAACATTCTCCAGTTCTGTACAGTGGTGGAGCAAATCTGCCCGTTCTGTTTCGGCCATCTCCCGCAATTCAGGATCCAGGTTTTCTTTCAAAAGGTCTTCAGTTTCCGCCAGTTGCCTGACATATTCCTTATATTCCCTGTATTTGGCAACAACATCAGCTATAGCAGACTGAGCTTTGGCATGCTTTTGCCATTCACTCTGATTTGCAATCATTTCCGGATCGCTGAGAAGGCTGCTGAGTTCATCGTATCTTCCTTCAATTTCCTTTAATTTATCTAACATTTCTACACCTCAAATATTTATGTCAACTCCCGGCGCCTCAATTTCCAGCCCGGCAAAGGGCATCAAGTCAGTTCCTGGCCCGATTCCAATACCCCACCCAGAGCAGCCAGGGCTACTTCAATCTGAGCATCATCCGGCTCGCGGGTTGTCATTCTCTGCAAAAACATGCCTGGTACAATCAGCCATTTAAGCCAGGGTGACTCCAAATGGTTGGCACTGAATTTCAGTATTTCATAAGCCAGACCAGCCACCACCGGCATTAATAAAATCCGCGATACAATCCGCCACCACAAAGGATGCAATTCCAGAAAAGCAAAGACAAAGATACTCACTACCACAACGATCAGCAAAAAGCTCGTGCCACAGCGGGGATGCAGGGTAGTGAATCTGCGGGAATTTTCTACAGTCAGCTCCTGCCCGGACTCATAGTTATAAATAACCTTGTGTTCGGCGCCATGATACTGAAAGACTCTCTGAATATCCTTAAGCCGTGAAATCAGGAGAACGTAGAGCAGAAAAACCAGCAAGCGAATACCGCCTTCCAGCATGTTCTGCCAGAAAACGCCCTGAACCTTCCCCTCCAACAAGTGGGCTGCACCGGTCGGTAAAGCTACGAACAATAAAACTCCCAAACCCAGGGCCAGTAAGACAGTCAGAAATATTTCCACAAATCCCAATTCTTCCTCATCTTCACCCACAGCTTTGTTAGCGGAAAAAGTCAGCACCTTGATTCCAAGTACCAAAGAATCGATCAAGGCGGCAAAACCGCGTAAAACAGGCAGTTTAAATAAAGGCTGGGAAGTCCAGGAAGTTACCGCCTGGCGGGAGACCTCGATTTCGCCGTTCGGCAAACGTACTGCAACTGCGTACTCCCGCGGGCCCCTCATCATAACTCCTTCAATAACAGCTTGTCCCCCGTACTGGACCGGCTTACTCATTTTAGCACCCACCTTTCGTATCCGAAGCTTGTAATACCTATTCCTGAACTGGGCTCGCTGTACCTGAACATCAGCCTTGGCGCTTCGTATATTACACTACTCCATTGTATTACGTAAAAAGCAGAGCGAGCGCTCTGCTTTTTACTCGTCAACGACTTGCACCGTTGTTATTACATCCCGTATTTCTTTTTGAAGCGATCAACTCGTCCGCCTGTGTCTACAAAACGCTGAACACCTGTATAAAAGGGATGACATTTCGAACAAATTTCCACTTTAATATTCTTCCTGGTGCTGGCAGTTTTGATTACCTCACCACAAGAACAGGTAATGGTAGTTTCCTCGTATTTAGGATGAATTTTTTCTTTCATGAAGTCACCTTCTTTCCCCTGGGAACAATAGTCAGTCAAGCCTTAACCAACCGCCCTTTTTCAGCTTCAGATTGGTTAACTTTAAACATTCTAGCATAAGAATCAGTCAGAGGTCAAGAGGACACCTTTAATCATATTCCTGGGTTTCTTGGCAAAACAGTGTCTGGCTTCAATGAAGCGCACTGTGCCGGTTTTTCCCCTCATGACTATAGTATGGGTTGTAGCCCCTTGCGGGGTAAAGATTACGCCCCGCAAGAGATGACCTTCTGTAATACCTGTAGCTACAAAAAAAACGTCCTCACTTTTAACCATATCGTTCAAGGTCAATAATTTATTGATATCTTCAATACCCATAGCCTTGGCCCGGGTGATCTCGCTGTCATTTTCCGGCCAAAGCCTGCCCTGCATTTCTCCGCCAACACTGCGCAAAGCAGCTGCAGCCAGTATCCCTTCCGGAGCCCCGCCGATTCCCATCATTATATCTACCCCTGTGCCTTCAATAGCACAGGCTACAGCAGGCGAAACATCACCATCGGTAATCAGTCTGATCCGGGCCCCGCAATCCCGGACATCCTGTATAAGTTTCCGGTGACGCGCCCGGTCCAAAATCACAACTGTCAAATCATTTATTTCTTTATTCAGAGCATCAGCTACGTTCCTTAAATTCTCCCGCACCGGGGCATCCAGATGAACCCGTCCCACCGCTGCCGGACCAACGGCGATCTTGTCCATATACATATCCGGCGCATTCAGCAAGACACCTTTGTCAGCAATAGCCATAGTAGCAATAGCTCCGTTCAGTCCTTTAGCTACAATATTTGTTCCTTCCAAAGGATCTACGGCAATGTCCAGTTCGGGTTTATCACCGTTACCCAGGCACTCCCCTATGTAAAGCATGGGAGCCTCATCCATTTCCCCTTCTCCGATAACCACTGTACCGCTTATATGCAATGTATCGAAAACAGCCCGCATAGCTTCCACTGCCGCATCATCGGCTGCTGTCTTATTTCCCCGCCCCACCCAGCGCGCTGCAGCCAAAGCAGCTGCTTCAGTCACCCTGGCAAATTCCATCGTAAATATTCTATCCATATCTATACCCCCTCAAATTTGATGTTTAATGTTTAAGTACAGCAATAATTATTATTTTTGTTTTCAAATAACTATACCGTATCAACATCTTAAATATGCATCATATTTGAACTCTTAAGGAAATTGTGTCATACTTTTTCGCGGCTTTCAAGTACCGTTAGTCACAACAGACCAGGCCTTAGGCCTGAAATTGCCTGGTTTTCAAACATTATGTCAATCAGAGGTTTCCAGGAATAAATACTGGCTGCGCGTAAATAATGCAGAAAAGGCATTTACCTGCTCTGAGAAACGGCAGGCAAATGCCAGATAATCTAACACTTATTATTTTTATAATTTTTTCCAATCGGCCAGGAATTTCTCAATCCCGGCATCTGTCAGGGGATGTTTGAAAAGCTGGAGCAAGACATTGTAAGGTAACGTGGCACAATCCGCCCCAATCTTGGCCGCTTCAGTCACATGCACAGGATTACGGATACTGGCAGCAATTACCTTTGTTGGCAGATCATGAACAAGAAAAATATCGCAAATATCTTCCAGCAGCTGCAAACCGTTTTCTCCGATATCGTCCAGCCGCCCCAAAAAAGGACTGACATAAGTTGCTCCGGCTCGGGCTGCCAGCAAAGCCTGAACAGCACTGAACACCAGGGTGACATTGGTCTGGATATTCTCGGCAGCCAGAATTTTTACTGCCGCCAGGCCTGCTGCTGTCATGGGAATCTTGACGACAATATTGGGGTGAATTCCCGCCAGAAGCCGTGCTTCAGTCACCATCCCTTCCGAATTCAGGGCAATAACCTCGGCGCTGATCGGCCCGTCGACAATTCCCGTTACCTCACGCAAGAGACCATGAAAATCTTTTCCTTCCCGGGCTACCAGACTGGGATTAGTTGTTACCCCGGAGATAACCCCCATATTCCAAGCCTGTGTAATTTCCTCAATGTTTGCCGTATCTAAGAAAAACTGCATACTTTTAACACTCCTGTTCGATTACGAAGCTAAAATCAGACTCAAATGAGCTTATCCTGCTCCGCCCTATTCTTCTTTATTTATCATAGCCAACTGCCGCTCGCAAGCCCGATTGATAAACCAGGTGTTGTTCTCTTCCAGATACAGAGCACCCATACTTACCACCGGCCAAATCTTGTCCATGCTGTCGGCATAAATTATTCCCAGAGCCTCGCATAAATCGCAATAAAGCTCAATTCTGTCCGGCAATAATTCGAATGCCAGCTGATGGTTGCCGCAGCCGCAGCCCAGCTTATCTTCTTCAGCCAGACTATGCAGATGATCAAGCAGTCTAAGCATAGCTTCCGGGTTTTCAAACTCTTCCACATAACCTAATTCCTCTGCCAGTTCCCCCATAGATTTCTCCTGTTCCTGGCAGGCTTGAACCACCTTTTGTTTTGGACCGATAAAGCCGACAATTGCGCTGAACTCCGGACAAATCAGAGGCAGGGCCTTTTTTCCCCATATCGCCCGCCGGTTTAAGCGCAGGTAATGAGTCTCTCCGCAATAAGCACACTGGTAATACAAACTGAACACCCGCCGATTATGGCTGGAGACCTTTAATAAGGGTGTGCGACAGTGGCATTTAAAACTTTCATGTCCTAGCCGGGAAAAAGCAAAAAGGGAAAGAGCCTGAAACTCCATCTCTCCGCAATTGGAACACAGAGCCGCAACTGTAGCGGTTGTTGCTAGAATCATGATTACCACCTCTTTCTCTCCCTTAACAATTCGGCAAATATTAAGATTTTCCTGCCTCTGCTTCCTGCTTCCTGAATACTTCTCTGACCAGATCGCGTAACTCGAAAAGATCAAAGGGTTTGCTCAGGTAGTGGATAACATCCAGTCCTTTGGCCTGAACCATGTTTTGGGAATCTCCATAAGCGGTCATCATAATAACATCGACTTTATTACCCATGGCTCTGATCCTCCGCAAAGTCTCCAGGCCATTCATCCCCGGCATCTTCATATCCATCAGAATCAAGTCCGGATGAAAATTCTGCATAATTTGGAGTGCTTCGATACCGTCAGCCGCCATTTCTACAGTATGGTGCTCCTCTTTAAAGGTTTCGAAAAGAAGTCGTCTTACTCCCAACTGATCGTCTACAACAAGTATATTTGCCACTATTTTCAGCTCCCTGCCGTATGATTAGAGTCAATAAATATTTTCACCCAATTCACGCTCTGCCGCTGTTGGTTGCAGCGGATTCAACACGGGTTTGGCGATTGGCCAAAGCAGCCTTAATAAACTCCCGGAAAAGGGGATGCGGCCGGTTAGGCCGGGATTTGAATTCCGGATGAAACTGGGAGGCTACAAACCACTGGTGCTGCGGATATTCAATAATTTCTACCAGACGACCGTCAGGGGATGTGCCGGGAAACCTCAGACCAGCCTCTTCCAGTTCTTTCCGATATTGATTGTTGACCTCATAACGATGCCGGTGGCGCTCGTAAATAACCTCATCCTGATAAGCCTGGAAAGCCTTGCTGTTCTCCTCTAATTTTATGGGAGAAAGCCCCAGGCGCATTGTCCCGCCTTTGTCTTCGATATCCTTTTGCTCGGGCAAAATATCGATTACCGGATAAGGAGTATCGGGATCAAATTCGGTGCTGTTTGCCCCCGTCATACCGCAGACATTACGGGCAAATTCGATTACAGCGCATTGCATGCCTAAACAGATTCCGAGATAAGGAACTTTTTCCTCCCGGGCATATTTTATGGCCTTGATTTTTCCTTCTATGCCCCGATTACCAAATCCCCCGGGTACAAGGATACCGTCTATCCCTTCCAGATACTCCCTGGCCGTGGCATTCTCTAATTCCTCGGCATTGACCCAGTAAATCTGTACTTTAGCGCCTTGCTCTGTCCCGGCATGACGCAAGGCTTCAGCAACACTGAGATAAGCGTCGGGTAAAGCAACATATTTACCCACAATAGCAATCTCGACCTCGCAAGTCGGGGATTTGATTTTTTCCACCATAGCCTTCCATTCCGTCATATCGGCCGGCGGAGCTTTAATACCCAGCCGGCGCAGGACAATACTGTCCAGCCCTTCTTTTTGCAGCATCAGAGGAACCTCATAGATTGTCGAGGCATCCAGGCACTGGATTATTGCCTTTCGGTCGATATCACATAATAAGGCTAGTTTTTCCTTCATTTCATCAGATAGTTCGTGTTCAGATCGACAAATAAGTATATTGGGCTGAATCCCTATCCCTCTGAGTTCCTTGACCGAATGCTGGGTCGGCTTGGTTTTTAATTCCCCGGAGGCTGCCAGGTAGGGCACCAGGGCCACATGGATATAGACCACATTTTCACTGCCGATGTCACTGCGCATTTGGCGAATGGCTTCCAAAAAAGGCAATGATTCGATATCTCCCACTGTGCCGCCTATTTCCGTAATCACCACATCCGGATGACTTTCCCGAGCCACACGATAAATCCGTTCCTTAATCTCGTTCGTGATATGCGGGATAACCTGTACCGTTCCTCCGAGATAGTCCCCTTTACGTTCTTTACTGATCACAGACCAGTAAATCTTACCAGTTGTTACATTACTGCTTTTCGACAGCGGCACATCGATAAAACGTTCGTAGTGACCAAGGTCCAGGTCTGTTTCAGCTCCGTCATCAGTGACAAATACCTCCCCGTGCTGATATGGACTCATTGTCCCGGGGTCAAAATTGATGTAGGGATCAAATTTTTGGATCGCCACTTTTAAACCCCTGTTTTTCAAAAGACACCCCAGAGAAGAAGCTGCAATTCCCTTACCAAGAGAAGAAACCACCCCACCTGTTACAAAAATTAGTTTTGTCATCTGGTTTTACCCAATCCTTTCCCCACAACCCGTAATTTTCTACTAATGATCCAGGTAAATCAAATATAGCAATATAGCATTAATGTTTACCTTAATTTTTGAAGGATATATTTAACATATGCCCCACACATATAAAAACAGACATATCAGAAAGCACCTGTGCGCTGATAACCTTAGTCCTGTTTACCAAATATTAGTAAAAGCAAAATTCATCAGCCTGGGGCAAATCAGACATACACCAGACATAAGTATACCAGACATATGCCGGACACAGGTATAGCAAACTTACCCCGAATAATATTAAATTGTATAAAAATGCATTAAAATGCATTAAACATAAAAAAGCTAGTCCGCTGAACGCACTAGCTCAAATTTTCACAAAATTATTCTATTCTTGTTTGGAGATATTGTCAAGGTTAATCCCGGCTTGTCTGAGCTACCGCTCAGACAAGCCCCCATTTATCTTCATATTTGCGGTCTCCGTCACTTTCCTCCTCAGAAACAACCGTGTTGTTCAGCAAATTTACAAGAGACTGTTTTTTGGAATTGCGCACAGGTACCCAGGCTTTCAGACCCCATTCGCCTTGTTTTGTATAAACGAATCTGGTATCCAGGTTAATCTGCGTCAAAACTGCCGAAATACTCCTGGCATCTATGGGCAAATCCAGACGGGTAAGCACTTCGACAATCAGGCTGTGATAATTGCGGGGACGGCCATGGGCCTGCAGCAATTCAAAGGCTATGTCGGCTTCAGATAATTGAGGTTGCCGATTCTTTGAATAGGTCAAAATCTCCACCACCTTTCACCTTGGTAACAAAAAGAGCCCTTGGAAAATGTCAGATTTACCTTATATTCAACCCCGACCTAAATATTTCCTGCCTGGATAACTGCCCAGCACTGATTTTTACCTACATTCTTTCCGGGGCCGCCACCCCCAGGAGGTCCAAAACATTAGCCAGGACCTGTTTTACCGCCAGGACCAGGGCAATGCGGGCGCGCCTCAATTTTTCATCTTCTACTAAGACCCGCTGAGAGTTGTAGAAGGTATGAAAAAGGCCAGCCAGATCCAAGACATATCTTGCCAAACGGTGCGGTTCCATAAGGCGAGCGGCAATAGTGATTTCCCCTGGCAAATCAGCTATTTTTTTCAGTAAATCCCGTTCCTCGGAACTTTGCAGCAGAAGCCTCAGGTCTTCTTTTGCCGGTACTGCCTCTATTGTGACCCCTGCTTCCTGGGCTTGACGCAAGATGCTGCACAAGCGGGCGTGAGCATATTGCACATAATAGACAGGATTATCGGCCGATTGTGATTTGGCCAAATCAAGGTCAAACTCTACAGCGGAGTCCGGATCACGCAGCAGGAAGAAGAAACGGGCAGCATCTTTACCGACTTCATCCATCAGCTCCCGCAAGGTGATATACTGTCCCGACCTTTTGGACATGCGGACAATCTCGCCATTCTGGATCAGACGCACCAGTTGCATGAGAATGATCTGCAGGGAATCAGGATTATAGCCCAAAGCCTGCATAGCACCTTTCATACGGGCGACATGACCGTGGTGATCGGCTCCCCAGATATTGATTACCTTATCAAAACCGCGTTCGAATTTATCACGATGATAGGCAATATCCACAGAGAAATAGGTGGGAGTGCCACTGCTGCGGATCACAACCTCATCTTTTTCATCACCAAAAAGAGTTGACTTCAGCCACATGGCTCCTTCTTTCTCGTAAATATAGCCCTTTTCCTCCAGATCCTCCATTGTGGAACGAACAAGACCGGCATCGTGCAAAGACTGTTCGCTGAACCAGACATCATACTCCACTCCGAAATCCTTCAGAGTTGCCCGAATTTGGCCCAGTTTCTCTTCCAGGGCATATCTTGTCAGAAACTCCCGCCGTAAATGAGGATCAACATTAAGATATTTGTCCCCCACTGCGGCAATCAGGCCTTTCACAGTATCAATCAGGTCCTCGCCGTGGTAGCCGTCTTCCGGAAAAGAGACATCCTGCCCTAACTGCTGCAGATAGCGAGCCTCAAGGGACAAGGCGAAGTTTTCGATTTGATTGCCGGTATCATTTATGTAGAATTCCCGGCTGACCTCATAACCGGCCATGCTCAGCAAGGAGGCCAGACTGTCTCCCAGAGCAGCCCCGCGGGCATTACCCATATGCAAAAGGCCGGTCGGATTGGCACTGACAAATTCTACCTGTACCTTTTGTCCCTGGCCCAGATTAACCTGACCGTATTTTGCGCCCTGAGTCAGAACCTCGGGAATTACTTCTGCCAGCCAGGCGGGCTTCAGATAAAAATTAATAAACCCCGGCCCGGCGATCTCGCTGCGCTCGATCCACGTCCCGGCAGTATCCAAATGTTTGATCAAGGCAGCCGCTATATCCCGCGGTGAGCGCCGGGCTTGTTTGGTTAAAACCATAGCCAGATTGGTAGCCAGGTCCCCATATTGTTTTTCCCGCGGTTCTTCCAAAACATACTCCGGCAGACTCTCATAATTTAGTTCTCCGCCAGCTTTGGCAGCCTCTGCTGCAGCTGCTATGGCCTTGAAAACCCGTTCTTTAAGAATTTCGTAAACATTCATGTAAAAAGGACTCCTCCCTTGCGGTATAACCAGGTATTTTGCCTTACAGAATTTCAGTAGCCCTGTTAAGCTATCGAGCGGCAATAAGATTCTCAGATACAATCTCTTCTCTGGCATAGAATAAGCCAGTTCTGCAATTTTCGCAACAAGACTGTAACTGAGAGGTTATATTTTAGACTAATACGTCCCCCCTATACTGTCAAGCAACTTTTGTCAGGCTCATCCTGGATCTTTGCTGCCTTAATCGCCGAAAAATAACTCGCCAGCCGGTATTTTTCGTCCTCAGATCTTACTGCTCCCAATCCGGGAATCAGCAGTATCGAACACAAGATCATTACTTGTGATATGTTCCGCCCTCGCTGATTTTGACCGCCCGGTAAATCTGCTCCAGCAGCATGACCCGGGCAAGCCCATGAGTAAAAGTCAGCCGGGAAAACGACCAGCTAAAATCAGAGCGTTCCCGCACTGCCTGGGAGACCCCCAAAGATCCCCCGATGATGAAGGTAATATTGTTCTGGCCCCGCATACCCAGATCAGCCAGAAAACGGGCAAAGCTTACCGAGTCTTGCTGTTTTCCCTGAACATCCAATAACACCACATATTCATCAGTATTCAAGGCTTTCAGGATCCGTTCTCCTTCACGTTTTTTCAGCTGTTCCTCTTCGGCTGCAGAGAGCCGCTCAGGACAAGGTTCGTCATTTACTTCAATCAGCTTTAAGCGCAGATAGGGGCTCAAACGTTTGCTGTATTCCCGCAGAGCATCTTTCCAGTAAATATCCCGGATTTTGCCAACGGCCACAACTTTGATATGCAACATTTCCTCGTCTCTTTTCTTGCCGGTCCTGCCATTCTCCGGCTGAATTCCTGCCAGCTGATTTCCTTGGAAGCGGGCTATTGTTAAAAAAGGGGGAGCTGTCAGCCCCTCCCTTTTCAACTCCGGCTTTACACCCTCCGGTCAGACTAATTTCCCGAGTAATTACCCGGAACAATTCTCGCCGCTTTTCCGTAAATTTCCTGAAATTGTTTTCGCGCCTTTCCTATGATCTTAACTCGCCCAAGGTCACCTCAAAATCTTCAGAGGTCCCCTCCCGGAAACAGGTAACAGTCACCTTGTCCCCCGGCTTATATTTGAACAGTTCACGGGTAAGTGCCAGGGAATTGGAAACTTCCGTCCCATTGACTTTTGTAATGATATCACCAATTTTAATTCCTGCTTTCTCCGCCGGACCTCCTGCGGAAACCCCGGCTACATAGGCCCCCGCCGGCCACCCTCTCTGAGCCGCGTATTCTTCCGTATAGCGGCTGTCGATATTTACCAATAAGGCCGGGTGGCTAGCATATCCTTTAGCAATCAATTGTTCGATTGTGGGCATAGCATCAGTAATCGGAATAGCAAAACCCATTCCTTCAAAACCTGCTTCCTGGTTTTTGGCTGAATTGATACCGATAACCTGGCCGCTGTAATTGGTCAAAGGCCCCCCGCTGTTGCCAGGATTAATCGCAGCATCAGTTTGAATCAGGTTAAAACTTGATTCTCCCTCGATATCCAATGTCCTGTTGGTTGCTGAAACAACTCCAGTTGTTACAGAGCGGGCAAACTCCTGGCCGCCGGGATTTCCTATAGCTACCACCGGCTCGCCAACCTGAAGCTTCGTGGAATCGCCTATCTGAACCGCAGTCAGATCGCTGGTATCTGCAATTTTGACCACAGCCAAATCAGTCTTGGCATCGCCTCCCACCACTACACCGTCGAGATTGCGCCCATCGGCCAGACTGACCATAATTTTTTCTGCTCCCTGAATAACATGGTTATTGGTAACAATATAACCGTGTGTGCTGTCGATAATAAAACCGGAACCACTGGCTGCCTCAGTCAAGCCGCTCCCGCCAAATACGCTGCCGCGAGTCTGGAAGTTGGCAATACCGACAACCGCCGGACCCACAGCCTTAGATATTTCCACTACCGGCAGGGCGGAAGAATCAATATTAACATTAACCGGGGGAGTGGAGCTATCATTCAAGGTTAATTGACTGGAAGAAAATTGTTTATTCTTTTCAATGGTAGAGACAATCCCTATTGTCAATGCCCCTCCCAATAAACCGCTGACCAAGGCAATAGCCACAATAGTGAAAAAGGGGAAAGTCCGTGACCTCCTCCTGGAATCACCCGGATCATCGTAGTAACTCATTTCTGACCCTCCCTTGCGTACTCTTCCTGCAGGCAGATTAGTTCATGTGGCGAAAAACGCGGAGCAACCCTGATACGAAGTCCCGGATTTCGTTTGGGGATATTGGAATCGCGCAAAATACGCAGTACGGTTGCCAGCGCCAGTTCCGGAGTATTATTTTTATCGCTTAAATGAGCCAGCACAACTCTCTGGGTATGTTCATCGATCCAGCTTAATAAGCCCTCGGCTAACTGGCTGTTTTCCAGATGTCCGGTATTGCTGCTGATCCTTTTTTTCAGAAACCAGGGATAACCCCCCTGCCAGAGCTTTTCGCTGTCATGATTGGCCTCAACAATCAGAGCCTTGCAGCCAATCAGATGCCGGTTCATTTCCTCGGTGATCATACCGCTGTCAGTGGCAATACCTACTGCCAAAGGGGTCGAACCCTTATGACTTTCAATCCGCACCCCATAGCTTTCCCTGCTGTCATGGGAAGTGGGAAAAATCTCCACGGCCAGACCGGCACAGCCGAACCTGTCCCGGACTATTACCTTCTGCTCCGGGCTGATCCGGCCCGAGGTCCTGGCCAATTCCTCCCAAATGCCTTCTGTAGCATAAACAGGAATCTTCAGCTTGCGAGCCAGGGTACCAACCCCCCGGATGTGGTCAATATGTTCATGAGTCACGATAATTCCCTCTATGTCGGAAGCCGGTATCCCCAAACAGACAAGGTTGCTTAATAAGCTTTTGGCACTGATTCCACAG
>DDXI01000067.1 GCA_002347475.1 Peptococcaceae bacterium UBA2264
GCTTCCAGGGTAGTGTTATCTCTCTTTACCAAAGCTACTGCCAAGATAAGTCATCTCCCTCTACTGTTCTGACTGAATATTCATAATACTCTATCATTTTTAGCAGGAAGATTCAAGACTGGACGGTCACTTAACCTGGATTATCACTTGATCAGGACTATCCATTGCCTTACATTTCTATGGCGCTGCTCCGCCGATACTCTGCCCTGGCTTTGCCTGCTGCCGGGACGCAGCTGAATCCTGGCTTGGTTTGAAAACTATAAACACCGTTTTCCAGCCGGCCTTCGACAAGCCCCTCTTCCTGCAGGATATCCAGATGACCCCAAACCTCGGAAACCCCCAAAACATTGTTATAGCCATCCAGACCCTGGTATAAGGCCACAGCCAGCTGGTAAGGCGAGAGTGGTTTGGCCCGGAGAGTCTCGGCAATTAATTGGGTACGCAGCCGGTGGTGCTCCCTGATTTCGGCGATCCGTTTTTTTAATTCCGTAAACGGCCGGCCATGGCCGGGATAGACCTTAGTCACAGGAAGTTTCTCCAGCAAATCCAGGCTGCTCATATATTGTTTCAGGGATTTATAACGGCCGTCAGGAGCTTGGGGGTCAATCTCCAGCTGGGGATTTGGCGTGACCCGGGCCAGCAGAGTATCTCCGCAAAAAAGGATCCCCTGTTGGCGCAAAAAGAAACACAGATGGCCCAGAGCATGCCCGGGGGTATGATAGACCTCCAGCTCGAAATCCTTAAAGGGCAGAACCTCGCCGCCCTTCAAAAGAGTATATTCCACCAGGGGCTGGGCTATAGGGATCCGGTTTTGGGTAGCGGCTAAAACTTCGGCAAAAATTTCCGCCGAAACACCCCCGGTCGCCAGCACAGCTGCTTTACCCGAAATAAAGCGAACCCAGCCGTCCATTTTCAGTTTTTCCGCCTCATGCACATAGATTTCCGCTCCGGAAGCCTCGGCAATCCTGACCGCCAAACCGGAGTGGTCATAATCTCCGTGGGTGATGAGGATCCGTCGGATATCTCGCAGACTGTACCCCAGGCTCTGCAGACCGGCCCGCAGAGCACCCTCGGACTCCTCCGAGAGCAGACCGGTATCGATCAGGGTTAAAGGTTCCGCCTTTATGAGATAGACATTGATAGGTCCGACTGAAAAAATGGTCGGGATCCGGAGTTGTGACACTAAGGATGTGTCCTGCACTGCTGTTTATCCTCCAGAAGTCGTATTTATCTAACTTAGTTTCTGTGACCAACACTTTTAGTTCCCTTGTCAGCCTATTGAACATAACTATTCAGTATATTATACCATCTACATACCGTTCAGTATATTATACTATCATATCAGGCACTTTCTGTTTTAATTTTCCTGATCAGCTCATTGATCCGGGCTACCTGCAGGGCAAAAGCCTCCAGTCTCACATCTATCAACTGCGGAAAAGCGCTGCCATCCGATTCGATACTCAGGAAAGGCAAATTCGGATAAACTTGCATAACCTTTTGGACCATTTCCTGCAGGGAAATTTTC
Source organism: Peptococcaceae bacterium UBA2264 (assembly GCA_002347475.1). Taxonomy (GTDB): domain Bacteria; phylum Bacillota; class Desulfitobacteriia; order Desulfitobacteriales; family Desulfitobacteriaceae; genus UBA2264. The sequence goes on from DDXI01000067.1 coordinate 1,526, forward strand.
TCTTTATGCTTGCTTAACTGCTGATTCAGCACTGCTTCAGCAATTCTGGAAGGCATACAGCCGAAAGGACCGATGGAAATGATACCGTCAACATGATCGACTATTTCCATGAGGGCAGTACCGATAGTCAGAATGGCTTCCCCGGAAAGATAAGGGGATATCAAATCCTGAGCGCCGGCAATTACTTTATCGATGTCGATTATGTGGTATTCATAGAGATTGGACTTGGCCAGAATGCCTTTAATTTCCTTTTCAACTTTTCTTCTGGCGATATTTTCGATATAGAGATTTACCTTATCCCTTAAATCAGCCGACTCGGAGAGGTTATTTTTTACCAGATAATCGCAGTAATATATCCATTCGGCTACAGAGGCGATTTTGGTTATGATGCCTTTGCGGGCCAGTTTCTGAACCAGATATTGTTTGGAAAAGTCATCCCGCCGGACGTAGATTTCCCCCACAACAGTCACTTTTTTGGCCGCTGCCAGAGGTTGTTTCAAAGGGATCAGGGCCAGGTTGGCAGCCACATCTTCCAGGGCGTTTTTGAGCCCGGCCCAGCTGTCTTTCTCGATGCTTGTTTCCAGTTGCTGCACACACTGGCTGAATATCTTCAGGGCTTGGTCCTGTTCTGCTGCCAGGACCAGAATAGCACTGTAGATATCCTGCATGATATCGGATATTACCACCGAATTCCAGGCACTGAGCTTGTATTTGATCCCCAGACCTCCGTAACTGTTGCCTGAAGAGAGGGTCAGGAGGGCGACATTACTGATACCCATCTTTTTCATCAGATTCTCGGTATAGACATGATACTGGCCAAAACGGCAGGGATCGGGTGCTTCGGGCATAAAGTAGACGATTGTCCTCTGCTCATTTTTGTGGTTATGCAGATAAGTCAATAGACTTCCCACAGTCAGAATCAGGGGCAGACATTCCTTGCAGGTGGAATTGGCCCTGCCCAATTGCAGCTCGGCTTCCGAGGGAGCTGCCAGGGCTTCGGCATCTATGCCAACTTTGCGGAAAGAGGCGGCCAGGTAGGTGGAGCCGATATGGCCCATGGAAGGAATCACAACCTTGACCGAAGGGTCTGTCAGGGCAATATATTCGCCGGTGGCTAACTTGACCATCTTTTTCTGATAATCATACTGGGCAATGGGAGTTTCCGGGCCGCGCTCAGCAGTGTCGGGCTGGTAATTGACGATGACATCTATAAAGGCGTCGATGCGGGTATCAACCCCGGCATCGGCAGTATGACTGTCGAGTTCCAGGGTCAGAGACGGTTTTTGGCCCATTATATTCCGGAAATAGGTAACAATGAAGGAATCCGGGCCGCAGCTGAAATTGGTAATGTAGATGCCGAAAAGCCGGGGATGGCGTTTGACCAGTTTGGCTGCTTTCAGAATCATCTGGCCCATGGACCAGTACATTTTATGCTGAGGTTCTTCGCTCTCCAAAGGCAGGAAATCATAAGGGATTATCTTATACCCCCGGGAAGCGACTTTTTCCGGCACACCCATATTCCCCTCCTGGACCAGAGCATTATAGGGCCGGCCGAACAAGATCAGGGCTTTTTCACCCGTTTGTTCGAGCTCGCTCAGGAATTTCTCCCCTATAGTATGGCACTTCTGCAGAAATTGTTTCTGGATCCCGGAGGCATAAAGATATGCGGCCGCTGCCCGGTTTTTACTGATACCCAAAGTCTGGCCTATTTCCAGAAACTTATCCCTGATACTGTCATAACCCTGGGCAAAATCCAGCACAGGGGCAATGATTTTTTTATTGCCGCTGCCAAAGTTTGTTCGCAGATAGTAGCTTTCTCCCTGAACCAGAGGGCAGGTCAGGCTGATCGGGATGCTGTTTTCCACAAACATCCCTTTGACATGAGGCAGGAAGACATAATCCACATCCATCTTCAGGATCTCCTTGAAGTATTCATGGGCCTGGTTGACAGGAAAACAGAAGGTGGAATCCTTTTTAGTGACTGTTTTTTCTTTGACATCCGCTTTCACCGGCAGGACTACTGCAAAACCGAGTTTATGGAAGAAATTATAATAAAGCGGGAAAAGCGTATTGACCAGCAAGGATTTATTGACAGCTATTTTCCGGGCTCCGCTTTCCGGAGGATTCAAATCATAGCTGAATTCCCCATAAACCATTTCTTCCCGCAGCTTGACCAGATTATTGCTGACCGCATCAATTTTACCGGTACTGATTGTGCTGTACTTGCCGCAGATACCGCCAAAGGGGTATTTATGGCCTTCAATTTCTATAATGGAAATGGAACATTTCCGGTCACATTCAATATTGCCGCCCTGGCAGATGAAAGGCTTGTCATATTTCACCTCTCGCCCGATCAGCTGCGCCAGATCAAAAGGAGCTTCCTTGACTATCCCGTTTGCAATCTTGTCCTTGACCATGAGGGCAACCCCAAAACAGCCCATCAGCCCCGGTTCCGGAGGAACAATTATCTCCCGGTTTAAAAGAGAAGCCATGGCCACGGGAATGGCTTGATTATAGCAGACCCCGCCCTGCATAAAAATCTTTTGGCCAACAAAGCGGTCTCCTTTGACCCGGTTCAAATAATTCTTGCAAATTGAATAAACCAGGCCGGCTACAACATCATTTTTCCCGATATTTTCCTGCAAGGCTGTTTTGATATCACTGCCAATAAAGGCAGCACACTGATCGTTAAAATCCGGAGGCTGCAAACCTTCCAGGGCAATAGTCTGAATGCTGTAAACATCGGTATTGAGAAATTCCTGGGCGCTTTCCTCCAGAAAAGAACCTGTTCCGGCTGAGCAGGCCTCATTCATGGCATAATCGCAGGGAACTCCGTTGATGATATGGGTATATTTGGCATCCTGGCCGCCGATTTCAAATATGGTATCCACTTCAGGATCGAAGTAGACAGCTGCCATGGCATGAGCGCTTATCTCGTTATAGACACAGTTGGTAAGGGCATGCAGGCCGGCAATTTGCCTGCCGGAACCGGTCACTCCCAGGCCGACGATTTCCAGCCGGCACTTCAGATCATTTTGCAGGGAGAGATAGCAGTTCTTGGCCGCCTTAATGGGATCGCCCAATGTTTTCACATAGATGGAAGCCAAAATAGCATTATCCCGCATCCGAACCAGAACAGCTTTGGTCGTGGTGGAACCGACATCAAGGCCCAGGATACACTTGTCGCCCTCCTGCATCCCGCCCATTTTCAGGCCCTTAAACTGTACTTTGGATTGCGCTAATTTTAAGGCCGGTAAAATAGAGAAGGATTTTTTTTCATCCAAAAAGATGGCTTCTACATCGGTGACAGGCATGGTCTCACGCTCCAGCGCCCACAAGGCACAGCCCAGGGCTTCAAAGGAGGCTGCTTCCGTGGGTACCACCATCTGAGGAAGGCGTTTGTGCAGACTGGTTACCATTACCCTGTTTTTGGTGCAGCCACCGGTTAACCAGACTTTCCGGGAGACATTTTCACCCAGATGTTCCAGGATCCTCTCCCCCATCATCTCACAGAGACCGGCTATGATCTCAGCTTTATCCTGTCCCTTGTTCAAAGCATGGGTACAGTCGCTTTTACAGAAAACAGAACAGCGTCCGGAAACAACATAGGGTTTTTCCGCAAGGGGAATCTCGTTGACTTCATCTAAACTGATTCCCATGCGCTTGATCTGCTGCAAAAAAAATTCTCCCGTGCCGGAAGCGCATTTGTTGCCGGTAAAGATGTTAATTATTTTGTCACTGGAGTCTACCTCATAGGTCGTAAATGTTTCCCCGCCGGCGCAGGAGATATAGTTAGTTTCGCCGTAAGTATCTTTTAAGAAGGAGTAGGCGTATTCAATAGCCTCCGGTTCCGAGATAGAGGATAAATTCAGCAGATTCTTGAATTTCCGGCCTGTAACAGCTATTTTGCTGCTGAGCTGCAAATCCTCAGCTGAAACCAGTTCCAGAAAGGTCTTTTTAATATTGCCGTCATGGAGTTTGGCCGTGATATTTACTACCTGTACCTGATCATTCTTTTCCACATCCACCCGGGTTATAGTTGATGCTCCCAGGCATATTCCTATTGCGTGCATACCGTTTTACCTCCTACAATTCCACTGGTCCGGCAAAAGTTTTCTTATAGAAAAAGGTTCCCGTACCTGTGGCTATGAGCTTGCCATTTTCGTCAGTGATACTCGTTTCGGCAAAAAATACTTTTTTACTGGTCTTGTTAACCTTACCGACAGCGGTGATTTCATTTCCTGCTTCTCCGGCAGCCAGGAAGGATATATTGATGTTGCCGGTCACAGCAACTATTCCCTTGGTAATACAGGCCAAACCCATGCTGATATCAGCCAGGGTAGCCACGGCCCCCCCATGCAAGGTGTCATAAGTATCGGTCTTGGAATTTTCCGCTGTCAGTCTGATAACCGCTTTGCCGGATCCCAAGCTCATAAGCCTGGACCCTATATAATTCCCGAAATAGTTTTTCTCATATAATCCCAGAATCCTGCTGTAAATCTCCGGATCCAGGCCCAGGTTTTCAATTTCCGCTCCCCTAGCTTTCTGGTTGTCTTTCATGATTTCCCCCTGCAGCAGTACTTGTCCCTGATAGCCTTGTTGAAATTACTTTTCTAAAATATTATATTCCATTTTAACTCAAAGGGCATTATTTTCAGTAATTATTATTTTATTTGCTGCACGATTCTTATATTTTGTTCCCGGCAATTCTGTTATAATCTATGTGGTTAATTATTCCGCTAAGAAGAATGAAATTATAAACCTGATAATAAAGTATCATTATATAGCATTAAACAGGAGGAGAAATATGCCGAAAAGAACCGATATCAACAAAATATTAATCATTGGTTCCGGTCCGATTGTGATCGGTCAAGCCTGCGAGTTTGATTATTCCGGGACCCAGGCCTGCAAAGCCCTGCGCAAATTGGGCTACCAGATTGTTCTGGTCAATTCCAATCCGGCAACAATTATGACAGATCCGGGAATCGCTGATGTGACCTATATTGAACCGCTGAATCTGCAAAGTCTTGCTGATATCATAGCCAAGGAACGGCCTGATGCCCTTTTGCCGAATTTAGGCGGCCAGTCGGCTTTGAATTTATGTTCCGAACTGAATCAGGCCGGCATCCTGGAGAAATACGGTGTTAAAGTAATCGGTGTCCAGATCGATGCTATCGAACGGGGTGAAGACCGCATCGCCTTCAAAGAAACCATGACCCGGCTGGGGATCGATATGCCGGTCAGCAAGGCGGCCTACAGTGTGGAAGAAGCCGAAAAAATTGCCCAGGAACTGGGCTATCCTGCCGTTATTCGTCCCGCTTACACCATGGGCGGCACCGGCGGCGGTCTGGTTTATAATGTGGAAGAACTGAGAACTATCGCCAGCCGGGGTATCGCCGCCAGTCTGGTCGGCCAAATCCTGATTGAAGAGTCAGTGCTTGGTTGGGAAGAGCTGGAACTGGAAGTTGTGCGGGACGCCAAAAATCAGAAAATCACCGTCTGTTTTATTGAAAATATTGATGCCATGGGTGTGCATACCGGCGATTCTTTCTGTTCCGCCCCGATGCTGACGATCAGTCCGGAGCTGCAGCTGCGCCTGCAGAAATACGCCTATGATATTGTGGAGGCCATCGAAGTGATCGGCGGCACCAATGTTCAGTTCGCCCATGATCCCCGCAGCGGCCGGGTGGTAATAATCGAAATAAATCCCCGCACTTCCCGCTCCTCGGCTTTGGCCTCCAAAGCCACCGGTTTTCCTATCGCTCTGATTTCAGCTATGCTGGCAGCCGGTCTGACTCTGGATGAGATTCCCTACTGGCGGGATGGCACCCTGGATAAATACACCCCTTCGGGTGATTATGTGGTCGTAAAATTTGCCCGCTGGGCCTTTGAAAAGTTTCCCGGAGCCCGGGACAGTCTGGGAACCCAGATGAGGGCTGTCGGTGAGGTCATGAGTATCGGCAAAAACTATAAGGAAGCCTTCCAGAAGGCTATCCGTTCCCTGGAAATCAACCGTTACGGCCTGGGGTTTGCCAAGGATTTTAACCAGCTTTCGCTGGAAGAATTGCTCTCCCTGCTGGCAGAACCCTCCAGTGAACGCCAGTTTATCATGTACGAGGCCCTGCGCAAAGGAGCCAGTATCGAGCAATTGTACCGCCTGACCTACATCAAAGAGTGGTTTATTGAGCAGATGAAAGAACTTGTTCTGCTGGAAGAGGAGCTGCTGCGTTACAGAAATGGCGAGCTGCCGGCTGAACTGCTGCTCCAGGCCAAAAAAGACGGTTTCGCCGACCGTTATCTGGCAATGCTTTTGAATCTGCCGGAAAGCGCTGTGCGCCAGCGCCGGCTGGCTTTAGGTTTAGGGGAGGGCTGGGAAGCGATTCCGGTCAGCGGAGTTGAAAATGCCTCCTATTATTTTTCCACTTACAATGCTCCGGATAAGACTGCCAGCAGCGACCGCCGCAAGGTAATGATCCTGGGGGGAGGTCCGAACCGGATCGGTCAGGGCATCGAGTTTGATTACTGCTGTGTCCATGCCGCCTTTGCCCTGCGGGATTTAGGGTATGAGACAGTCATTGTCAACTGTAATCCGGAAACAGTGTCTACCGACTATGACACCTCAGATAAGCTCTATTTCGAGCCCCTGACNNAAAGCCGGGGTGAAAATTCTTGGTACTTCACCGGAGACTATCGATCTGGCCGAAGACCGCGACAGATTCCGTCAGATCATGGAGAGACTGGACATTCCCATGCCGGAATCTGATATGGCCATTAATCTGGAAGAAGCTTTGGCTATTGCCAGACGAATCGGCTTCCCTTTGATGGTCCGGCCCTCCTATGTCCTGGGCGGCCGCGGTATGGAAATCGTGCACGATGAGCAAATGCTCAGTCAGTACGTAAAGAACGCCGTTGAGGTCACCCCGGAAAGACCGATTCTGATCGACCGCTTCCTGGAGAATGCTATTGAGGCTGAAGCAGACGCCATCACCGATGGCCGCGATGCTTTTGTCCCGACAGTCATGGAGCATATTGAATTGGCCGGCATTCATTCCGGAGACTCGGCCTGTGTCATTCCGCCGATCAGTATTGCGGCCAAACACATCGCAACTATCGTCAGCTATACTAAAAAGATAGCCACCGAACTAAATGTAGTTGGGCTCATGAATATGCAGTATGCCATTGCCGATGATAAAGTCTATGTCCTGGAAGCCAATCCGCGCGCCTCCCGCACTGTTCCTCTGGTCTCCAAAGTCTGCAACATCTCCATGGCCCGGATTGCCACCGAGATAATGCTGGCCAACGAAACTGGCGGGAAATTCCCTATCGAGAGCTTGAGTATCGGAAAAATCCCTTATTACGGGGTCAAGGAAGCTGTCTTCCCCTTTAACATGTTCCAGGAAGTTGATCCTCTGCTGGGCCCGGAAATGCGTTCAACCGGCGAAGTCCTGGGAATCGCTGATTCCTTTGGCCTGGCTTACTTCAAAGCCCAGGAAGCCACCCAATCCCCCTTGCCCACCTATGGAACTGTTCTGATCAGTGTCAGCGACCGGGATAAGAATGAGGCTATCCTGGAAATAGCCCGGGAATTCAATAAACTGGGCTTCAATATCAAAGCGACTGAAGGCACCGACCATTTCCTGCGGGAAAACGGCATTCCTGCCCAGGAAATTAAAAAATTGCATCAGGGCCGGCCCAATATAGCAGACAGCATTACCAACATGGAAATCGCCCTGGTTATCAATACACCCTGCGGGAAATTGAGTAAAAATGATGACTCCTATATCCGTAAAACCGCCATAAAAAATAAAACACCCTATATCACCACCCTGGCTGCGGCCATGGCCAGTGCCAAAGGCATTGCGGCCTATAAGGAAGAGCATCTGAAGAAAAACAGTTTAAAATCCCTGCAGGAATATCATGCCGAGATCAAACCGGCAAAATAAACAGAGAGAAACCGTAGCTGGCTCTTTCCGGAAGTAAGGAAAATCCTTCTCGCAGAAGCTGTTCACAGCCTCTGCTGAGGAGGATTTTCTGTTATTTTTCTAATAATATTTGCCTGTGAAGTTATTATCCGGATGCCATTCTGAAGTATTATACAAATAATTTGTCCAATGATATATAATTTTTAATAACATCTTCTTGTTACAGTGATAAAGAACGGGATTCTTTTCATCCAGGTTTATATGGTTCGTCCAGATTATTTTATGAAGTTATTTCTTTAATAGACCGAAATCTTGCGGGAATGAGATGAATTGGGTAATATGAAAATAAGGAAAAATAAGGATATTGTTCCAAATACCAGGGAAATAATCCCTGGCTTGTCTATTCCTGAGGTTTATGCTACTTTGGCAACGCGTTCGCAAGGCTTAAGCAAGGCGGAGGCAGAGACGCGCCTTAAATACTATGGCCATAACGCTGTGGAAGAAATTAAAGGCAAGCCGCTGATCTTAAAATTCTTATCGAACTTTACTCACTTGATGGCTATGCTCCTTTGGGTGGGAGGCCTTGTAGGCTTTATTGCGCAGTTGCCTGAATTGGGTATAGCCATCTGGCTAGTCAACATTATCAATGGCGTGTTTAGTTTTATGCAGGAATACCGGGCCGAAAAAGCTACGGAGATGCTTCGTAAGATGCTTCCACTCCATGCTCATGTCCTGCGGGAAGGGGAAGAGCAGAATATCCCGGCTGAAGAATTGGTTCCCGGAGATATTCTCTTATTATCAGAGGGTGATCGTATCTCGGCAGATGCCCGCATAGTGGAGGATAATGATTTAAGCGTTGATCAGTCTACCCTCACTGGTGAATCGAACCCGGTACGCAAAACAAAAGACGTGATTCTGCAGAAGGAGATTGCTGTTGCCGAACAGACCAACCTGCTTTTTGCCGGAACCAATGTTGTTGTTGGAACCGGCAAAGCAGTTGTTTTCGCTACCGGTATGAACAGCGAATTCGGTAAAATTGCAGGCTTGACTGAAAAACAGAAGGAAGCAGCCAGCCCGCTGCAAAAAGAGCTGGAACGGCTTACCAAGACGATTTCTATGATGGTAATCAGTATAGGTCTAATTTTTTTCGCAGCTGCAGTGCTGATTGCCAATGCCGACATAGCCAGGAGTTTCATTTTTGCCATGGGCATGATTGTAGCTTTTGTTCCGGAAGGTTTGCTGCCTACTGTGACTTTGTCACTGGCAATGGGGGTCCAGCGTATGGCCAAACGCAATGCCTTGATC
>DDXI01000006.1:0-4697 GCA_002347475.1 Peptococcaceae bacterium UBA2264
TATACTCCTCTGCCGGCCGCAGAGAGCTAACCCCGTCAATCCGGATAGTATCCGTCCCTGCGCCCCGGATTTTTGCCCCCATTTTATTCATAAAATTCTGCAAATCAACAATTTCCGGCTCTTTGGCAGTATTCCGAAGCACAGTTACTCCTTTAGCCAAAACCGCTGCCATCATAATATTTTCCGTAGCACCGACACTGGGAACATCCAGACAGATATTGGCACCTCTCAGGCACTCGGCCCAAGCTTCTATATTACCGTGCTTTTCCTGAATCTTAACCCCCAGTTCCGCCAGGCCTTTAAAATGCTGATCCATAGGCCGGGAACCAATGGCACATCCGCCCGGTCTGGCTAAGCGTACCCGTCCATTGCGGGCCAGAAGCGGTCCTAAAATCAAATTTGAAGCCCGCATCTGCCGCATCAGATTTTCGTCTACTTCCCAGCTTTGCAGAGACTCGGCATTTATCAGTAAAGTTTCCTGCTGCTGCTTAACCTGGCAGCCCAAATGTTTTAAAACCGCAATCATATGGGTAATATCAGCCAGGTGGGGAATTTCCAGCAAGGTTGATGTCCCTTCCGCCAGTAGTGAAGCCGCAAGCAGAGGGAGAGAAGAGTTTTTAGCGCCGCTCACCCTGATGGTTCCCTGCAGTTTCTGTTTACCTGTGATGACATAATGGTCCATTGCCATTATACTGACCCCCCCGCTCCCAGATATTCTATCTCAGGCTGCAAATCAATCCCGAACTTTTTAAGAATATCATTTCTGATATCTCCTATTAAACCCAGGACATCAGCGGCAGTCGCCAGACCGGTGTTGACGATAAAATTGGCGTGTTTTTCTGAGACACGTGCTCCCCCTCTGCTTTTGCCTTTCCAGCCGGCAGCATCAAGCAAACGCCCGGCTGAGTCCCCTGGCGGGTTGCGGAAAACACTCCCGGCATTAGGCAAATTCAAAGGCTGAGAGGCTTTTCTTTTAGCCAAACTGTTTTTCATAATACACATAAGCCCTTTTCTGTCACCAGGCTCAAAAATAAATTCTGCTTCCAAAATCCAGGCCTTGCCCCGCAGTGAACTCTGCCTGTAAGTAAATTGCAGCTCAGCCCTGGATAGTTCCAGGACCTCTCCACTCACTAAAACCCACACTCGGACAACACTTTGGGAAATTTCTCCTCCAAAAGCGCCGGCATTCATAATAATTGCCCCGCCCACAGTCCCCGGTATCCCCGAGGCAAATTCCAGGCCCTTCCAGCCGCGTTCCCCCGTCTCCCAGGCTAAACGAGCTAAACTATAACCTGCTTCGACTCTGACTCTAAAATCACCCCAGGCAATCTTTTGCAGATCGGTACTGACGATTGTTAAACCTGGAAGACCCTCATCAGCAATCAGAAGATTGGAGCCCCGGCCAATGATCCACACAGGAAGCGAAGCCGCTTCTGCCAATCTGACTGCTTCAGCCAGGCTCTGCCAATCTGAAGGCCAATATATTAATTCAGCCGGTCCTCCTATTTTCCATGTTGTCAAATCCCTCAGGGGGAAGTTTCTTTCCTTACGGCCCGGTAAATTGTCCAGAATGATCATCTTACACCTCAGCGATTTAACTGTTTCCTGATTATGTCCTTTTTCTGACAAACAAATCTGTTCCTTATGATAAGCAGGATTTGAGCAGTTGACCTTATTTATCTCCATGCCGTTTCCCGACACAAATCCACTATCTTTTTCAAAGCTTCAGGCTGGGCCAAATTCCCAGCGGCGACAGCCATGCCGGCCCGTACTGAATCAGCGGTAATCAGTTCCTTAATCATCTGCCAGAGCTTTTCTCCGTCCAGATCGGTATCCAGGATCATTTTAGCCGCCCCAGCCTGGACAAATGCTCGGGCATTATGTTCCTGATGATTGCCGGCAGCATAGGGATAAGGAATCAAAATGGCAGCTTTGCCGCTAAGAGCAACTTCTGCCAGAGAGGCGGCTCCCGCTCGTCCGACATACAAATCGGCACAAGCCAAAGCTTGAGGAACAGCCTCCAGGTACTCGGTAATTCTCCACTGCGGACGTTCCCAATCTGTGATTTCCTCTTTTATTTTTTTGCTTATTTGCTCATAGGTTTGTTGGCCTGTAGCCCAGATCAACTGGATTTCCGGCCAGTCCGCTAAGTGTTTCAGGACAGTGAGCATAGCCTGATTGATTGTCAGGGCTCCTCTGCTCCCCCCGGTCACCAGGATTGTTTTGTTTTCCGGACGCAGATCAAAATATGCTGAGCCTTCTGCCCGGGAAATCTGACCGATTTCTGTTCTGACCGGCAGGCCAACTTTCAGCACTTTCTTTTTGGTTCCAAAATAGTCCACACTCTCCGGAAAGGTCACCATAACTTTGCGTACGACCAGGGCCAGGATCCTGTTGGTTATCCCGGGCAAGGCATTTTGTTCATGTAACAAGGTTGGAATTCCAAACAAGGCAGCTGTCAAAACTACCGGTCCGGCAACATAGCCCCCGGTTCCAATAACCAGATCCGGATTAAATTGCTGCAGGATCCGTTTCGTTTCCCATAAAGCCCGCAAACTTACGCCTGCCGCCTTCAATGTTCCGATTCCAATTTTGCGCGGCAAACCCTGGCCTGAAATCCCGACAAATTGCAGGCCGCTGTCCGGTACCAGGCGAGCTTCCATCCCCTTGCGGGTACCTACATAGAGGATTTGGGTACTGGCATCTTCCGCCAACAAGCCCTTGGCAATAGCCAGGGCGGGATAAATATGGCCCCCTGTTCCCCCTCCGGTAACAATAACACGCATAGTGCTCCTCCTGTCCAGCTGCCAAGGCCTGGCGCCATTTTCTGATTCCTGATCTTGGATCAGGACTTCTAGATCAGCAGTTAAGAGAAGGGAGATCTTCATAATGTCTGCGCACTAACTGCTTGAACAATTCTCCCCTTTCTTCATAACTCTTGAACATATCCCAGCTGGTGCAGGCCGGAGAGAGCAGAACCACATCCCCGGGCACGGCTTCGGCAATAGCCAGTTCCACACCCTCAGCAAAAGACGAGGCCCGTAAAATGCGAGCAACACCAGCGTCCTTGGCCGCATCTTCCATCTCATCAGCTGCCTGACCCAGAAGAATCAGACTTTTGACTCGTCTGCTAACGACTTTCATAAAATCATGAAAATCCAAGCCCTTGTTTTTTCCGCCTGCAAGCAAAACCAAAGGTTCTGCGAAAGCCAGGATGGCTTTTTCGGCAGCGTCGGTATTAGTTCCTTTGGAATCATTGATAAACAAGATGCCGTCATAGGTGCCCACATTTTCCTGGCGATGTTCCACCCCCTGGAATTCCCTTAGCCCCTGAGCAATCTCGATCCAGGAAAGGCCCAGTTCATGGGCTGCCGCAGACGCAGCCATAACATTTTCCAAATTGTGGCTGCCGCGAATCTGCAGTTCCTGCCGGGCCAGAATCGGAATGACTTCTCCCCGCTCGGCATAAACTATCTGATCTCCCTGCAGGCCCAAGCCCTTCTCCAGGAAGGAACTGGGACTAAAATAGATCACCTTCCCCTTGCTCCGGGATCCCAAAGCCCTGACCAAAGGATCATCCCAGTTGAGAATTGCCAGATCCTCGGGAGTCTGATTCTCCAATATCCGCGCTTTGGCAGCGATATAATTTTCCAAACTGCCGTGACGGTCAAGGTGATCAGGCGTAATATTTAAAATAATAGCGATATTTACCCGCAATTTACCGATAAATTCCAATTGGAAACTGGACAACTCGGCTACAACAATGCCGTCTTTTCCCATATTTTCCACTCTGCCGCACAGAGCCAGCCCGATATTACCGGCGACCAGCGAAGGCCGCCCCGTTCTTTGGGCCAATTTACCGGTTAAGGTCGTGGTTGTGGTTTTGCCATTGGTTCCAGTAATACCGACACAAGTTGCGGCACAATCCTGCATGGCTAGTTCCACTTCACTCCAGACAGGTCTGCCGGCTGCTAATGTTTCCCTCACAAAACTGATCCCGGGAGGGACACCCGGAGACAAAACCACTAATTCAGGTTGTATTTCCGACCACTCAGGCATCCTGCCCAGCACAAGATGCTCTGCATCAAGGCCGAGCTCCTCAATCCCGGCAAGTTCCTCCCGATTCTTTTGATCAGACAAAAAAACATCGGCCCCCAACCGCTGTAATTTTTTAACTGCTGCCTGTCCGCTGCGACCGGCTCCCAAAACCATAACCTTTTTTTCCTGCCACTCCACCTGATCCAGCCCCCAATTTAATTCTTAGTACCCGATTAGATAAATCTTAATCAGCCATTGTGTTCTTCATTATTGTGAATCCTACCCGCACATCAGGATTGGGCTTTAATTAATTCCTAGCCCAAGGTTGGTATAAAGGCAATAATTCCCATTGCTGCAAAAAACAGTGAAAGCAGCCAAAAAACGAATACCACTTTCCATTCGCTCCACCCACCCAGTTCGAAGTGATGATGAAGCGGACTCATCCGAAAGACTCTTTTGCCGGTTGTCTGAAAAGATATCACCTGGATGATCACTGACAGTGCTTCCAGAACAAAAAGACCGCCGATTATCAGCAAGACAGCCTCGCTTTTACTCAGAACAGCCAAGCCAGCCAAAGCACCGCCTAAACCCAGGGAACCGGTATCACCCATAAAAACCCTGGCTGGATGAAGATTGAAACGTAAAAAGCCCAGACAGCC
>DDXI01000006.1:4724-7624 GCA_002347475.1 Peptococcaceae bacterium UBA2264
GCCGCCAGACCGTCCAAACCGTCCGTAAGATTAACGGCATTATTTATGAACACTATCAGAATACTGACCAGCGGATAATACAGCCATCCTGTCTCCCACTTAAATCCGGTAAAAGGAATAGCAATATCTGTCCCTCGTCCCAATACTTGCACAGCCAGCAAACAAAGAATGCCGGCCAAAAGAAATTGTCCCAGAAGTTTTTGGTAAGCCCTCAAACCCAGGTTACGCCGTTTGACAACCTTTATATAATCATCCCCGAAACCGATCAGGGCAAAGCCCAGGGATGTTCCTGTCAGGGTCAGTAATTCTGTTGAGAAAGGCCATTCAGCTGCCAGCAGGGAGCCAGCAGTCATTCCCGCCAGGAAAATTACTCCTCCCATAGTCGGAGTCCCGGCCTTTTTCTGATGACTCTGGGGTCCCAGTTCCCGAATATTCTGGCCAAATTTGAGGAAACGTAAGAGCGGAAGCAGCAAGGGACCAAAGAGCAAAGTCAGCAGCAGGGCAGCCACAAATGCCAGGATAATTTGTTCTGCCATTATTTTTGCCCTTCCTTTTCCTGCAACTTCAAGGTTGCTGTTATTTCTTCCATTTTCATTCCCCTGGAACCTTTTATCAACACCCAGGCCCCGGAGGGCAATTCTGCCAAGACCTTAACGGCTTGCAAAATGGCTTCCGCGCGGGTGGCACAAATAACCAGGGATTCAGCCGGATAACCCCTATACCGGGCTCCATTGGCAATATCCTCCGCCAGTTTTCCCACTGTAATTAACCTGGAAATTCCCAATTCTGCTGCTGCTTCTCCGACTTCCCAATGTCCCGCCTGACTGTTTGCCCCCAATTCATACATTTCTCCTAAAATTGCCACCGCAGGCTGGCCTGCAGCCCGTTCCTGCAAAACACTCAGAGAAGCTATCATGGAAACAGGATTGGCATTGTAAACATCACTGATCAGAAGACTGTTGTTAATTCCAGCCATGGTCTCCAGCCGCATTTTGGAAATTTCCATTCCGCTCAGTCCCCGAACCCCCTCTTGCAGAGGAATTCCCCAGACCAGCCCGACAGTCAGAGCAGCCAGAGCATCCAGAACAATGTGCTTTCCGGGCAAAGGAAGCTCGGCTGTTGCTTTTTGCTCAGCAAAGGTAACCGTAAAAGAAGTCCCCAGCAAACCAGATAACTGTAAATCCCGACCCTGAACATCAGGATCATGATACTGACCCTCCAGACCATAATAGAGAACAGGCACCTGAGTATCCCGAGCCTTGTGACAGGAATACATATCCTCAGCATTAAGAACTGCCAGGCCCCCGGCAGACAGGCTCTCGATAAGTTCCCATTTCGCCTGGGCAATCTTATCCTGGGTCTCCAACAGTTCCAGATGGGTAAGTCCAATATTGGTTATCACGCCCGTGTCAGGCTGAGCAATTCTACACAAGGCCGCAATTTGCCGCAAACCGCGCATGCCCATCTCCAGAACCAGCATTTCCGTATCTGCCGGGGCATTAAGGATAGTCAAAGGTAAGCCCAATTCATTATTCTGATTTTCTCTATTTTTATAAACTTTGAAGTTTTGCGAAAGCACCGCGGCAATCATATCTTTGGTGGTGGTCTTGCCGTTACTGCCGGTAACCGCAATTACTTTTGCTCCCAATTCCCGCCGGCGAACAGCAGCCAATTTCTGCAGGGCTTCCTTTACCGAATCCACGATGATCAGGGCTTTGCCCTCGGGTATATCAGGAATCCCAGAGGGGATCCCCGCCTTATCAGCCTCCGCCACTGCCAGAATAGCACCACGCTCCCAGGCACTGACAATATAATCGAAGCCATTGACTTTTTGCCCGGCAAAGGCCATAAATATTTCTCCGCCCTCAACCTGACGGCTGTCCAAAACGCAACCCTGTACCTCCGCCTCCGGATCCCCCCTTAAGCCAGCCTGGAGGATTCGGGCTACTGTACTAGTCTGCCAGATTGTCATACCCTAACCTCCTTAATGCTTGACGAGCCACTTCCCGATCATCAAAAGGGATAAGCGTGTTACCGATAATCTGTTCGGTTTCATGACCCTTACCCGCAATCAAAACCGTATCACCCGGTTTTGCCAGGCGGCAGACATAATTGATAGCCTCCTGACGATCACTCAGAGCCCGATGTTTGATCCCTTTGACCCCCGTCAGAATATCGCGGATGATTTGCTCAGGATCCTCGGAACGGGGGTTATCGGAGGTGACTGCCAAAAAATCGCTCCACTGAGCAGCCACCTTTCCCATCAGAGGCCGCTTGCTTTTATCCCGGTCACCGCCACAGCCGAATACAGTCAATAACCGCCCTGTGGTAAAATCTTTGGCTGTGCGCAGAACATTTTCCAAGCCATCTGGGGTATGGGCATAATCCACTATAACGTTAAAAGGCTGTCCCAGTTTAATGCTCTCAAAGCGACCGGGCACACCTCTGATCTCAGCCAAAACCTGGGCAATTTGCTGCGGATCATAGCCTCTTTCAACAGCCCAGGCAAAAGCAGCCAAGGTATTGTAAACATTAAACACCCCGGGAGTCTGGGAATAAATCTCCTGCCTTCGGCCGCGGAAGCAGACGGCATAATGGACGCCGTCCGAGCTGATCTCCACTTCTTTAGCCTGGTAATCCGCCTTATCTTTAATCCCGTAGGTTATCACAGGCGCCGCGGAAGCAGTCCCCAAGGCTGGAAAAGCCGGGTCATCCCTGTTAAGCACAGCTATCTTGGGCTGTTTACCCCCCTCAAGTTCCCTAAACAGACGGGTCTTGGCCCGCAGATATTCTTCCATGGTTTTATGATAATCCAAATGATCCTGGGTCAGATTAGTGAAGATGGCCGCATCGAATTCACAGCCCTGAACCCGTCCATAGTCTAAAGCATGAGAAGAAAC
>DDXI01000153.1 GCA_002347475.1 Peptococcaceae bacterium UBA2264
CTGGGTCTTAGTCCGCTGGAATTGGCTGAGGGTATCTGTACGATTGCCAACACAATTATGGCCAGAGCTATCAGAGTTATTTCGGTAGAGCGGGGCTATGATCCGCGGGATTTCATCCTGTTTGCCTACGGAGGAGCAGGAGCCATGCATGCTGTTTCCCTGGCTGAATTAATCGGGATTCCCCGGGTTATGGTCCCTAAAAATCCGGGTATCTTATCTGCTCTGGGCATGTTGATGACAGATGTCATTAAGGATTATTCCCTGACAGTGATGCTGAAAGATGCCGCTGATCGGCCTGTATTGCAAAAACATTACCATGATCTGGAGGTGAAGGCCAGAACTGACCTTCAGACAGAAGGCTTCAGTGAAGACAAGATTATCCTGGAGTCTTACCTGGATATGAGATATCAGGGCCAATCCCACGAAATCATGCTTGTCTTTACAGAGGATTATTTGCATGATTTCCATCGTTATCATGAAGAACGTTATGGCTATGCCAGTCCGGAGCAGAAAACAGAAATTGTTAACATCCGTCTGCGGGCCAGAGGAATTAGCGCTGATATTTCCTTGCCTGTCAGTGCTTATGCCGGTACCAGTGTCGCCGAGGCGGCTTTGTTGGGGGAAAGACAGATTATTTTTGAGCAACAGTCCTATCAGGTCAAAATTTATGACCGGGAACAGCTCAAATACGGCAATAGTATTAACGGCCCGGCTATTGTGGCAGAATATTCCTCTACAGTTGTACTGCCCCCCGGAAGCCAGGCAGAAGTTGATAAATACGGCAATTTGATTATTACAATTGGGGCAGGAGGCAATGATGAAAGTAAATCCGGTTTTATTACAGGTATTTAAAAACCTTTATGCTTCGGTGGCCGAAGAAATGGGTGTAACCCTTAACCGGACGGCGTTTTCACCCAACATCAAAGAAAGACGGGATTATTCCTGCGCAGTATTTGCCTCTGATGGTCAGGTAGTAGCCCAGGCAGCTCATATTCCGGTACATCTGGGGTCTATGCCTATGTCGGTAAAAACTGTGATTGAACTTTTTGATTTTGCTGAAGGTGATATGGTCATTCTGAACAATCCCTTTCAGGGCGGTACTCATTTGCCCGATATCACCATTGTTGCGCCGGTGTTTGCCGGGAAAGACCGGCCGGTTTTTTATGTGGCTAACCGGGCTCACCATGCCGATATAGGAGGAATTGCAGCAGGATCCATGCCCTTGTCAACCAGTCTCTATCAGGAGGGTCTTATCATCCCGCCACTAAAAATCATGCAGGCGGGAGAGCCAGATCCGCAGCTGCTCAAGCTGCTTCTCAGTAATGTGCGCACTCCTGAGGAACGCCAAGGGGATTTGGCCGCCCAGTTTATGGCTAATAAAACCGGGATAAGACGTTTGCAGGAACTAACAGAAAAATACGGCTGCCGAGTTAGTGAATGCTACGCTAACAGTCTGCTGGATTATTCGGAAACCATGACCCGGGTGCTGATCGGCAGTCTTCCTGATGGCGCTTATGAATTCGCGGATTTTTTGGATGGGGATGGGATAGGGACAACTGATATCCCCATCCGTCTTACAGTAGAAATCAGGGGAGACAGCATCAACTTTGATTTTCGGGAATCCGGAGATCAGGTAAAAGGCAGTATCAATGCGGTGTATGCTGTTACAGTCTCAGCGGTGCTGTATGTTATGCGCTGCCTGCTGGCGCGGGATATTCCTGCCAATGCCGGTATACTTCGTCCTGTTCGGATCCTTACCCGCCAGGGAAGTATCCTGGATGCTGCTTTTCCGGCGGCTGTAGCCGGCGGTAATGTGGAAACTTCGCAACGGGTTGTTGATGTAATACTGGGAGCTCTGGCTCAGGCCTTGCCTGGAAAAATACCGGCTGCCAGCCAGGGTACCATGAATAATGTTACCTTGGGGGGCTTTGACCACCGGCGGAGATGTGCTTTTGCTTATTATGAGACGATTGCCGGCGGCAGCGGAGCTTCAGCCCAGAATGATGGGGCCAGTGCCGTGCATACGCATATGACCAATACCCTCAATACTCCGGTGGAAGCCTTGGAATACAGTTACCCGTTGCTGGTAACAGAGTATGCTGTCCGGCGGGGCAGCGGGGGGCAGGGAGCTCATCAGGGCGGGGACGGAATAATACGCGAAATAAAAATGTTAGCAGAAACTGAACTTAACGTTTTGACCGAACGCCGGAAATACCGTCCCTATGGTCTGGAAGGCGGAGAAGCAGGGCAAGCGGGCTGCAATGTTATTATCAAAAATGGTCAGTCTCAACTGCGACCCGGCAAATTTTGCGAACTGCTGCAAAAAGGGGATATTCTAAGGATCGAAACTCCCGGGGGAGGCGGCTATGGAAAAGCTCCTTCAGCCTGCTTGTAAATCAGCCCGGAATTATCGGGTTTTCTTTTTTAGTGCTCGTTGCTATTTGCATGGCGTACAGCTATAATAAGAACAAATGTTCTATATAAACCAAATAAACGTGCTGAGGGTTGAGCGGCTGAGAGATTCAGACAGCCGAAGCTTCAGCACTTTCAGGTGGTGAAAAAATTATGGTGAAGCGCTATATTTTTCATATTGATGCCAATTCAGCTTTTCTTTCCTGGGAAGCTGTGCATCGGCTGCAGCATAATGATCCGCTTGATTTACGGACTGTTCCGGCGGTAGTCGGCGGTGATCCGACCAGGCGACATGGCATAGTGCTGGCAAAATCAATCCCGGCTAAGGAGTTTAAAATTATAACCGGGGAAACACTTTATGCGGCCCGCCAAAAGTGCCCCGAACTCCTTATTGTTCCTCCCAACTACAGCCTTTATCGTCAGTGCAGTGATGCTATGGTAGAAATTTTCAAGGAATTCAGTCCCTTAGTCCAGCGTTTCTCTGTGGACGAGTGTTTTCTGGATTTTTCCGGCATGGAATCAGTGGCCAATGATCCTGTAAAGATTGCTCATGAATTAAAGAACCGGGTCAGGAATGAACTGGGGTTCACTGTTAATGTGGGTATTTCAACCAATAAACTTCTGGCCAAAATGGCCGGAGAACTTAAAAAACCTGATATGGTCCATACTCTATTTCCGGAAGAAATACCAACGAAAATGTGGCCTCTGCCCATTGGTGAGCTTTTTATGGTGGGACGTGCAACCTCCCAAAAGCTTTTGTCCAGGGGTATCAGGACTATTGGCGAACTTGCCAATTACGACTTGGGCTTAATAAAACAATTTTTAAAATCGCAGGGAGTGTTAATTTGGAACTATGCCAACGGCATAGATTATTCTCCTGTTC
Organism: Peptococcaceae bacterium UBA2264; assembly: GCA_002347475.1. GTDB lineage: Bacteria > Bacillota > Desulfitobacteriia > Desulfitobacteriales > Desulfitobacteriaceae > UBA2264. Next base: position 3,296 of record DDXI01000153.1, read on the forward strand.
GTCCCGGTGGTGACTTTGCAGTTAAAGGGATGGGAAATTCCACAACCATTCCCTTTGACGTGGAGGATCGTTATAATGCCCACCTGGTATTACTTTCTCTAAGTGAATCCGTAAGTGCCCGGCTGCGTCAGGCTAAGGTCTTAGCCGGGCTGATAGCGGTGTCTTTTCGTACCACTGAATTTTACAATTTTTCTCACCAGCGTAAACTCTATAACCCAACAGATTGCACTGATGAAATCTGGAAAATCACCTGTCAGCTTTTTGATGAGATCTGGAATAAGCAGCCGCTGAGGCATATGGGACTTCGTGTTTCGGAACTCTGCCAAAACGATTTCCAACAAGTTGCTCTTTTTACCAGGGATTACAATAAACAACGCCAAGCTGACCGGGCTGTTGACCTTATCCGCTCCAAATATGGTCCCTCCGCAATCTGCCGGTCGTCTTTTCTCTACAGCGGTTTACGTTCTATCAGCGGCGGTGTGATCGAAAACGAGGAGTTTCCGCTAATGACAAGCCTGCTCTGAAATAAATAACCATATAATAAATTTCAGATAATTTTCTTTTTGAAAGAACAATGATAAAATATAAAATATTATGTCAGAAATCAAGGGAGAAGTTCAATGTTTCGAATTGCTATCCGGGCTCATTTCGATGCCGCCCACTTTTTACGTAATTACCCTGGGAAATGTTCCCAGATACACGGGCATCGCTGGGAAGTGGAAGTTTGTCTGAAAGGTACTGAATTGTCAGCAACGGGAATGCTGGTAGATTTTCACGACCTTAAGCGAACAGTTAACCAGACCATAGCAGCTTATGATCATAACTTGCTCAATGAACTGCCCGAATTCAGCCCGGAAAACTTGAATCCCACTGCTGAAAATATTGCCAGACAGCTGTTTTTAGGGGTGAGGAAGACTTTGGAACTGGAGCCAGGTGCCTCCCTGGTCTGGGTGAAAGTATATGAATCTCCTGATGCCTGGGCAGTATATGAGGAGGATTAGCAGTGGCTGGAATTATATTGCTTTCCGGTGGGTTGGATTCTGCTGTGGCCCTGGCCCTTCATCTGGAAAGTCATAAGCTCGATTTGGCTCTGACTTTTGATTACGGCCAAAGGTCCGGAAAACAGGAAATCAGGGCGGCTCGCTTGCTGGCAGCTTATTACGGCATAGCTCACAAGGTTATTTTCCTGCCTTTTTTGGCAGAGCAAACCAGGACTGCCTTGGTCAGCAGGGATAAGGATTTGCCTGTTCTGGCGGAATCTGACCTTGATGATATTCAAGGTCAGGCCTTAGTGAGTGCGGCCGGTGTTTGGGTGCCGAACCGTAATGGGCTTTTTATCAATATTGCGGCTGTATATGCGGAAAATCTTGAACAGCCTGCCAGCATAATTACCGGTTTCAACAGTGAAGAAGCAGCAACTTTTCCAGATAACTCGGTTGATTTTATTTCCGCCATTAATCAAAGTTTAAAATATTCCGCCAGGCAAATCATTACAGTAGAAAGTCCGACGGCCAAGCTGACTAAAGCTGATATTGTCAGGGAAGGTTTACGCTTGGGTATTCCCTGGGATTACATCTGGAGTTGCTACAGTGACCAATCTCAGCTCTGCGGAGAATGTGAGAGCTGTCGGCGTTTCAGAAGGGCCTTAGGGCTCAATGGCCAGGATAATCTTGCCGACAAAATATTCAAGAATATGTGGCAGAATAAGGAGACCCTGAAATGAAACACCTTTTACTGAAAGAACGCCTGGATTACGATGGCAGTCAGCTCCAATCTCTTTTTACCTATAGAAATTATGGCCTTATGGGTGAAAGCATCCTGGTTTTTCGCGGAAAATGCAGTGTTCAGCAAAGAGAAATGGTTGATCTGGAAGATGTGCGGGCACAGGAGTGGATCTGGAGTGAAGATATGCTCCATTTTATTGTGGAACATTTTGACCTTGATCTGGAGAAGACTATTATCCGCCAACGGCTCTTAATTGCCATTATTAAAGAAGAACTGGAAGACTTGGAAGTAAAATCACTTAAGCGCTCCGGAGATGATTTATTTGAGGATAAAAGGAAGTTATCTGTAAGCATAAGCACCTTATCACCGGTGTCTGCGCTTATTCATTGTGGACTTAATATTTCCAGTGCCAATACTCCTGTCCCGGCAGTGAGTCTGTGGGATTTAGGTCTGCGCGATATTTTGGCTTTTGGGGAAAAAGTGGCACTTCACTACTGTTCTGAAATGGAGTCCATATGCTTGGCCCGCTGCAAAGTCAGGGGTGTAATCTGATGTTGACATTACCTGTCCAGGAAATATTTTCTTCCATACAAGGAGAAGGACCCTATGTTGGAGTACGGCAACTGTTTTTGCGGCTTCCGGGCTGTAATTTAGCTTGTCCTTACTGTGATACCCTGACTGATAACCCTCGGCAGTTATTACTGGAAGCGGTTCCTGGTTCCCGGTCCTTTGAATACTATGATAATCCGCTGAGCCTGCCGGATTTACTGGGTTTACTATTGAGGTTTAATTTCCAAAAGCATCATTCCTTAAGTGTAACAGGTGGTGAACCTTTGCTCTGGAACAGAGAATTAGCAGAGTTTTTACCTTTAGTCAGGGAACAAGGTTTGAAAATTTATCTCGAGACGAATGGGACTTTGTCCCGACAATTAGATACTCTTCTCCCGTGGCTGGATATTATTAGTATGGATATTAAGCTGCCCTATGGGGGACGGTCCTTTTGGACAGAACACCAGGAATTTCTTGATGTAAGTAAAGAAAAAGAGGTTTTTGTTAAAATAGTAGTGCATTCTGCTACTATTTCTATTGATCTGAGAACCGCACGAGAGCTTATTGCGAGTGTCAGCCCCGATATACCTGTGATCCTGCAGCCGGTTTCAGCTGCCAGGGGGTTAATTCCGCCGCCGGCGCGCCAAATGCTGGCATGGCAGGATTATCTGGCAGAGGAGTTGCGAAATGTCAGAATTATTCCTCAGACTCATATCCTCCAGGGCCAGTTGTAAGAAATTTGTTTGGGGGATAAGCAGGATATAGCATAAGATCGGCAGGTTAAAAAGGAGGCTGAATTCCGGAATGGACAGGGAAAAAATCGAAAGAGCCGTAGTAATGATACTCGAGGCTATCGGAGAAGATCCTCAGAGAGAAGGACTGCGAGATACGCCTCAACGTTTAGCCCGAATGTATGAAGAAGTTTTCGCCGGTTTGAAAGAGGATCCCAGCGCACATCTCAAAGTTCAATTTTCTGAAGATCACGAGGAAATGGTTATTGTCAAAGATATACCGCTTTATTCCATGTGTGAACATCACTTTGTCCCTTTTTACGGTAAGGCCCATGTAGCCTATATTCCCCATAAAGGCAAGATCACAGGGCTCTCCAAATTAGCCCGTGTTGTGGAGGGCTATGCCAAAAGACCTCAGCTCCAGGAAAGATTAACTTCCCAGATTGCTGATACTATCATGAACATGCTGAATCCATATGGAGTATTGGTGGTTATTGAAGCTGAACATATGTGTATGACTATGCGAGGGGTAAAAATGCCGGGCTCCAAGACCATAACTTCAGCTGTGCGGGGAATGTTTCAAACCAGCCAGGCAACCCGAGCCGAGGGTTTTGCTTTAATACAAGGACACTAGGTAAGAGGGAGAGAACAAATGGAAGAAAAGAATAAGGGGAGATTGGAACTGATAGCTGCTTGTAAAGTAGAAGCCAATCCCGAACTTTACAAGATTATCGATTTTTTAAACCGGAATCTTAAGGATCATCAAGTTATGTTTGGTTTGACCAAAAAGGATGAAATTATGACAGTTTCAGTTTATGAAGTTGAATGATTCAATTTGGAGGAAATATGCAAATATTACTTACTAATGATGATGGCTATTATGCCCGCGGCCTGCAAACGCTCTACCGGACCCTTTTAAAACAAAAAAACTGGGATCTCAGTATTGTGGCTCCGGAGGGTCAGCGTTCGGCCACCGGTCATGCCATTACCTTATTCAACCCCATATTGGTCAGAGAGCATTCCCTGGAGAATAAGAAAAATGGTTTCTCTATTTATGGAACACCCTCGGACTGTGTTAAACTGGCTATACAGGGAGAAATTGTTCCTCGCCCGGATTTGATAATTTCCGGTATTAACTCCGGTGCCAATATTGGTACTGATGTATTTTATTCCGGAACAGTTTCAGCTGCTTTAGAGGGAGTGTTTTTAGGAATTCCTTCTATAGCAGTTTCTTTAGCGGGCTATAAAAAAGGCTCTGATTTCGAACCGGCAGCGGAGTTTATGGTTACAATATTGCCGAAAATTATCGAACAACCTTATCAGGGCTTGATTAACATTAATGTTCCTGCAGAACCGGAAAGAAATTGGCTTGGAGTACGGGTGACAAAACTAGGTAAAACTGTTTACAAGGATGTGTTTGAAAGTCGGGTCGATCCCCGCGGCCGAAAATATTTTTGGCAAGCCGGTACCATCACTGCAGATCAGGAAGAGGGCAGTGACTTAAGCGCAATTCAACAGGGTTATGTCTCAATGACTCCTCTGCATTGCGATCTGACAGATTATCAAAAAATTGAAAATATTAAAGATCTGGAAAAAAACTATCCTTAAGTTTAAAAATTTCTTGATGTCAACTATGTTAAAAAGGATTTTAAGAGTATCATGGAGAAATCATACATGGAGAAATCATATATGAAGTTAACAAAATATGAGGTATAACCTGAATTATTTGCCAATGTCCAGATTATTCGCAACAAAATATTACTAATTATTTTGACTTATGGAATATTTTCGCTAAAATATCCTTGCTGAAGAATGTCGCAGGTAAAAGGCATATGGTCCTTTACAAATAATAATCAAGGAGGAAATTGTCTTGAAGGCTTATGATACCGAAAATCTTCGCAACGTATGCTTAATAGGGCATGGCGGTGCAGGAAAGACTTCATTAGCTGAAGCCTTTCTTTTCAGTTCCGGAGCTATTACTCGCATGGGTAAAGTCAATGAAGGTAACACGGCATCGGATTACCTGCCGGAAGAAGTCAAACACAAAGTTTCTATCAGTACCAGTACCATTCCGATAGAGTGGCAGGGAGTCAAGATAAACGTTCTTGATGCTCCGGGCTATTCTGATTTTTTTGGTGAGGTAAAGAGCGCCTTGCGTGTTGCTGAATGCGGTATACTGGTAATTTGCGGAGTATCCGGTCTTGAGGTTCAGGCAGAAATAGTTTGGGATACGATGGAAGAACAAGGACTTCCGCGGGCAATTTTTATTAATAAACTCGACCGGGAAAATGCCAGCTTTGATAAGGTTCTGGAACAAATGAAGAGCGCCTACCCCCAAAAGAACTTCACACCTTTATTCCTGCCTATTGGTCAGGAAGCTGATTTTCAGGGAGTTGTTGATATTATTCGTAATAAGGCTTATTATTACGAAACCAATGGCAGCGGCAAATATACTGTTAAAGATGTTCCGCCGGAATTAACTGCTGATGTAGAAATTTGGCGTGATAATTTGGCCGAAACAGCCTCTGAGGTTGATGATGAGATTTTAACAAAATATTTGGAGGGTGAAGTATTAACAGAAGAGGATTTATCAAAAATTCTGTCGGCAGCTTTACAGCAAAATTTGATAGTTCCGGTTCTGTGCGGTTCGGCTTTCAAAAATATCGGCATGGCGAACTTGCTGGATTCTATCATCAGTGTAGTTCCCTGTCCCACTGCTTTACCTGACAAGGCAGCTCTGGTATTTAAAACTTTAGCAGATCCTTATGTGGGAAAAATGAGCTTTTTCAGGGTCTATGGCGGTAAGTTCAGCTCTGAAAGCCCAGTTTATAATTCCACCCAGCAGTCAGATGAAAAAATTGGTCAAATATTTTATCTGCGGGGAAAAACCCAGGAACCTGTAGCAACTGTTGTAGCTGGAGATATTGCTGTGGTAGCCAAACTGCAGGATCTTAATACTGGTGATACCCTTTGTGCCAAAGATAAGCAGTTGGAACTCCCAGGGATTGTTTTCCCTGAGCCTACTTTAAGTGTAGCCGTAGAACCCAAGAGCAAGGGTGACGAAGATAAGCTGGGTTCAGCTTTGGTTCGTTTAGCGGAAGAAGATCCCACAATTAAAGTGGAGAAAAATCTGGAAACCAGAGAATTGATTCTTAAGGGAATCGGAGAAATGCAGCTGGATATACTCCAGGAAAAACTGCAGCGAAAATTTGGTGTTGGTGTTGCGGTTCATGTTCCTACGGTTCCATACCGGGAAACTATTCGTAAACAGGTTAAAGTTGAGGGCAAACACAAAAAGCAGAGCGGAGGACATGGACAGTATGGCCATGTCTGGATTACTATGGAGCCATCGGAGAGCGGAGACTTTGAATTTGCTGAACAAGTTTTTGGCGGAGCAGTGCCTAAAAATTATTTTCCGGCAGTAGAAAAGGGTATTCGGGAAGCTATGGCTGAGGGTATTTTGGCTGGTTACCCGGTAACTAATGTCAAAGTAACTCTTTATGACGGTTCTTATCATAGTGTTGATTCTTCAGAAATGGCTTTTAAATTAGCTGCCATCCTGGCGTTCAGAAAAGGGGCAGAGCTGGCTAACCCTACCTTGCTGGAACCTGTTGTTAATGTGACAGTAAAAGTTCCGGAAGCATATATGGGCGATGTTATTGGTGATCTGAATGGCAAACGGGGTAAGGTCTTAGGAATGGAAGCAGAAGGCAAGTACCAGGTTATAACTGCTCATGTTCCTCAAGCCGAAATGATGCGCTATGCCATTGATCTTAAATCCTTAACACAAGGCAGAGGAACTTTTAAAATGGAGTTTTTACAATATGAAGAGGTCCCGGCCAGACTGACTGAGACTTTAGTGAGTCAGTTGAAAGCTGCTAAAGAGGCTAAAAACTCATAAAAAATCAACTTTAGATTAGATTTGATTTTAGTACCGAAGGGTATTACTGATTACAGGTAATGCCCTTCGTTTTTGTTAAGAAAACAGGAGTAGTTTGCGTTTAGGTGATTTTTTTATTTTTTCTAAAAATAGCCCTATCACCGAGTCCAACAAGTCCTAATAGAAATAGGATTTGGTATTAGGGCTAATGCCATCTAGCATATATATTCAAATGTAATACAATATAGATAGAATCAAATTCATTAATTTATTTTCATAAAGACAGATCCCTGGAATCGCTGTTTGCCAGTTTTTAAAATTGATTTCCTGGAGACAATGCAGGAATTAAGTATTTTTACTAGAATTATAAAATCTGTTGTCTGATTTCTTCAGCCAAATTTCAAGGTTTCAAAAAGAATGTGGGGGAATAGTATGTTAAGAAAACACAAATTACTGATTACGATTATTACGGCAGTTCTGACACTGGGTCTATTGCTAAGCGGATGTGGAAATACTGGAACATCACAGCAAAGTGAGGTGAAAATGAGCTGGAATCCCGGACCTGAGCCAAGCACGCTTGATCCTCAGATGTCTAACGGCACTTCGGAAGCAATTATGGAATTGAACTTGTTTGAAGGGTTGATGCGTTTGGATAATAATAGTAATCCGCAAAATGCTCTTGCTGATAGTATTACCGTCAGTCCTGATGGTTTGAACTATACTATTAAAATGAAAGATACCAAGTGGAACAACGGCGAGCCCGTTACGGCTGATGATTTTAAAGCTGCCTGGATGCATGCCTTGGATCCTGCCGCCGCCGCTGAGTATGCTTATCAGTTATTCTATATTAAGAATGGGGAAGCTTTTAATAGTGGAACTGCTCAGGCCGAAGATGTGGGAATCAAAGCAGTTGATTCCAGGACTTTGGAAATAACCTTGGAAAGTCCGACACCTTATTTCAAGTCCCTGCTGGCTTTGCCTGTTTATTTTCCGGTAAATAAACAGGTTGCCGAAACAAATCAAGATTGGAATCTTAATGCTGAAACCTTTGTATCCAATGGACCTTTTAAGATGCAGTCCTGGAGCCACAATGACAAAATGGTTCTTATCCGCAATACTAACTACTGGGATGCCCAAACTGTTAAAATTACGGAGTTGACCTTTAACCTGGTGGAAGATGGCAAGGCTGCTCTGACTGCTTTTGAGGCAGGACAATTAGACGGAACAGATAATTTACCTGTTTCTGATATTGAGCGCTTGCGTCAGGCTGGTCTGCTGAAATCAGGACCCTACCTGGGAAACTATTATTATGTTTTTAATGTTAAAAAGAAACCTTTGGATGACTCCAGGGTGCGCCAGGCTCTGGCCTTAGCGATTGACCGCAAATCCCTGATTGACAATGTCTTTAAAGGAGGTCAAACTCCGGCTTTTGCCTTTACACCTGATGGAATTCCTGATTATGAAGCTGGGAAGACTTTCCGGGGTGTAGGGGGAGACTATTTCCGGGAGGATGTTGCCAAAGCCAAACAACTGTTGGCTGACGCCGGTTATCCGGAAGGCCAAAATTTTCCGGAGTTAAATATTCTTTACAATTCTAACGGTTCTCATCAACTGCCGGCGGAAGCTATTCAGGATATGTGGTCTAAGAACCTGGGAATCAAAGTTAAACTGAGCGGTCAGGAATGGCAGGTATATCTGGAATCTATTCAGAACGGACAATTTGATATTGCCCGCTCCGGTTGGACCGGCGACTATGTTGATCCTATGACTTTTCTGGATATCTTTGTAACTGAAGGCGGTAATAATCAGCCTGACTGGTCCAATGCGGTTTATGATAAGGCTATTGCTGCAGCCAAAGAATCCGGAGATCAGAAAGTTCGGATGCAGGCAATGCATGAGGCTGAACAAATATTAATGACAGAAATGCCTGTAATGCCGATTTATTATGATGTTCATAACTATGTGATCAAGGATCGTATTAAAAATGTGACCTTTTCTCCCCTTGGTTTGATAGATTTTAAGAATGCAACTGTAGAAAAATAGCACTGTAGAAAACAGCTTTGGAAGCCTGCTTGATAAGGGGCGAGTTACGAGAACTTGC
>DDXI01000036.1 GCA_002347475.1 Peptococcaceae bacterium UBA2264
AGGAAAAATTTCGCCGGTTTTCATGGCAGCCAATTCCGGCGTATTCTTATAGCGTTCCTTGACCTCTTCAATGATCTTTATTAATTCCGATCCCTCTTGGCCTAAGTCAATGAAATAGCGTCCGCACACCTAAGGTCACTCCTTTCACCTGTGTCACAATCCCAGGTTCTTGCTGTTTCAAATTGCTGTTTAACCGATATCGAGCATTTTTTTCATACCGAACTCCGCTCTCTTGTTATCAAACAGCCTTTTTCTTTCCATTATAACTGAATAATAATACAGAGTCCTCCTGAAAAATTGTGTATTACCTGCATCTTAAAGCCGCAGATTTGAGACAAAGGCAGGGAGTTGCTGCGGCAAATATGAACGTTCTCGCTCTGGTGTCCATCCCTGCTGCTCTTGAGGGGAGTTTATCAAACCGGGTTTGCCACCAGAAGTGCTAAGAGAACGCGGAAAATGGTATAATAAAATTTATAGCACTCAAAATACAGCCGAGGCTATTTATAAAGTGACCACATTTAAAATTATTTTGGAATAAATACGGGCACATAGAATTAGTAATATATGCCAAAATCAAATACATGCCTAACGCTGCACCAGGAGATTGTTGTGGACCGGCAGGAAAAGGGGGAGCCCTCGCAGATGTTAATATACAAAAAATCAAATATGAGATCTGTAATAATAGCCTTATTTATACTTTTTTGCGTACTCCTTGTCTCTGTGGTCTTTCATATGTTTTTTCAAACCCGCTTTTATCTGGGCACAGTCATTAATGGGGTAAATGTTTCAGGCAAGACTCCACAAGAAGCGGACGAATTATTGACCAGGTTGACAGCTTCGTATGCCTTGGAATTGAATGAACGAGGCGGTGTTAAAGAACAGATCAAGGGCTCTGAAATCGGATTGAAATTCAGGGCAGAGGGAGGAAGCCAATCCTTCAAGAAGAAACAGAATGAGACCTCCTCGTTTATCTCGCTTTTCAACCATAAAACCCTGAAAATCAGTGATGCCTTAACCTATGATGAAAATATGTTCAAGGCTCGTTTCGCCATGCTTAGCTGTGTCGATATTACAAACAAAACAGAAACTAAAAATGCAGACCTGGTGTATTCGGAAGATGGTTACAAAATCGTTAAGGAGATATACGGGGATAAGGTGGATAATGACATCTTATATTCAAGTATCAGAGAAGCGGTTTTAAATAATAAAACAAAACTGGATTTGGAAGAAACCAAATGCTATCCAGACCCGACAATCACCGCAGACTCGCAGAAGATTAAAGATACAAAAAGCATGCTGGATAAATATTTAACTGCTGAAATCACTTACACGTATGCTGGCGGCAGCGAGGTTGTGGATGCCGCTGAAATCGGGAACTGGATTGAATTGGACAACGAGCTGAATGTAATTTTCAGCAGGGAAAAAATGGGGAATTATGTAAAAACACTGGCATCCCACTACGATACTTACGGCAAGGTCAGGGATTTCCTCACATCCACGGGCACTGTTATAAAAATAGGTGGGGGTGATTATGGCTGGAAGGTTGATATAAGCGGAGAAATAGCGTATTTGACTGAGGCCATAAAAAACAGAGAAAAAGCAGCAAGAGAACCATTGTACAGCCAAAAGGGAGCATCGCGTGGTGCAAATGATATTGGGGATACCTATCTGGAGATCAGTTTAACGGCACAGTATGTGTGGTATTATCAAAATGGGACTCTGATTGCAGAGGGAGACGTGACGACCGGAAATGCAAGCAAAGGCCAGGGTACCCCGGATGGCATATACAGATTGAAATATAAGGAAATGAATGCAGTTCTGCGGGGGGAGGATTACAGCGCACCTGTAACCTACTGGATGCCATTTAACAGAAATATAGGAATCCATGATGCAACCTGGAGAACAGAGTTTGGCGGAGATATATATTTAACAAATGGCTCCCATGGCTGTATAAATGCCCCATTCGGCTTAGCTGAGGTCATATTCAACAATATTTATGCCGGTACACCTGTTGTCTGCTATTATGGAGTCGCTAAAGTTATCGTTGTGCCCGTGGAGCCGCCCGTGGAGCCAATTGAAGAAGCTGCAAATACGGATACCTTAAATCCATTCCCCGGAGCAGCTGAAATATTTTGAATCAGAAGGCCTTTGAAAAACGCTATTCCAAAAGGTCTGATGGCACAAAAATAAAGCGGTCTGGATCAGGAATTATTGCCTGATCCAGACCGCTTTATTTTTGTGGGCAATCATCTGGTCTTCGATGAGGAACCTGAACTGTTCTCGGTTGTGAATGAATCCTACAAGATTTTAAAGGAAGTAATGGGTGGAAAAATTGAGTATCTCGCCGCAGGAGTCCAAACTACAATCTGAAACAATGGGACCGGATTTAGATATTTCAAGTGTTTGCTCAAAAGATATGGAAAAAGAAATTGTGCATACACCATTTAAGCATTATTCAAGATAAATTCTATTAACTCCTTTAGACAATGTTTTAGTTTAAAACATTGCAAGTGAAAATATGTACATACTTAAGGCACTGCTTGTGAAAATATGTTTAAAAGATATTAAATACTTTAAGTTTATTGTGAAAAAGTATATTAGTACAATCTCTTGAAAAATATAAATTAATCAATATAATTAACATATGTTAATTATCAGATAATATTTCAGGTTATTTTGTACTATGGAGTCGCAAAATTTAAATTATTAAAGGGAGGCTATTGAATGAGAGCGTTTGTAATGCATGAAATTGGTAAGGTTGGTATTATGGAAAAACCCATTCCGGAATGTGGCCCGAATGATGCTATTGTTAAAACGACTTCTGCCCTTATTTGTACTTCTGATGTCCATACAGTAGGCGGAGCCATCGGTCAAAGAAAAGATATGACTCTGGGACATGAAGCGGTGGGTGTTATCTTTAAACTGGGCAGTGCTGTACAAGGATATAAAGTAGGCGAAAGAGTAGCGGTAAACGCCATTACTCCTTGCTATAAATGCACAAATTGTCAACGGGGTTTTACCTCTCAATGTACCCAGGCTCTCGGCGGCTGGAAATATGCCAACATTAAAGATGGCAGCTTTGCTGAATACTTCCATGTTAACGATGCTGAAGCGAATCTGACGAAAATTCCTGATTCTATCACTGATGAACAGGCTCTTTATACCACGGATATGATGACTACAGGCTTTATGGGCGCAGAACATGCCAACACTCCTCTGGGAGGAAGTGTGGCCATATTTGGTCAGGGACCTATCGGCCTGATGGCTACAGTTGGCGCCCGTTTATTAGGAGCTGGTCTTATTATCGCAGTTGATACTGTTCCGAAAAGACTGGAACTAGCTAAGAAATTAGGTGCAGATATCGCTATTGACTTTAAGCAAACAGATCCCATTGAAGAGATTATGCGTCTGACTAATGGCGAAGGTACTGATGCGGCCATCGAGGCTCTTGGTTCCCAAATTACCTTTGAAAATTGTGTGAAAGCTACCAGACCTGGCGGTGTTATTTCCAATATTGGTTACCATGGCGAAGGTGAATACCTGATGATTCCGCGTGCTGAGTGGGGAGTAGGCATGTCTGATAAAACCATCCGCACTGGTCTCTGCCCAGGTGGTAATGAAAGAATGGGTCGCCTCATGCGTTTGATCGAAAATGGGCGGGTTGACCCCACTGTCCTGACAACTCATCGTTTTAAATTCGAGGACATCGAGAAAGGCTACCAATTAATGGCTAGCAAGATGGATGGCGTTATCAAGCCTTTAGTAACTTTCTAAAATATACGGGAGCCTTTAAGAACTGTGAATTTTCTTTGTTTCGGCTAACTACAGGTTCTGATTCTGATAGCTATTATATGAATATAACAGACATATTCCCTATAATATGGGAATGTGTCTGTTGTTCTTTGTATGATCAGCTAAGAAGACAATTATTTGTAATATTCGAATATTTTATTGTACAACGAGCTAAATTTTGGTAAAATAAAATTATAACGATAACAATATTAAAACAATTATAAAATTATCAGTTGCTTGTTTTGAGCCCAGGATGTGATTTTAATGAAACCGTCATTGGAAGATTTCAAGAAAGAACTAAAGATGAAAAACATTCAGCTTTCATATCAGAGATTGAAGGTTTTAGAATATCTGACTCAAAATCAATGTCATCCAACTGTGGATAAGATATTCACAGACCTGCAAAAGGATATCCCGACACTGTCGAAAACAACGATTTACAACACGTTGAGAATACTGGTAGAAGCAGGTTTAGTAAGAGTAATTACTATCGAAGACAATGAAACAAGATATGATATTATAGTTGAAAACCACGGACATTTTAAGTGTGAATCCTGTGGAACAATATACGATTTCAGCATTGATATAGATTCATTGACATCGGAAGATCTGAACAACTTCAAGATTAATGATAAAAACATATATTTCAAGGGTATCTGTCCAAGGTGCCTTTCAAGTATAAATGAAATCAGGTGAAGGAGGATTAACTATGGAAGAAATGAAATGTCCAGTGACAGGTAAAACCAGAAAAGCAATTTCTGGTGGTGGCACTTCGAACAGGGACTGGTGGCCGNNGCCGATTACGGTCACTATGGGCCGTTCTTCATCCGTATGGCGTGGCACAGCGCTGGCACATACCGCATGGGCGATGGTCGTGGCGGCGCAGGGGACGGAACCCAACGCTTTGCGCCACTC
>DDXI01000142.1 GCA_002347475.1 Peptococcaceae bacterium UBA2264
CCGAAAGAGGTTTCATGGTAATGGAAGGACGATATTATCTGTGGTACAAGAAGAACGAAACAAACTGTAGTATATTGCCCGTAGTTTACTGGACGGGAAAATGACTATCTGTGAAGCTGCCGAGGTTCTGCGGCTAAGCGAACGCCAGGTAAAGCACATAAAAAGGGGGGTTAAGGAATATGGCGAGGCGTCCGTAATTTATGAATTTCTATTGGCAGTTTTTTTCTTCATGGACTTTTATTTATAATACAAACGTGTAACATATATGAAACATAACATTACATTACTATAATAATCATAGCTTGACACTTATTATACATTGATATAAAATAATACGGTATATGTTAATAGATGTCATATAGTTATTATATTATAAGTTATATTATATAATGTTATATTGCTTTAACTGAGCCCGGTTTACTAATCCTAAAGAGCGGTAACCAGCGACGAAACACAAACGTTATTTCTTGCACCCAGTGTAGTTAGTTATTCATTCTGTTTTTGCTGATATTTCCAGTAGCTTAAAGGGGGAGATTTTTTGATATGGAAATTGAAGATATCTTATTGAAAACGGCAGAAACATCACCAACGGAAGAGGAAGCATTATTACTATTAAAGGCCATTCATGCATATAACCAAGCTTTGAAGATTTTTGAAGCTGCTTCCGAGGTCAGAGACCGGGAGATCGGCCGGTTCTTTAAACTCGATGGAGAAATTGCACCCATAACTCCGTGTAAAATTGATCCCTTCTGCAGATACTGTACTTTTTCACGCCAATCCCTGATAACTGAGGAAGTAATCGAGGGTTTGCATCTGGCGGAACAAACAGGAATTACTGAGATACGCTTGAGCGGAGGCACAGATTTATCAAGTAATGGTTCAGAGATCGTTGAATTAGTTAACCAGGTAAAGAATTTAACGGGCCTTCGTCTAAATGTAAATGCCGGGCCCAGTTATTCAAAAGAAAATTTACAAGTACTAAAAAAACTTGGTGTTGGGGAAGTCGGCAGTTCACTGGAAACGATTAACCCGGAAGTTTTTAAAAGGACAAAACCCGGAGACAGTTTAGAACGCAGGATGGAAACGACCAGAGTTATAAATGACGTATCCTTAAACCTGCAAAGTATCATAATGGTAGGACTTGGCAGTACTGATGAGGATTATATTAACCACCTGTTCTTTCTTAAAAAGCTATCCAACCTTACACATCTGCCCATTTCACGATTTAATCCATTTAAAGGGACCCCTATGGAATCACACCGCAGGGCATCACCATGGGAGGCCGCCAGGGTCTGTGCATTAGCGCGCCTTGTGTTGCGAACCCCGGATATCCGTATTGCAGCAGGGGGCGGACCAGATGATATACCGCTGTGGTTGCTGGCAGGGGGCAATCGAATTACATCGGTTTTTATCCATCAAAAAAAGTGTGAGCCGGATCGTTTTTCGTGCGAAAATCCTACGCATATTAAACGCGATTTGCTTAAAAACCTGGAAGTTGTAGATCGTTCGGCACTATGCAGGTATTTCGCCGAAGAGGTAGGTTTTAAAGTCATACCATAAACGGGCATAGCGTTGATCAATAATAACTTGGATGAAGCCCTCAGTTTGGCAAAGCCAGGCGCCAATAAAAGAGGCTTAGTAAATGGTTGATACTGACAGTGATTATAAATTCAATTTAATAATAGCGGCAATGGCCTTTTTTATCATTGGGTTATTTTTTGTTTCGTTTTTAATTGGCCGTTATTCCATACATCCCAGAATTGTTTTAGACATAATCCTGTCAAATTTTATAGACATGAAACAGTATTGGAAGGATGACTTGGCTGTTGTGGTTACGCAGGTTAGACTTCCCAGAATAATGTTAGGTCTATTAGTAGGCGGCGCATTATCTGTTTCAGGGTTATCTTATCAGACTCTTTTTAAAAACCCCATGGCAGCGCCAGATATTTTGGGAGTATCGGCGGGAGCAGGCTTTGGCGCAGCACTGGCCATGTTATATAACTCAAACTGGTGGCAGATACAACTATCCGCATTTGTATTCGGTATGCTTGCCGTAATTACTACCTGCCTGATTGCCAGTATTTTTGCGGAACAAGCGATTATAGTCTTAATTTTAGCAGGATTAGTTGTTTCAAGTTTCTTTCAGGCTTTGTTATCTATAGTTAAAACTCTTGCGGAAACAGACACGCAGCTGCCGTCAATCACCTTCTGGTTAATGGGCAGCCTGGGAAAAGGAACAAATAGTTCAGTGCTTTTTATGTTGCCCGCCCTGGGTATTTCTCTGGCTACTTTATTTGTTTTCCGACATCAGATAAATGCTTTGGCAGCAGGTGAAGATGTTGCTTTTACAATGGGGGTTAATGTTTCTTTGATTAAGAGAATTATAATTTGCTGTTCTACTCTGATGACGGTATCTGCTGTAAGTATTTGTGGAATCATTGGCTGGGTAGGGTTGGTAGTTCCCCACATTTCCAGAATACTGACTGGTCCCAACTACTCTAAAACAATGATAACGTCATTCCTTGTAGGCAGCGGTTTTCTATTGATAATTGATAATATAATCCGAGGCGTAAAAGGTGTGGAACTCCCCCTGGGAGTCCTTACAGCCCTGGTAGGAACTCCTGTATTTATCCTGCTCCTGTCAAGGGTTAAAAAGGGATGGTCATAACGTTAAAGGTTGACGGTTTAGGTTTTTATTATCACCGTGACAAAGAAATATTAAAAGACATTTCTTTTCAGCTTAACAAACATGAAGTTTTATGTCTGTTAGGTCCGAATGGAACAGGAAAGACAACAATGCTTAGATGCATATTGTCTTTAAATAAGATAAAAAAAGGAACTATTGAAATTGATGGTGTTGATTTTACTAGAGCCAGCGCAAAGAAAAGGGCTGAAATAATGGCCTATGTTCCTCAGGCCACAACCATGACCTTCCCCTACAAATCATTTGAAATCGTTTTAATGGGAAGAGTTGCTCATTTGGCGGCAGGCTGCAGCCCAACCGACAAAGATAAAGCTATTGCTAAAGAGACAATGGAAAAATTGGGAGTCGCTTATTTAATTCACAAGGATTTTAATCAGATGAGCGGCGGAGAAAAACAAATGATTTTAGTTGCCAGGGCATTGGCTCAGCAGTCTAAGATTCTTATTATGGACGAGCCTACCGCAAATTTGGATTACAGCAATCAAGTTAGAATGCTGCAATTAATTAAGAATTTATTACGAAAATGAATCTTGAA
>DDXI01000147.1 GCA_002347475.1 Peptococcaceae bacterium UBA2264
TTTGTTAGCTAAAACCGCTATATGCTTTACATCCGGCAGATATACAAAATCGCTTCCCTCAATCAGCCACGAGTAAGGGTCATGCTGCATTATCCCTATCCGGCTGCTTTTGATGACAACGTACTTTTCACGATGCTCCGAGAGCAGCCCAATCAGTGCAGACTGCGGCACGTATAGGTGTATTCGGTCTTTAATTTTTTTATAATCTGAGCTTGCAAATACTTCCTCCCGAAAACCAGGTCCGTCGTGGCAGAAAATATCGATGATCCGGCTTTGTATGTCGGTATTGCATTTCATCGCGGCGTAAACAGCAAGATTGCCCCCCTTGGAATGCCCGCCTATCCTCAGCCTTGATGATAAAAGCGTCCCCACCGTATTAAGATAATAAACACTCTCTTCCTGTGAAGGAACAGGGCAGGTGTAGGCCATATTGAAATCTTCTTTCCAGCCAACAAAATAGGAATCAGTACCCCTGTAAGCAACATAGGCGGTACCGTCATTAAGAATAAAAGTACAGGCCGAAAACTGCTTTTCATTTGCATAATCCAGTTTGTTCACATAATAGTAAATCTCAATATTACGGAACCTTGGGCTATTAGCAAGTGCCGGCAGAAGCTTCTGATTATTTTTGCTGTCCATTGTATACTGATAGAGGCTTTCAATATTTTCATTCGCTGCTATCGCCGCTATTGTGACGGGGGCTGACCGTTCCATTATATCAGCGAAAAATCCGTCAAAATAGAGATAGGCACACTGCGACAGGACCAGACTGTCCACCGCACAAAACGCTTTGCTTGTGAAGGTTCTCTTTTCGTTCTTTGCGTAATGAATAATATTTTTCACGCTATTTCCCCCATTAAGCAAATAGGTTTTATTTAGCCTGACATTTAATCCTAAAAGGGAAGAGCTACGATTTAGCTCTTCCCTTTTAATAACCTATTATACTTCGTCAAGTGTTAGCTTCACGAGCAACAGTACCCACTGTTACTACATCCACTAGTCTAGCATCGGTTAGAATCACAAATGTCATCTTGGCAGGAGCAATCGCCTGAAGAACCGGTAATCGCATTGGTAAGAATGGTATTAGCGATATCCAACATTTCCCTAAATTTGTCTTGTGCCGTCATATAGGCGGCAATGGAAGGGTTACCATCCATTCTGCTTTGAATTCGATTGACCTCAGTTTTATCGGCTAGCCCACCACTTTTTTCATTTTCCATATAACAATCGTAAGCTACCTGAAATTCCGCAATCAATTGCTGGGCTGACTCGTCAGCAGTCATTGCCTCTTGCGCTCTAAGTAATTCGGTACGTTCCGGACTTTGGGTAATGGCCTCAGCCAAGAGTTCTGCCTTTTCTTTAACTTCATAGTTAGACATTATCAACATACCTCCGAATTTTACATTCTATTATTACATTCTACATAGAATTCTGAATCCCTGCATTAAATTCATTGGCCAGCAATTTTTCTCTTCCTATTCGACCACGCCAATTAGGGTCCAGGCTCCTGCTTCATTAATCCTAACATTAACTAACGTTCCAATAATTTCCGGATTACCATTAAAAACGATGAGTTCGTTGCCGCGAGTTCGTCCGGTTAATCGCTTGGAATTTGTTTTACTGGGACCTTCCACAAGAACTTCTATCATTTTTCCAATCATATGTTGCCGCCATTCAAGGCTTTCCTGATTTTGGACACTCATCAATTCCTGTAAACGTCTCTTTTTGACTTCTAAAGGAATTTGATTTTCCATCTTCGCGGCCGGCGTTCCTGAACGTTTAGAAAACATAAAGGTAAAAGCTTGACTAAAATGAACTTGATTCATTATCGCGAGGGTCTGTTCGAAGTCTTCTTCTGATTCACCAGGAAAACCAACGATAATATCCGTTGTTATGCTGGCATTCGGGATAAGTTCACGAATTTTTTGAATACGGTTTAAATAGTATTCCCTTGTATATTTCCGATTCATGCGCTCTAAAATAAAATTACTGCCTGATTGAATGGGAAGATGGAAGTGCTCACAAAGCTTCTTCCCCTCGGCAACAGTCTCAATCAGCTTATTGGATAAATCCTTGGGATGAGAAGTGATGAAGCGGATCCGGGAAAGAAGTGCGATTTGATCCACTTGATGGAGTAGATCCGCAAAGTCATAGGCGGTTGAAAACTCTTTTCCGTAGGAGTTCACATTTTGGCCTAATAAGGTGACCTCTCGGCAGCCCCTGCTCACCAGGGATTCGATTTCTTGCAGTATTTCCTCAGGTTTACGGCTCCTTTCCCTGCCGCGCACATGTGGAACAATGCAATATGAACAGAAGTTATCGCAACCATACATGATATTTACATTTGCCTGTAGCTTGCCTTGCTCTGCAAACGGTGTAATTTCGAGGATTGCTTTCGGTTCTTGCCAAACTTCTGCCACTTTTTCTCCTTGTTCTACCTTATGTATTAGGGCGGAAAAATCGTGTAAATTATGGGTTCCGGCCCAAAGATCCACATGAGGTGCTCGTTTCTGCAATCGTTCCAAGGCGCCTGGTTGTTGAACCATACAGCCGGTGACAGCAATCTTGACGTTTATATTTCGATCCTTAAGTTTTTTCAGTTCTCCGATTTTTCCAAGGATTCTATTCTCTGCACTTTCTCTTACGCAACAAGTATTAACAATTACTAAGTCTGCGGCATTAAGGTCCAATGTATGCGTATAACCACAGCGTTTTGTAATCTCCGTCAAGGTTACAGCATCACGTTCTGACATTTGGCAACCATAGACTAAGGTAACAACCTTTTTATTATTCTTCAAGAAAGTCACTCCTATATCACACCTATCGATTTATCGGAATTCAATCACTGCTTACAGATTTCGAAAGACCCCTGCCTTACGCAAAGCTTGATAAGCAATAAGAATAAACGGACCTAAGATTAAGCCAATCACTCCAGTGGATGCCAGCCCAATATACATGCTAATGAGAACAAAGAGTGGATCGAGTCCTACATTGTCTCCAAGAATTTTTGGTTCAATAATGTGTCTCAGAACTGTGATCAGAGTCGTTAGGAGTAGAAGCTGGATAGCCAACAGGCTATGCCCACTTATTAAGGCGAGAATAGACCAAGGGACAAGGACAATACCCACTCCTAAAACCGGAAGTATACCAAAGATCCCAGTTACGGTCCCTATGAAAATCGCATATCTTGTGTGGAATAACATTAATCCGGTGATGGATAGAAACAAAGTAATTAAAAAGATAATGAATTCCGCCCGGATAAAACCTGCAAAGGCACGAGAAAAATCCCGGCCTAATTCACTGATATGCTCGCGCCATTCCAGGGGAAAGATATTTAAAATTTCGTTGAGATAGCGTTGGGAACCTTTGGACATAAAAAAAGTCGCGACTAAGGCAATAGCAATAATAATAATGATTTCCGGGATTTTAGCAGCCATCGATAATATACTGGTCAGTACAGCGGGGATAGTATTGATGAATTCCTTAACTGTATTGTTTATGGTCTCAATATCGGTACCTGGTAATTTGAGATAATAAATTTCTAATTTGGTTAGCCAATGAGTAAAAAAGTTTTGCAACAAATCATTATAATGTGGCCAATTAAAATAAATGTCCTGAATTTCTTGAATCAGACGAATAACTATCAGAACAATAATTACGCCAAATCCACCTATTTCCACGATCATAGCTGTTAAAACAGCAATTCCTCGGGGAAAGCGGAATTTACGAATTAGAAAGTTCCTAAGAGGATTGATGGATACTGTCATAATAAACGCAAGAAGAAAGGGCAAGAACAAATAAATAAAGTGCCCTACGAGAAAGATTAATCCGCCAACTATTACCCAAAAGGAAATGAATTTTAAACTTTGAGTAAAGAATGCTTTGGTCACGTGATTCACTAATTGGACTCCCTTCTCCTCGGATGTTGTATTTGTCTGCGCCAACGCCTATCAGCGTATTTTTTTTGGCTGATGAGGAGTAATATTACGACTCCCAGGAGTATGAATCCCTGAAGCCAGGAAATATAATTTAAACGCAAACGGCTTACAAGTGAAGGTGAAATTGTCCGCGAGGATTTTAAAGGAAGCGTGTTTACTAGTTTGTTCCCGTCCAGAACTTCGACGTGGGCAACAATTTGATCCGCTTGTACAGAACTAAGAGGACTGGAAGAAGTCGGTATGACGCATAAATTTAATACCGGACTTTGTTCGTGGAGTTTCTGAGTCATATAAATCGGACGGTCGATAATTAGATCAACCGGTGAATTATTCACTTTAATTGTTGCAATCACCGATCCTGAAGGTTTAAAAACAGTCTCTTCAAACTGAGTAAAGCCATACTCAAACATAGCCTGCATATCTGTATAGATTTCACGTCCCGGAGATTTAAGGATCACGCCTATGAGTTGTCGTCCATCCTTGGTCACTGATGCGACAAGACAATTTTGAGCAGCAGTTGTGTAT
>DDXI01000057.1 GCA_002347475.1 Peptococcaceae bacterium UBA2264
CCGCCTCTCGGCACAATGATATCCGCATACCTTTTAGAAGGTTCTACGAAAGCTTCATGCATCGGCTTGACCGTGGACAGATAACGTTTAATTGTATCATCGAAAGTACTGCTGCGTTCTTTTATGTCTCTTTCTAGACGACGTATCAAACGAATATCCGAATCTGCATCCACAAAAATCTTAAAATCTAAAATCGAGCGCAGTTCTGCTATTGCCAGAACCAGGATACCTTCCAATATGGCTATCGATTTGGGCGACATAGGCGCAGTCTTTGTAGTGCGGTTATGGATACTGTAATCGTAGATTGGGATCTCGATAGGGAAACCCTGGCGCAGCTGATTTAAGTGAGATATTAATAATTGGCTATCAAAGGCATTCGGGTGGTCCAAGTTTAGCTTTTCCCGCTCTTCCATGGTCAAATGCGAACGATCCAGATAGTACCTGTCCTGTGAGAGGTAGTCTACATTTTCTCTACCCAGCTTTTCTGCGATAGTGCGTGCCACAGTTGTCTTGCCGGCCCCCGAGCCTCCGGCAATGCCTATAATCATCAATCTTTCCACCCCCATTAATAAACCATAAAAAAGCATGTAGATTAAATTCAGCTTATGATTCGACGCTAACCTAGCAATATCCTTGCCGCAGCACCAAACTTCTCCAGCAGTAATTCTGCACTGCCAAATAATCATTAATATTTTTAATCCGATTGAATTTCAATACTCTCTTCGCTCTAGCTTCCTTTACCCTTTGCCTCCACTCGCGCATCAGTTAAATTTTCAGAGCCAAGGCTAACAATTCCTTATTTTAACCTTTGTATCAAGGCCTGTTTTCACATTTGATCGTGTGAAAGCCGAAAAAACTTCGAAGCAATATTTGTACTAACCTGCTACGCAGTGGCTGGCTTCCATGGTTCAGCAAGTGCTTCGGTCCGGATATCTCATTCGTGACCGGAGCATTTCTCATAATCTCCCCGGTGTTAAACTATAATCACTGTACTTCATAAACCTGAATACAGGGTTTTTACAGGGATGATAAGCTTTTTTGCCAGAACACCTTTCTAAATTAGCCTTTCCTTCTTCGGGCATTATAATATGACGTTTCTGATTGAGATGACCGCCTATAACCCCTTCCAAAAGGTGATTATAGGTTTGGCCGTAAAAAGCCAGAAAGCTCGGCACTACCAAGCTTTCCATTGTATCAATTTCTAGGTTTTTTCGCATTAAACGATGCCTTTGCCACTGTACTGGAATAACGACCATATTTTGATCACTACCATCTTTCATGCTGCTTTCATAAACTTCAATCTGCCCTTTTCCTACAGCTGAATGAGTAAAACTCATTTGAGCCTCAAAATCCCCTCGTTCCGGGGCTCCTGCTTCGGCCATTGTATAACCCTGACCCAGAATATTTCCTTCGGCATCCCTTAACCGGAAGCTTACTGTTGCTTCAAAAATCCTTGCATTTCCTCTAATAATTACCGGGCTTGTTATTGTTTGCTTAGTTTCAGGCATTGTTACCCAGATAGCTGGCTCATTAACCAAACTTAAATCCCGTTGAAAAGGCTGCCCAGAAAGCCCAATATGTCCCCACCAGTCTATTCCGTTTTCTACACTGCCTTCGACGGTGAACTGGACCTTTTGAATTGTCGGGAACTCAGTAAGTGAATTAACAATACTGGCTATGCCCATGGCTTCCCCGGATGCTCCGACATTCACATCAAGCACTTCTTTTGAAAAATCAACTGTTGCGAGACCGTTTTCAATTCTAATACTAAGTATCTCCGTTCCTGGCGGCAGCACCCTGAAAGCTCCCGGAGTAATTGGTTGTCCTGAACTCAACTCATTTAATGCTGCCCTTGCCACACCGGTGCTTTTCGGAACTGCGTGCACTTCACGGACAAGGTATATTTCATTATTTTGGTCTTTCAGATAGTAAACAGCTACGTCCATTGTCTCTGTTTGCATTATCTCATTTAATCTTTCCAGTACGGTGAAAGGTACCACGTATTCGCCTCCCAGTGCAATAACTCTACCGTCTATCTCAAGCATTCTTTTAAATAAATCCTCCATTACCAGAGGCAACTGCCGGTCTACCAAAACCAGAGGAGAAGAAGTTTCAACCGCCAGTACCGTACCGGTCAGCGCATCAGCAAAGTCATTACCCGTTGCTGCATATATCATGTCAAAGTTAAATACACCTGCAAAAGTTTGCAAGACAACAGCATTTGTTTCGAATCTATTTCTGCCTGCCAACCTATATGGATCCGGTACACTATCAGCCACAGCATTTGATATTACGCCGGTTCCACCAACAATATAAGTTTTTATGACTGAGTAATTATTAAAATAATTACGAGTAACAGCAGGTATATTATCTTTTCCTGTAAGTAAAATCGGCATCCCCCATTTTGCTGCCAGCACAGAAATAGAAAGAGCATCCGGGAAATCAGAGCCTGTAGCGAGGACAACCTTCGTACTGTTTCCAATCCTTTCTGCTATCTTAACTGATGTCTCATATCTATCCGCACCATAGATTCTTTCGATTACTTGTATTCCACCTGTTCGCAAAGCATCTTCCACATCCTGTGATACTGCAGCTAAGCCGCCTGCAATAAACAGATGTTTAACACCCAAGCGCTGAATTTCTTTCATGGTATCACTGCTTAGCATTCTTGGTTCAGTTAATAATATAGGTCCACCATATTTGTGTGCAAGTGGTACGGCACACAAGGCATCAGCAAAATTATCTCCTCTAGCAAGTACTGCATAATCCGAGCTTATCCAGCCCCTTTGCGACACAGCAACTGCTGTCTTATACCTGTCGGTTCCAGCTATTCTATCTGTCACTGGTACAGTTTGGGCAAATATTTGATCGGCTTGGGCTTGAGTCAGCAGAAAACAGAAAGTTAGTAGCCATAAGATAATTTTCATTCTTTTAAGCAACATGCCGCTTCCCCTCTCCCTGATTAGGCTTATTGCATTATACAATTTTGTGTTCTTAAGTATCATTATAACAAATATTTTATTTAAATATATACAATATTCTGAATTCTATTAATCAGTCAAGTCCATATTAGTGTATAAATTTTTCTCGGTATCATATTGATTGCTCGAGGCAAAGTGGGCTCGCTTTTTCAGCTATTCGACATTACTGTGGCTATATCTCGCCGCCCAGATTCGCTTATGATATAAGGACTGAGGTCATTTGAAGGTCAATTATTAAATTTTATCTGGAAAATTTGGGGAACCCTCAATACCATCCGAGCTAACATATTACATGGTTTCCTAAAAGGGGTAAGGTCAACCACGTCTATCGGTTATTTCTGACATGTATCCAGCGGTGATGATTCCAACTGGGAGAGCTATTATTGCAATGCCCACCAACGATGATATAATTGTAAATATTTTTCCAACAGTTGTTACTGGGTAAATATCCCCAGATCCCTTTGTCGTTAAAGACATCGTTGCCCACCATATCGCATCAAAAAAGTTACCAAATGTATCAGGCTCAACACTAAAGATTATTAGTGCCGTAATTATTATATATCCGATAGCAAGTGCACCAACGTAAAGAAATGCATCCTTTTGTTTCTTGAATACATTCGCTATAATAGCCGCATTCTCAGAATAACGAAACAATTTAAAAACTCTTAATGTACGAAAAGATCGGAGCAAACGTAATGCTCTAAACAATTTGAATCCACTATCAATAGAACTAAATGATGGTAGTATTGACAACAAATCTATTATAGCCATTGGAGTTACTGGATATGCAAGAAAAGAAGCAAAACCTTTTTTTAATTTATAATCAGCTGTAATAAGCCTCAACAGATAATCTATTATAAAAACTGTAACCGTACCATGGTCGATCCACACGAATAATTGAATTTGATTTTTAAATGCCAAAGGCAAAATACTAATTACTATTATTGCTATCATAAAAAAATCATGGGTTCTGCTTATTTTACTGTCATCTTTAACGCCTTCTATGATTTCGTAGATTTTCTCCCTCATACCAGCCTCCCACATATGCCAATCGTTAGATAATAATATTATTTGGCCTTACCTAAAATATTATATTGAATCATTTTGTTAAAGTAATACCATTTTAATAAATTTTCAATAGCTTATTTATTCTGGCGCAGTTACATCGATTTCTGCAATTCCTTCATAATTTTTCAATAGTTCCTCTAACATAAACTGTTTTGCCTAAATATGGTATGGCAACACTCTTTCATACAAAAATTATAACCTCGATTGACCAGCACCTCGTCTTCCTGCAAACTTCGAGCACTGGGGCGCCTAGTTTCTCCTGCTTCAGCACGAATGCGATCTGCTCTTCTGTGTATCTTAACTTCTTCATTTTAATATAATCCGTCTTTGTCTGCCTTATGGCAAAATTGTAACATATTTTCTAACTTTAGAAGTGGACAATATTTTTCGGGAGACGAACACAACGAACACAACAGGTCCTTCCCCATATATTTTAAGAAGCATGTTGAAATGCCCGTCGTGCGGGTCCAGTATGGTCTCCGGCAGGAATGGTAAGAATTCAAGAAACTACTCCCGATATTACCTTTGCGGCACCTATCATCCGAATTGAACCAGCTGATATTCAGCATCTTCTCCTGCGAGAATATGTCGACTTTATTATCCGCGACCTCCCAGAAGGACAATTTAGACTTCAGTATCATATAAATTATCCCCTTGATTCAGAAGACAAGGAAATGAAACTCATGGAAAAAATCGTATACTTCAAGTTAAAATAAAGGCATCCTTTTAAAACACTCATTTCCGATGCGGCCTCTAAGCAGTAGGATGACCTAAAATCAAGGGGTTCAAGCGGACAAATAAAAAAAGCCTTCTCTGAAAAGACTTTTATTACCATATTGAACCCCACCTATTTAGGGCTTGCTAGCCAAATT
>DDXI01000114.1 GCA_002347475.1 Peptococcaceae bacterium UBA2264
TGTTGCCGCTCTGGGAGCTTTTTTAGGGTTTCCCGATATAGTGCTGGCAATTTTTATTGCCAGTTTGGCAGGCAGTCTTGTTGGTGTAACTATGATTCTGCTAAAGCGCCGACAATTAAAACAGCAGCTTCCTTTTGGTCCCTATCTGGCTTTAGGTGCTCTGGCAGCATTTTTTTGGGGAAACAAGATTTTTGACTTGTACTGGACTCTGATAATTCGTTAGGGGACATTAATAGTCCGGAGGAGTTATGGCAAGGATTATTCTGACAATTGAAATCAGTGATCGGGAACTCAGAATTCTGCGTTTGACCAGAAAATCCGGTGTCAAACAGATCCTGGCAAGGGAAATACCTGTTTTTGATATAATTGCTTTGCCCAGTGGTGTTATTGAGCAAGGCGTCCTGAAAAACAGGGAGGTTTTTGTCAGGTTATGGCAGAATTATTTGGCAGAGCAGAAGATTATAGGAGCAACTGCTGTTAACTTTCTTTTTCCTTACCAATTGGGTTTTATGCGAACCTATCGCTTGCCCTGGATATCTAAAACCGAGCGTTTGTCAGCGGTCGGTTTTCTGATCGTTGAAGAAGTACCGATTCCGGGATCAGACCTGCTTTCTGATTACATAATCTTAGAAGCTAACCGCAGTAATAATCTTTTGCACATTCTGGTGGGAGCAGCAAGAAAAAGCATAATTCAGGCTTATATTGAGGCTTTTAGCGAGGTTGATTTTGAAGTCAGGGCTATTGATTGTGCGCTTTCTGCTTTGGGATATGCCCTGAATTTAGAAAATAATGAGGAATCTCTTTTTCTCCAGATAGAAAATCAGACATTACAGTTGATTCTTTTCAATGGTATAGTTCCTGAAATTGTCAGGTTTTTTCACCTGGATTCATCAGCAGTATTGCCGGAGGAGGAATGGGAGAGGGAGATACAAAAAGTATTATTATATTATGGGAATCAGAATTCAGCTCTTTCTTTGCGAAAAATCTATTTTGCCGGTGAAAGGGCAGCAGAAGATCTTGCTGAACGCATATGCCTGGCAGGCTGGGCTGCCCAAATCCAGCCTGCTGTAACAGGAAAAGTACCGGATTACTGGCAGCAATTATGCTCCCAATGGCCGGATAAGTCCAAAATTGTTACTGGATATATTCTAAGGATCAGACAAAAGGTCCCCGGAATTAATCTTTGGCGTCAACAAAAAGCGAAAAAGAGAAGGAGTTTTTCATACCGGATTATTTTTACCCTTTGTGCTCTGTCATTACTGATAGGATTTATAGCCTTGTTTCCACTGCAACTCAAGAAGAACCAGCTTCAAAATGAGGTGGATAAGTTAAGAATTCAGGGCAGCGAATCTCTGGCCTTATCCAGCCAGCTGGAGAATCTGGACCAGGCCTGGTCTGAAGCCCGTGAATACCAGCTCTATGTTGGTGAATATCTGGTTGAAATTCAGCGTTTGCTGCCCTTGGGTGTTGAACTTAGCAACCTGGAATATAAGGAGGGCAGTTTGTCTCTCCAGGGAACAACAGCTCGAGCTGATCAACTTGAAAAACTGCTGGCAGCCTTAAAAAGTAAGGGGCTGGAGCATCCTGTGCTTTCAGCCTACCAGCAGACGGAGCAATCTTCGCTGGAATTTGTTATTAAAACGGGAACTGCTTATCAAGCCCAAGCTGTTTCCAATAGATAAAGAAAGGGATTGGAGGCCTGGTATGCACAAGAATTTTTTGCCGGGTATTCACCTGAAATGGCCTGAAAATTGGCAGCAGATCCAAGCAAAAATATCATTTGTTCCTATTGTAATATTTCTAAGTTGCTTTGCTGCCGGTTTGCTTTGTTACCTGTTTTTTCTTCAAATTCAGATTCACTCCTTACAACTTGAAGAAAAGCATTGGACAGCTTTGCTGACATCTGACGGGAAGCTTGGAACAGAAAGTGAAATTCCGGCAACTGTACAATTACCATCTATTATTGACCTTTGTCAGAGTAGCCTGGCCAGAAACAGCATCGAGGTAACGTCTTTTAATGTAGAAAGTTTTGCGGAGAGAGGAGAGGCAGCTTCCATTCCTAATCTGGATTATGCCAGCATCAGAATGCATTTTCAGGGAAAGTGGCAGGATGCTGAAGCTGGCATGAACGAGTTGGAACATTTGAATAATTTGGCAATCCACGTTCAGGAAGTTACTTTAACGCCTGCCGGTGGAGAAACCTTGTTACGGATTTACTTTTTGAATAGTTGAACTGTTTCAATATAGCCTGTGTGTTTTCTGGTTCATTTTGGTTAATTCGGCTTGTTAACGGAAAAGACTATGCTTGGGACTTTAATTGTGATAAAATTTTGTGGTGAATCACAAGAATATCTGCCACTGCAGGTAATTATTTAGGAAAAGAGGGTCCTTATGAGCCGCCTGAAAAAATTGCGCAAGAGGATGTTGTCTGAGGGTATTGATGCATATTATTCTATGGCGCCGGAAAATCGCCGTTATCTCAGCGGATTTACCGGTTCGACTGCTTCCTTGTTGATTTTAGCGCAAGAGGCTTATCTCTTAACAGACTTCAGATATATTGAACAGGCTAAGCAAGAAGCTGAGAATTTTACGGTTATTAATGCGGGAAATGAAATATTTACTGCCTTGGCTCAAGTATCGGCAGGGATAAAAAGGCTTGGCTTTGAAGGCGATTATCTGAATTTTCTGGATTATAGCCGTCTGCGGGATGCTCTTCCCCAGACGGAGCTTGTTTATTTGCCTCATTTCATTACTGATCTGCGTTCCCGTAAAGATCCTATGGAGATATCTTTGCTGCGCAGGGCAGTGGATATTGCTGATCAGGCCTGGGGGCATATTTCGGATTCTATCAGGATCGGGCAGAAAGAAGAAGATATTGCCCTTGATCTGGAATTCACTATGCGCCGTGCCGGTGCCAGTGGTGCTGCTTTTGATTTTATCGTGGCTTCCGGAAAACGTTCTGCTTTGCCTCACGGCAGAGCCAGTTCCAAACTAATTCAAAAAGGTGAGTTCCTGACGGTTGATTTTGGAGCTGTTTATCAGGGCTATTGTTCCGATATCACTCGCACCCTGGTCTTGGGTGAGCCTGATGAACGCCAAAAGGAAATCTATGAGATTGTTTTGGCTGCTAACCAGGCTGTTATCGATACCCTGCAACCAGGACTAAAAGGCCGGGAAGCTGATGCTGTTGCTCGTAATCTTATCTGCAAAGCCGGTTACGGAGAATTTTTTGGCCATGGTTTAGGGCATGCCGTAGGCTTAAGTGTCCATGAAAAACCCAGCTTGAACCAGAGTGAAGAAACTCTTCTTGAGCCGGGGATGGTGGTTACGGTTGAACCCGGTATTTATATACCCGACTGGGGCGGAGTACGGATTGAAGATATGGTTATGATTACAGAAGAAGGCTGTGAAGTCTTGACAAATTCGCCTAAAAGCTTAAAAGTGATCAATTAAATAATATAAAATCCAGGAGAGTTCTATAAAACAACAATTATAAATAGCATAATTTATTTGGAGGGAAAGGTTATATGATATCAACAAATGATTTTAAGACCGGTTTAACTATTCAACTTGATGGGGATGTTTATACAATCGTCGAGTTTCAGCATGTTAAACCAGGAAAAGGAGCAGCCTTTGTCCGTACCAAGCTTAAAAATATCAAAACGGGCGGGATAGTTGAACGTAAAATGAATGCCGGGGAGAAAGTTCCCAAGGCTCATGTCGAGCGCAGGGAAATGCAGTATCTCTATAAAGATGGTGAACATTATGTGGTGATGGATAATGAGAGTTATGAGCAAACATCATTAACAGCTGAGCAGATTGGTGACGGGGTAAAATGGCTCAAAGAGAATATGAATATGGGTGTTTTGTTCTTTGGCAGCAGTGTTATTGGTGTTGACATACCTAATACTGTTCAACTGCTGGTAGCGGCAACAGAACCGGGTATTAAAGGCGATACGGCAACAGGAGGCTCAAAACCGGCTACTCTGGAAACAGGTGCTGTGGTCCAGGTTCCTTTCTTTGTTAATGAAGGAGATCTTCTGATAATCGATACCCGCACCGGCAACTATGTCCAAAGGGCTTAAATACAGAGATGTGATTAATATGACAATTCCAGGAATATTTAAACCGGTCAGAGCTTGTTCTCTTGTCCGGTTTTTTAGTGAGGGATACATTATTTTTTCTGGAGTTCTATTGTATTAAGACAGTTGAAAAAGTAAACTAGATAAAAAGGAAATCTATTGAAGGCAAAAAGTTAATTGCTGCTTGTCCAGGATAATCAGCTAACATAGTGGTCTTACCTGAATCTTGCCTGGGTAAGTGGGCTGAAGGAGGGAGCCATTTATGAAAAAAAATAATGAACTCAAGGAGAAAATAAGACACTTCTGTAAGAAGGCAGGTGCCGATCTCATTGGTTTTGCCCCGGCAGAAAGATGGGATGAAGCAAATGAAATGCCGCCTGAATTTCGGCCTCAGGCTATATGGAAGCAAGCCTGCACAGTCATTGTCCTCGGGGTGGCGATGCCTCTGCCGATTGTGGAGACAACCCCATCTTTTCTGCACAAAGAAATGTATACTGCTGCCAACCAGACTTTAGATGGATTAGCTTTTAATCTGGTTCGTTACCTTAACCGTCTGGGTCATCCTGCCTTTTTCCTTACCCGGGATGGCTTCTGCAGCTTACAGGTCTTAAGAGAAAGACCTCAGGTAATCTTCAGCCATGTTATGGCAGCCAAATACGCGGGCTTGGGAACGATAGGTGTAAACAATTGCCTGCTGACACCGGAATTTGGACCACGGGTGCGCTTTGTCTCTGTTTTTACCTCTGCCTATATTCCGCCTGATTCCATGATTGAAAAAGACCTGTGTATTAAATGTGGTGCCTGTGAAAAATGCTGTCCGGTTAACGCTATAACACAGCGTGAAGACCGAGCCAGAGGTGACTATAACTACACAGCTTGCCTGGATAAGCACATCGAATTAGGCAGATATAAAAATTATCCCTGCGGCATTTGTACCAAGGTTTGTCCTATTGGTAAAGACCGTGATTTATACCAGCAAAAAGATATCAATATTTATTTGCGGGAAAAGGAAGCGCTGGCAGCGGATCCTGATGATCCGGCCTATAGAGCATGGACCCATGTGCGCAAATACGGCAGCTGGAACGCCCAGTATCCCCCTGCCAGAAAAAAGGAGGATAATTATGGCCATAAATGATTTGACTAAGTTTGTAAAACAATTCTCAGAACTGCTCGCTGTCAAACCTTCTTTTTCTGCTGCATTGGCAGAGGGCCAAAAAATGTTGAGTGAGCTAACTGCTAATCCAGACTGGTTTCAGCCAACCCTCGCGCAGCTGATTTTATCAGAGGCTTTCCTGCAATCCCAATTTTTACCTATTGATCCTAACGACATCCAACTCTATCATAGCCCTGATAAAACCTTTTCGGTGAGAGCTTTTATCTGGGAACCTAATGTCTGCTACCCAATTCATGATCATGGAGCCTGGGGTATGATCGGTTCCCTGCTTAATCAGATAAAGGAGACCAAATATCAGTTAACTGCTGATCGAGAAGAATTAACCTTTGCTGAGTTGCTTAAGACCAGGGAGGCTGTCTTGTCTCCAGGACAAACTTCCTACGTCCCGCCATTGGAAGAGGGTATTCATCAGATGCAGTGTGTTAATAAAGATATATCTGTAACCGTTCATGTTTACGGGCCGAGAGTGAGAAAGGGTTATATTCAAGTATATAATACTGCCAATAAAACTATTCAGCGTATTTACCGGCCGGCACTTACAAAGAAAGTCCTGGCTATCAGAACCTTGGGCTCGATACCGGAAACCTGGGCCAAGGATATTTTGCACGATGTCCTGAATAAAAATGAACCGGACTATATTAAAAAGGAGTGTCAGTTGGCCCTGAAAAGTAAATAGTAACCTCTTATTTTGAACCCCGGGAAGCAAATATTTAACAGGAAAGAAGATAAAGAAGATAAGATGTATCATTTATTGTAAAAAAATGATATTATAGTATAAATATATTTTAATATAAAGATGGGGGGTTAAGTTTATGATCAAGAGAATCTTAGTTGCCAGCGATGCCTCTGAGTATTCACGTCATGCCTTATCCGTAGCAGTAGAATATGCAAAACAGTTTAATGCTGAAATTGAACTAATACATGTTGTCACTCAGCCTACAATGGCTTATCCTGATTTAGCCGGAAATTTCCTGCTTTATTCAGATGAGCAGATCGCGGAAATCGGCAAAGATGTTCTGGACGCAACCCTTGAGGGAATAGATATGGGCCAGGTTCCGATTACCAGGAAAGTCATTTCAGGCTATCCGGCAACAGCAATTCTTGATGAACTCAGGAGAGATATCGATCTTGTGGTAATGGGAAGCAAGGGACATGGGCCTATTGCCAGCGTTTTTGTAGGGAGTGTAACCCAGCGTGTTTTAGCTGAGGCTCCCTGTCCTGTTCTGGTAGTTAAATAAGAAATTCGCCTTAAGGTAATATTATAATAAATATCAGAAAAAAAAGGGAGCGATGAATGCGGGGGTGCATTTGGACGCTTATCCCTCGTACTGAGCTAGCAGCGTAACCGACCTTGCAAGACAAGGTTGGTTATTGTTTTTTAGGACTGGAACGGAAGCAAAGATAAGCAACATGATTAAGCGAGGTGAGTCAGGTGGTCATTAAGAAAATGAAAAATAGAAAAATGCCAGTAACGCTCGCCCTGTTTTTGTTGTTACTGCTTGTTTCAGCTGTTCAGGTTTCTGCTGAGGAATCTCGTGTAGTGAATAAGGTGAATACTGCTGCCAAGGTCATTGCCTTGACTTTTGATGACGGTGATGATGGTGCCAATATACCACAGATATTACAGATCCTTGCGGAAAATAATATTAAGGGAACTTTTTTTACAACCGGATTGGCTGCCGAGTCACATCCCGAACTGATCAGAAGCATAGCAGCCCAAGGAAATTCGCTGGGAAACCATTCTTTTTCCCATCCTTATTTTACGAAATTATCTTCAGGCCAGATCAAAGACGAGCTTCTCAGAACTGATACAGTAGTTAATAATATCAGCGGCCAGTCTACAAAACCCTATTTCAGGCCTCCGTATGGTGATTATAATTCAGCAGTTTTACAGGCTGCAGGTGAGGCTGGTTTTACCAATGCTATAACTTGGTCCATTGATTCCCTGGACTGGCAAGGAGTTAGAGCCAGTGAAATCACACAAAAAATATTGTCTAACGCTTTTCCTGGTTGCATAGTTCTGATGCATACTGGTTCAGGAGCCGTTTATACGCCGGCTGCTCTTCCCGGCATTATCAGCAGCCTGAAAGCCATGGGCTATAAAATTGTGACAATACCGCAGCTTTTGACTTATACGGCATCGGCAGAGAGCCGCTATGTTGTTAAGGCCGGAGATACTTTGTGGAAGATTGCCGCAATCTATAAAGTTACAGTTCCGCAGTTAGTTACTGCCAATAAAATTGTAAATCCCAATCTTATATATATTGGCCAGGTTATAATTATTCCCGGCCAATCAGGTGCAACTCCTGAACCAGTAATTCCATCGGCCGGAAGCCGTTACATCGTCAAAGCCGGAGATACTTTGTGGAAGATTGCCACATTCTATAAAGTTACAGTTCCGCAGCTGGTTACTGCCAATAAAATCGCTAATCCCAATCTTATTTATCCCAACCAGGTTCTCATTATCCCCTGAAAAGTTCCTCAATAAAACTATATGTAAATTTACAGTTTGTTTAATTTAATCAGCCGGAGTACTTGTTTATTCATGAATATCGGCTGTCGCTAATTAGGGCTTGCTAAAGATTGAAAA
>DDXI01000052.1 GCA_002347475.1 Peptococcaceae bacterium UBA2264
CAACAGGGACTAACATATAAAAAATATTGTCTTTTCGGGGGAGATCCAATACCAAACCTTTCTTAGCCATTCCGTCCAGGACTTTTTTCAGCTCTTCTTCCTCAAGACCAGTAACAGAGGCAATCTTATCCAGAGACATCGGAGCTAAAGAAAATTTGCTTCCTATCGCGGCTTCGCTTTCAGTATAAATTTGGTGAAGAATTTGCATCATGCTTTCATTGATGACTACACCTTCCGGAGCCTTGCTTAAACGTTCAGCTAAGGCTTTGTAAGCTTCTGCTTTGGCATTTACTAAATGTCCCATATACTTTATTCCCCTTTCTTTCTGTTAAGAGTAAGGCAATATTGTTTATGAAGTAATTAGCCAGGATGCTGCTCCCTTCAGTATGATCGAAAAAACCATAATTATTAAGTACGGGTTTTCAGTTTTTCGAAAACATCATTGAGATATGTACTGGGGTAGGCTGCTTTTGTTTTTTCCTCTATTGACAGGCAGTGGGTATAGCAGGAACCATGCGAAAATTTATGAATAATTTGTTCATGCTCTTCAGGTGGGATCAATGCAGCCCCGGTCTGAGCGACAACTCTAACAGCATCCTGGGCTAGCTCCTCCAGTATCAGGCAGCCTTTTTTTCCGCCCATGAGCTTAAAAACATTTTTGGCCTGCCCGCTGCTTATTATTTTCAAACCTATGAGATTCTTGGCCAAATCAGCTACATCATGGCATTGGCGATAAGGCACCCGCAGCATACTTGAGCGGGCATCAATAACTTCCATTTTTTTTAAATCGACGGTTATTTCCAAGTCCATTTCGTGCACAGTATCAATCAGTTCGGCCTCAATCTTGATCTGAAATTTGCCTGTTACCTCACCACTGATAGACTTGCTTCGGTTAAATATTTTCAAGATTTTACACCTCCGGAAGATTTGTTCAAAATTTTTCCCTTAGCCCAATAATACTCCGTTAATATTTCTGCCATGATACATACAGTATTCAATACATGAAAAATCATAGTTCTTTTGTAGTATACATCATCTCAAAGCAAACTTTAATAACAAGTTATAAGAGGGCAACAAATATTTGTCTAAACATTCAAAATATTCTTCCGAAATCCCTGATCCGGGTCTCCGCTTGTCTTTCCTTTTATTGTTTGAACTGTTAAACTTGAGTCAGAGAATAATCGGTTTAATCTTGCTGGACAAAATTGCTGAAAGGAGGGATATAAGAAACTTGGATTCTTTCTATACTCCCTGAATATTTCGTAATGTTAAAGCAAAGTTGAGAGGCAGGGTAATATTTTCAGACTTTTTACGGATCTTCAGTTAAAATCAGCTCTTGATTAATTTAATGAGGGAGGACTGTATTATGGATTATAAGGATATTCTGTGTACAGAAAAAGAGGGGATATTCCGTATCGTGCTGAACAGGCCGGAGTCGTTGAACTCACTGGTTATCTCAATGATTGATGAATTGATAAATGCCTTGGATTATGCGGCTGAAAGCAAGGATATCAGAGTAATCGTTCTGGCCGGAGCCGGCAAAGCTTTCTCCGCCGGCGGTGATCTGGAGACTATCAAAAGTTCAAATGCCCTGAGCCTGCGTGATTATGTGGAAAAAATCGGCGGGATCATCAAACTGATGGCCGCAATTGAAAAACCAATAATTGCAGAAGTCAGCGGGGTAGCGGTGGGCTCAGGCTGCAATCTGGCCATTGCGGCTGATATAGTTATTGCCGGCGAGAAGGCCCGTTTTGGCCAGGGATTTCTGCCTCTCGGTTTTGTGAATGATGGCGGTGGCACTTATCTGATGCCCCGTTTAATCGGCCTGCGTAAGGCCAAGGAAATAATACTTACCGGGAAAATGCTCAATGCCGAGGAAGCGGAAAAAATTGGTCTGATTACTAAAGTAGTCAAAGTGGAGGAACTGGAAAGCGCAGTTATGGAAATGGCCCAACAACTGGCTGCCAGCGCGCCCCGGGCCTTAGGTTTTTCAAAATTGCTCTTAAACAGAAGCTCGGCCATTGATTTAAATGAGGCTTTGGCATTTGAGGCTTATATCCAGGGCATCTGTGCCCAGACAAATGATCACAAAGAAGGACTGGATGCTTTCGCTAACAAACGAAGCCCCAAGTTTTCCGGAAATTAGGAAACAGGCTGGATCTGCTGAGTTGATTCGGTGCTGTCAACAACAGGAAGACAAGTGGACATAAAATCAGGATGAAATATTGGTTCAAGGGATCTCTGCTTACGGCAGGGATCTCTTGTTTCCTGGAGATTTGGCGGTAAGCTGCTGGAAAGGGTTTGCAGACCGGAAAGCCTTTTGATATAATTTTACGATAAGTTGAGTCATTAGGAGAGGCAGGTAGAGGTGTGGAGCGGGATATTGAGCGGGTGCTGGTAACCAAGGAACAACTGGAGGATCGTGTAGCGCAGCTGGGAGCTGCCATTACCAAAGATTATACCGGCAAAAAACTTCTGGTACTGGGTATCCTTAAAGGTTCGGTTCCTTTTATGTCTGATTTGATCCGACAGATCAAAATGCCGATTATCTATGATTTCATGGTTGTTTCCAGTTATGGATCTGCCGCTAAATCCTCAGGAATTGTTCGCATACATAAAGATTTGGAGCGCAGTGTGGAGGATGTCCACATTCTTATTGTTGAGGATATAGTCGATACGGGTTTGACCCTGAAGTTTTTAAGGGACAATTTGCTGCAGCGTAATCCTTTGAGTATCAGAATCGTAACTTTGCTGGATAAACCCAACCAGCGTCAGGCAGATGTGGTCCCGGATTATAATGGTTTTGTGATACCGGAAGAATTTGTTGTTGGTTACGGTCTGGACTATAATGAACATTATCGCAATCTGCCTTATATCGGGGTTCTGAAGCGCGAGATTTATGAAAGTTAACCCAAGATTTTTTAAGAATATTAAAGATGTTATCAAAAAGGTGAAATTATGAGGAATGGTGATAAAAATGCCGCAGGAAGTAGTTCTCGTTCTTGATTTTGGTGGCCAGTATAATCAGCTTATTGCCCGCAGAGTGCGGGAAGCTCATGTTTATTCGGAAATGATCTCCTATAAGACTCCCTTGGCGGAAATTATAGCCCGCAAACCCAAAGGAATTATTTTTTCCGGAGGGCCAGCCAGTGTTAATCAGGCAAATGCTCCGGTGGTTGACCCGGGGATCTATGATCTGGGTATCCCGATTCTGG
The DNA here is from genome assembly GCA_002347475.1 of Peptococcaceae bacterium UBA2264. GTDB lineage: Bacteria > Bacillota > Desulfitobacteriia > Desulfitobacteriales > Desulfitobacteriaceae > UBA2264. The sequence goes on from DDXI01000052.1 coordinate 3,216, forward strand.
GAATTTGTTATGGCATGCAGCTGATGAGTCTTCAGTTGGGCGGAACTGTAGAAGAGCCTGATGTCAAGGAATACGGCAAGACAATGCTGGAAGTGGACAATCCCCTGGGGATCTGGCGGGGTTTAGGCGGAAAAAGGCAGTGCTGGATGAGCCACGGGGATTCTGTCGGTCAGCTGCCGCCGGGATTTATCCAGGCTGCGCACACGGAACACACAGCCATTGCTGCCATGTTGGATGAGCAGAGAGGGTTATATGGAGTACAATTCCATCCGGAAGTAAAACATACCCCGGATGGCCAGGCTATGCTGGAAATGTTTCTTTTTGAAGTGTGCGGTTGTCGGGGAGAATGGACGATGGAGTCTTTCATTGAGTCTCAGATAAAGCAGATCCGGGCTTTAGTGGGAGAGCGCATGGTGCTCTGTGCTTTGAGCGGCGGAGTCGATTCTTCAGTAGCTGCCGTTTTGCTGCATCGGGCTATCGGGGATCAGCTCACCTGCGTTTTTGTCGACCACGGCTTTATGCGCAAGAATGAAGCTGAACAAGTGAAGAAGACCTTTACAGAGCAATTTCATTTGAATCTGGTTTTTGTGGATGCCCGGGAAAGATTTATGGCCAAGATTGCCGGTAAATCTGATCCTGAAGCCAAACGCAAAGCCATTGGCAATGAGTTCATCCGCCTTTTTGAAGATGAGGCCCGCAAATTGGGACAGGTTGATTTTCTGGTACAAGGAACCCTTTATCCGGATATTGTGGAAAGCGGCACAGATACTTCGCAGAATATCAAGAGCCACCATAATGTTGGCGGTTTGCCGGAAGATATGGATTTTGAACTGATCGAGCCTTTACGCCTGCTCTTTAAGGATGAAGTGCGGGAAGTAGGAACTGAACTGGGTTTGCCGGAAGAAATAGTTTGGCGCCAGCCTTTCCCGGGGCCGGGACTGGCTATCCGTATCCTGGGTGAAATAACAATCGAAAAACTGGATATCCTGCGGGAGGCTGATGCTATCTTTCTCGACGAGATTCGTCTGGCCGGCCTGAACAGGGAGGTTTGGCAGTTTTTTGCCGTTCTCCCTACTATCAAAAGTGTCGGGGTTATGGGCGATGTCCGGACCTATGCCTATCCCATTATATTACGGGCAGTGACCAGTGATGATGCCATGACAGCCGATTGGGCCCGGTTACCCTATGACTTGTTAGAAAAGATTTCCAATAGAATTGTCAATGAGGTCCATGGGGTCAACAGAGTTGTTTATGACATCACCTCCAAGCCTCCAGGAACGATTGAGTGGGAATAGGGTTACAATTAAAATTGCAGGAATATAAAATTATTAACGGTGGTAATGATTTATCCTTCCAAAGGATTTCATAACCACCGATTTTTTATCAAAAGTGCCGTATTCAGGCCTAAATTTATTGCATTAATCCAGAAATAAATATATACTCCAGTTTGAAATGATTGTATTATTTAGGAGGTATTTTTTTGAAAAGAAGAATTACTCTAACCTTAGTAACCTTGGTGATTCTCATTATCTTTGTCATGAGTCTCACAGCAGCAACTTTTGCCAAGGCTGGCAAAACAAATACTTGAATTTGATATAGAATTTAATACATATTTTTCATGGGGAGAAGTTTCGAGTCCGGATGATCATCTTATGGATCTTCGGAATATTGCAACCCATGAACTCGGTCACGCTGCAGGGCTAGGTGACATATATAATCCGGCCTATAGCTATGTGACAATGTACGGGTATTCACATACAGGTGATACAGAGAAAACCACTTTGGCAGCCCCTGATATCAAAGGATTACAAAAAATATATGGAAAATAATGATAACAGTGCTTAAAAATAGCTTAGGGCTAAGTTCTGCTGAGGCAGAAATTATTTTCCGATTAAACCGGATGCTTCAGCAAGATATTTAGCCCAATGATGTGAATCATAATGAAATAAACAGGCAGGATTATTTTCAATTATGTTGATTAACTTATCAACCAAATAATTGGCATCAATTGCACTGATCCCAAAACTCTGAAGATATGATTCAATCTCACTGAGATGTTTGTTTATCTCGTTTTTTTTATTTTGGCTCTTACTCAACAGCAGATCTGTTTCTTCCATCATAAATCACCTCTGTTTAATTCAGGCTAATTCGGATAAAATATTTTCGAAAAGCCTTCATTTTCTACATATACTTTACTATTTTATTATTTCGTTTAGAATTATACTAGACAATATCCTGAAAGTATTATGTATACTTAATACTTTCAGGAAAAAGATTTCCGAATATATCAATGGGGAATCGGGTGCTGAGATGGAAAACAGGCGGATTTGGGAAATAGACTTATTAAGGACTATAGCCATTATCCTGATGGTTGTTTTTCATGTCATTTATGATCTTAATCAGTTTTTCGGTGTAAAGATAGAATATCTGAGCGGATTTTGGTATTGGGAAGGCCGGGCAGCAGCCCTGATCTTTATATTTCTGGCCGGAATAAGCAGCGGCTTCAGCAGAAA
>DDXI01000155.1 GCA_002347475.1 Peptococcaceae bacterium UBA2264
GGGCAGTCTCTTTCCAGGTTTTTCATTTTCCTATTACTTTTTTTCGGCTGTTAATATTCTATTTCCTGAGTAAAAATCCAGTTCTTATCTCAAAAATTCCGGCCCCTTATCAGAACAAGTATAATAAATAAAACGATTGGCAAAAAACAACTATTATCTTCATAAGCAAACCTCGGGCAGGAATTGATTGCTTTATCAGATATGCACAATTAGAATAAAAATATGAATTTGGATTTCAGAGAATGGAGGGATTAGCGTGAAAAATATTTTCGGTTTGCTGCTCGCCCTGGTGGCAGGCAGTCTGCTCGGTTTCTTTGGGGTTTTTGTCTCGGTATTTGCAGACGGAGGCCTGGAGGAACGCTTGCTGACCATAGCTGTCATACTGTTGATCTACAGCTTCTTAAGTTTGCTCTGGGGATTACTATTACCGAGGTATTCCTGGCTCTGGGGGCTTTGTCTCGGTTTTCCCGGAGCATTGATCCTGGCCCTGTACATGCTGAAAGAGTTTAATCCCTACTATTTTATCTATATCATCTTGATCATCGGCTTATCGAGTCTTTGTGCCTATTACGGCAGCAAACTCAGAAAACGCAAGAGTAAAATTTCAGGACTTTGAGAGCCTTTAGGGTTATCCATTTTGAAGGCAGGCCCTTTTTCTCAATATTCACAAGCATTTTCCCGTTATTGGAATTTTCCAGTTTCCAAGTACCGTCTGTCATTTGCTTGGTTTTTATTATTTCCAGGGCATCCCGCATCCTGGGATCCCTTACTTTGAGCTCAGCGAATATTTCCAGCAGTTCAAGGATATCTGTCTGATACATCAGAGGAAATCCCAGCTTGAGCCACCCGGGGCGGGAGATTTCACTCAGGTTGTGGCTTTTTTTGTGAATATGATGTTTGAGAAAATATTCAACAATTTCCTCAATTTTTTTGCCAGTTGCGCTGCTGCGCTTTTCAGGCGGAATTGCCGTCAGAGCCTTTAATGCTTTCGCCACCCCCATGTGACAGGAATGGCGGCCCCAACAGTTCTTATATCTTTTATACACCTCGCCCGCAGGCGCTTGCTCAATAGCATCATCAGCCCGCTGATATGTAGTGATCCAGTCAATTGCCTTTCGAACTCTATCATCATTCAAATACCCCAGTTTTATCAGGCTGAAAACCATATTCCCGGTAAGACAGGGTACAACGCCACTGGGAAGACCGGTACCAGACTTGGCGCTTTCGTCATAGGAAAATCCTGAACTTACAAGGTCCTGTGAATGTTGAAGAATGAATTCACAGGCCTTTTTAATTCGCCTGTCATCGGGATCTGCTGCTAGTTCGGCTAATATTATTAAGGTCCATGCCGTACCTTTGTATTTCTGTCTGTAGAACTTTTCCGGAATTCCCCAGGAACCGTCAATGTTCTGCAGGTCCAGTATCTCAGGTACCAGACCAAATTTCATAATGGTTTTTCGGGTTTTTCTGACTTCCTGATCTTCAATAGGTCTGCCAAGCAAAGACGTAAGTGTACAGAACCTCACTGAGGGGTTATTCTCTTCAAGCAGCCACTCCATAACTTTATCTGGCACCCTCATCAGCTCTTTCTCTTTCAATTTTTATTTTTAACATAAGCTTTAATAACAGTATATAATTATAGTACAACTTATTCCATTTCAATCGAAAAGGGAAGATAAGAAATTATTGAGGAAGTTAAAAACTAAGAATTAAGAAGGTATTTAAGAAAGCACGAGATTTTTAGGGGAGGTATGAGTATGAAAACGCTTATAAAGCGGATATTGGAAGCAACCAGAAAGTATACCATTATGGATTATGCTTGTTTAAAGATTGCCCTTCTTTCTTTAGGTATTATTCTCGGGGCTTACTTCTCCCAATTTTTCTTAAATTATACTTCTTTTCTTTGGGTAGTATATATTGCATCCTTCCTTTGGATCTTGTACAGAACTTTTCTTAAGCATATGGATTGAGCATACTGGCGAGACCTTTTTAACAATAGAAATTCTATTTCAATCTCACATTATCTCAGATCAAGAATAATCCAGGCATCTGCGCTTCAGCAGATGCTTTTTCGATTCATTATATGTAGCCGGCCGCTATGGCATATACGTCAGAAATGGTTCTTTCTGGAACCAGCGGCTTCAAGTACAGCTCATAAAGCCGGATCACTAAATAATCTGGCTGCAGTTCTTTTCGACATCCTTCAATAATGAAAAATAAACAAATCCACCACCCAGGATAGTGGTATTGTACCATAACGCAAGATCAATTCTTTTGATAATCCCTTCGTCTAAAATATCTATAAAAATACTGTTTCCACCCTCTGTGTACTCCAGCGCAATTATGGTAACCCAGTGCCAGCGATCAAGATTGTTCTCAGCGCCATTGCATAAATTCAGAAATGCTATAGGGGTATCTTTCGTCAGGGCCCTTTCTAAAAAATCCAGTATTTTTGACAGTGGGGGACTGCCAGACTTATCTTTTGGCACATCACAGAAATCATAACTGACATTCAGTCCTTTTGACTCTGCATAAGTAATTACCGCTTCATAAAACATTTTAGTTGTAGGTATCCCTTCTTGAGATGGAGTTACATACTCCCAGATTTCTTCCATCAGGGACAACCAGCTTTCTTTGCTGTTTAAATATGGCCCCAATTTGAAGGCAGGCCTGGTGTGATTCAGATAGAAGATGATATTACTGGCGACAGAAGGTCCACATCCCGAGCGACGCTGCCACTCTGTAGTATACCAATTTTGATCACAGCCATAATAGGTATCGTACGTACTTTCATCCACTATCTTAAACAAATCAAGTTTATCTATTACCCTTGTATTCATCCAGCACACCCCTCTTCCATTGATAACCTCACTCGTTTTTGCTGTCTTGATGAACTCTTCATCACTTTTTCCAGTTGGATCTTCAAGCCCCCAATCCTCTTTGCCCTTATAGGGTAAATAAGGGCAATCTACATTGCAACACATATTTATTACTATATCTGGCCGGGGAATTTCGGAAATAGAATTCATGACTCGGAGATTATTGCTGGCGCTTACAAACTGATCATATAAAATTGCACTGGCAGCCGACAAGGCTGCTGACCTGATGAAGTCGTATTTTAATTTTTTCCTGGTAAATTTCTGACTGATACAGATATTCCTCCAGCTCAGACAACGCCTCAGGGAAATAGTAGCGGTAGACATTTTTTAAACGCTGCACGACCGCAGGATAGGGATTAAGGTAGTCCAGCAGAATTTCCTTGATTCCGGTCTCGCGGAGAGTATGCAACAATCTGGTCAAGACCTCTTCCGTATCGGATAATCCCGGCAGCAAGGGAGCAATAAACACCCATACCGGAATGCCTGCCTTCATTAACTGCCGGGCCGCAGCCAGGCGCAGCTGGGTCGGAGAAGCGTATGGCTCAAACACGCGGGCAATGTTTCGCTCCAGCGTGGTGATAGTAAAACCAACTTCACAAGCCCGCAGCTGGCGCAGAATCGAAATATCCCTCTGCACCAGAGCCGACTTGGTCAAAATATGGACCTCCAGGAGCTGGTATTCTGCGAGAACTTCCAAACTGGCTTGGGTGATTCTATAACGGGCTTCTGCCGGCTGATAAGCATCAGTTACCGTAGCCAATAAAACCTTGCCAACTGTTCGTTTCCGGCGGCTGCGCAGCTGTTTGGCCAAAACTTCCGGGAAATTGACTTTCACATCCAGGAATTCGCCCCACTTCTCCTGATGACCAGTGAAACGGCACATGAATGAAGCATAACAATAAATACAGCCGTGAGCACAGCCCACATAGGGATTAAGGCAATATTCATAACCCAAGATACCGGTCTTATTCAAAGCAGATTTGCACAATATTTCCCGGGGCACAATCTGCGCGTTCACTTGGCATTCCCCTTTCCCTGAAATAAAATCTTTCCAACTTAAGCCGGTTTTCAAAATATCAAGAATTTCACATTGATTTATAAAATTCATCCAGATACAATTAATTAGATAGCAAGGAAATGTAATCCAAGAGGAGGGGGAAGCAAATGCCAGCACAACTGTATGAGTATGCAGCCATTATTGCCGCCGCAATCGGGATTCTTTTTGCCACATATCTCACCATCTGGATCATGCGCCTTCCTACAGGAAGTGAGCGCATGCAGGAGATCTCCGAGGCTATCCGGGAAGGAGCAATGGCTTACCTGAACCGGCAGTATAGAACCATAGCCGCTGTCGGTATTATCGTGGTCCTTGTTCTATTTTGGGGTTTGGGCTGGATTACTGCCCTCGGTTTTCTTGTTGGTGCCGTCTTTTCTGCTCTTTGCGGCTATGTTGGTATGAATGTGGCAGTGCGCAGCAATGTCCGGGTATGTGAAGCAGCCAAAACAGGTCTTCCCTGCGCCTTGCTGGTCGCCTTCAAAGGGGGCGCAGTCACAGGCCTGATGTGTGTCAGTCTGGGACTGTTGGGTGTAGCCGGGATGTACACTATTTTTCATAATACCGCTTCCCTCGTTGGCTTAGGCTTCGGGTCAAGTCTTATCAGCGTTTTTGCCCGTTTAGGCGGTGGCATCTTCACCAAAAGTGCTGATGTTGGCGCTGACCTGGTCGGCAAGGCTGAAGCAGGTATTCCCGAGGATGATCCCCGCAATCCAGCTGTTATAGCTGATAATGTCGGGGACAATGTTGGCGACTGTGCCGGTATGGCAGCCGATTTGTTTGAAACCTATGCCATTACCACCATCGGGGCGATGCTTCTTGGCCAAATCTATTTCCATGGTCAGACAGGCTATATGATCTATCCCCTGCTTCTCGGAGCTATCGCGATTATCGCCACAATTATCGGGATATTCTTCGTGCACTTAGCTCCAGGGGAAAAAATCATGACTGCCTTATATAGA
>DDXI01000192.1 GCA_002347475.1 Peptococcaceae bacterium UBA2264
TATTTTAATGCAAGGCTAATGATATTCTGTCAGACAATCGCTTTAATTTGTTTTTATTACAAAAGTTATGCAGTTCCAGGATAATAGTTCCAATTTCATAATTTTGGTTCCAGGGATTGCGGCCAAAATTTTTATCCGTAAGCCAATTCAGGAACTTTTTGCAGAGAAACCAGCGATCCATAGCAAGCTACTTAAGCCCAATCATTGAAGGATGGCAGAATGGAGAATATATTTTCATGACCATAATGGAATTACTTCAACTTAATTCGCAGAAATATCCTTATGAGACAAGTCTTGTTGAACTTGAACCGGCATCGAATCAGCGAAAAGAAATAACATGGCTTGAATTCGAAAGCATGGCAAACAGGTTTGCTAATTTCCTGTTGTCCCGAAATATCCAAAAAGGTGATAAAGTTGCCTTGCTTATGATGAATTGTCTGGAATGGCTGCTGATTTATTTCGGTATTTTGAAAACCGGAGCTACGGTAGTACCTTTGAACTTTCGCTTCGAGGCAGATGAAATTGAAAAATGCCTCAAAACTGTTAATGCAAAAGTACTTGTTTATGGACCGGAATTCCTGGAGAGAATCAGCAAAATCGAATCTACACTTAATCATTTGCAGAGTGTCGTTTTTGTAGGCAGTTGCTGTAACGACAATGCGGAGGATTATTTCAAACTATTGGATGAATATCCTGCCGATGCTCCTGACATTAATATTTCCGGGCAAGATGAGGCTGGAATATATTTTACCTCTGGTACGACGGGGGTTCCGAAACCGATTATTCTTACCCACGCCAATTTATATTCAGCCTGTATCACGGAGTATACCCATCACATGCAAAAGCATGAAGACAACTTTTTATGTATCCCGCCCCTGTACCATACCGGAGCCAAAATGCATTGGTTTGGGAGTCTGTTTGTCGGATCAAAAGCCACGCTTCTCCGTGGGGTAAAACCTGAATGGATTCTCAAAGCAGTATCAGAAGAAAAGGCCACAAATGTGTGGCTGCTTGTTCCGTGGGTACAGGATATACTGGACGCGATAGAGAGCGGAAAGGTTGACTTGAACGCTTATAGCCTGGAGCAATGGAGTTTGATGCATATAGGTGCCCAACCTGTTCCTCCCAGTCTTATCAGACAGTGGAAAGAGTATTTCCCCAACCAGATGTACGATACCAATTATGGATTAAGTGAATCAACGGGTCCGGGTTGTATCCACCTCGGAATTGAAAACATTCACAAGGTGGGCGCAATCGGAATCCCTGGTTTCGGTTGGGAAGCAAAGATTGTTGATGACAGCGGAGTTCCCTTGCAGGATGGTGAGAAGGGTGAAGTTATTGTCAAAGGTCCTGGAGTTATGAAGGGTTATTACCAGAACCCTGCAGCAACCGGCAAGGTGTTAAAGGACGGATGGCTTTACACAGGGGATATGGGATACCGGGATGAAGAAGGGTTTATTTACCTTGTAGACCGTAAAAAGGATGTTATTATTTCAGGAGGAGAGAATATATTTCCGGTGGAAATTGAAAACTTTCTCCAGGCTCAGGAAGACATCAAGGATGTTGCTGTCATTGGAATGCCTGACAAGCGTCTCGGGGAGATCCCAATAGCCATTGTTGAATTGAAAGCTGAGAGAAATATAACGGAGGAAAGCCTGCTTCAATATTGCAATGCCTTGCCGAGATACAAAAGGCCTAGAAAAATTATATTTGATAAGGTGCCCAGAAACCCGACCGGAAAGCTTGAGAAGCCCAAGCTCCGGGAAAAATGGTGTAAAATTGATGAAATTGATTAAGTAATGAAACTGATTCAAAAGAGTATCATTAAGCAGATTGTTTTGGGTGATAGATGCAGGATTTGTGTCATACCGCAGGTGGTTTGTTTAAATTAATGTAGGACAATGTAGGACAATGTAGGACAGATAGTACGGTAGGAAATAGGGATGTGGTTACACCCTGTCTATTCGTGTATTTTGTTACGGATGTGGGGCGTGGCACAGGTATTCAAACTCCTATCAGGAGTTTTTTTGTTTTCCAATCAAAATTTTAAAAGGGAGGTATATATGTGAAAAAAAGGACAGGCAGATCTATTAATTTCAAGTTATTGGGGAGAGGGATTTTACTAGTGTTGCTGGTGCTGAGTTTAGTGTTTGTTTCAGGATGCGGACAGACAGCATCAACTCAAACAGTAGAGCTGAAATTGGCTCATTTCTTTCCTGCTACCCACCCGGTTGAGACTCAGTTAATTCAACCCTGGGCCAAGGCAATTGGGGAGGCAACTGAAGGCCGAGTGAAGGTTACCAGCTACTCGGGAAACACGCTTATGCAGGCTGATGCTGTTTATGACGGAGTTGTTCAGGGAAGCGCAGACCTGGGTCTTTCTTGTTTTTCTTATAACCGGGGCAGTTTTCCCGTATCGGAGGTTTTTGAACTGCCTGGTATCAAGTATGCAAATTCCAAGGTTGCCAGTAAAGTTGCCTGGGATGGGATTAGACAGTTAAATCCCAAGGAGGTTCAAGATACAAAGTTGATGATGGTATTTGCAACAGGCCCTGGGGATTTATATACCAAAGTACCTATAAATACTCTGGAGGATTTAAAAGGAACAGAAATTAGAGCAACAGGTCTTAGTGCCAAAACGCTTAAGAATCTTGGAGCCATACCGGTAGCTATGGCCCAATCTGAAGCCTATGAATCATTGCTAAAGGGAGTTGTCAAGGGAAATTTAGGTCCGATTGAGGTCCTGCAGGGTTGGAAACAGGCAGAAGTAACTCAATACATTACCAGGACACCTTTCCTTTACAATAATCTATTTTATATTACCATGAACCAGGGTAAATGGAATTCCCTCGGTTCCAATGATCAGAAAGCTATAGAAGCAGTGAATGAGAAGTTTTTTGAAGAAGTTGCCATCGGTTTATGGGATAAACAAAATGAGGCAGCTTTAAAGTATGCGGTTGATGAAAAAGGGATGAAAGTAATAAACCTTACTCAAGAAGAAGAAGACAAATGTATTAGTTTAGTAAAACCGGTTCAGGAAGATTTTGTAGTCCAGATGAATCAAAATGGACTGCAGGGACAAGAAATCCTGGATACAGTCAAAAATATTTCGGATAAATATAACAAGGAGTATTAGTAATCCTATGAGGAGGTAACCGGAATTGAAACAATTATATAGCTTTGTAAAGGGAGTAAGCAGTATCTTGGATAAATTGGCCCAGATATGTCTTTTTTCCGTCATGCTGTTGATTGTAAGCAATATTATTTTACGGGTGGTTTTTAACCACCCGATTTTGGGAACCTATGAAATGGTAGGCTATTTAACAGCATTGGGAATAGGTTTTGCCCTGGCTTACTGTGCTTTCCAAAATGGTCATATTGCAGTAAGTTTTATTATGGAAAAATTTCCTCAAAAATTTCAATCTTCTGTGGATATTCTGGTTAATGCCGTTTCTTTGATATTTTGGGCTGGTGCAGTCTTTTACCTTGGTAACTTTGGTCAGGCTATGAAGATGAAAGGGCTTGTTTCGCCTTCTGCAGAAATCCCGGTCTACCCTTTTATTTTTTTGATTGCTCTCGGGATATTGGGGCTTAGTATGGTATTGTTGTTTAAACTCCTCATTTCTTGCAGAGAAGTATTTGGGACCATTCCTGCGGGCAAACGATCATGGAAACCTGATACTGCGGATACAATCAAGGTAGAAATATGAGTGTATTTCTGGTTGGGTTAATTGGAATAGCATTTTTCTTTGGGTTGATTATGATACGCATGCCGATTTCCTATGCCATGGCACTCGTTGGTTTTGTCGGATTCAGCATCCTGACTTCAGTATCAGCATCCTTTGACATGGTAGCTAAAGAAATATTTAATACCTTTACTTCTTATTCGTTAAGTGTTATTGCCATGTTTATTTGGATGGGGTTCCTGGCTTATTATTCAGGAATAGGCACCAGTCTTTATATTTTTGCTTACAAATTATTGGGACATTTGCCTGGTGGTCTGGCAATAGCCACACAAGTTGCCTGTGGCATTTTTGGAGCGATTTGCGGTTCCAATACCGCGACTGCGGCAACAATGGCGGCAATTGCCCTGCCCGAGATGGAAAAATATAATTACGACAAGTCATTATCCACAGCGAGTATTGCCGCCGGGGGAGTTTTAGGAGTACTGATTCCCCCGAGTGTTATTTTTATTCTGTATGGGATGGCTACAGAACAGTCTGTGGGAACCCTGTTTATGGCAGGTATCCTTCCAGGGATTCTTCTGATATTTTTATATGTGGGTGTAATTTATCTTTTGACTTTACGTAATCCGAGTTTAGGACCGGCCGGCCCCAGATCAAATTGGAGAGAACGGATCAGGTCTCTTCGGGGAGGGTTGGGGGAAGCCCTGATAGTATTTCTTCTTTCTATCGGTGGTCTTTTTGCCGGATGGTTTACTCCAACTGAGGCCGGTGCTGTGGGAGCCGGAGGAATACTATTAATTAGTCTTTTAGAGAAACGGCTTGGTTGGGAAAATCTTAAAAAGTCCTTACTTGATACTACCCGAACTACAGCTATGATTATGTTAATGCTTGCCGGAGCTGTCATTTTTGGCCGGTTTATGGCAGTAAGCAGAGTGCCCTTTGAACTGGCAAATTGGGTTGGTTCTCTTCCCCTGCCACCGTTTGCCGTTATGGGGATGATACTCTTCATATTCCTGATACTGGGCTGTTTTATTGATGCCTTGGCCCTTATTTTACTTACTGTACCAATCTTTTACCCTGTAGTGGTTAATACCTTGGGATATGATGCTATCTGGTTTGGGGTCGTGGTAGTTATGGTGGTAGCGATGGGTGTCATTACGCCTCCTGTAGGTATGAATGTTTATATTGTTAAAGGAGTTGCTCCTGAGATTCCTTTAGAAACAATCTTTAAAGGAATCTGGCCATTTCTGGGGGCAATTATATTATGTATAATCTTGCTTATTATTTTCCCTGGAATTGCTACCTTTTTACCAAAGTTGCTAAAGGGATATTAATATTGCTGAAAAAGTGACCCGCGAATTGTATTTCTTTGAACTGGAAAGGCAATGGAAGCACCTGCCTCCTGAGGAGCGTAAACAGAAGCGTCTGGAACAGGGTATTCCTGTTCTGAATGCTTTTTTGCGAACTTATATTGACACTAACAATTTCCACCAAGTGCATAACTCCTGTTATAGGGAATAGAGCATTTAGACATTACAGAGAAAGAGCGCTGAATTTCCAGAGGGATCAGCGCTCTTTTTGTTAAACAGATGTTCTGACTTTTTATTAAAGCTTTTTTATTTAATGCAGGAGCAGTTGCAGAAGTTGTTTTTTTAAAGCCAGGGCTTCCCTGGAAAGCAAGAGATCGGGATCCCGGGGATGAGCAAAGGGGATGGAAAATTCCTGCAGAATGCGGGCTGGTCTCTGGCTCAGGACAACTACTTTGTCTGAGAGAAGAATTGCTTCATCGATGTCATGAGTGATGAATAAAACAGTGTGGTGTGTCTGATTCCAGATCTTTAAGAGCCAGCGCTGCATTTCTTTCCGGGTCAAGGCGTCCAAAGCCCCGAAGGGCTCATCCAGCAGCAGCGTTTTCCGGCCGAAAAGTATGGTGCGCAGCAAGGCTCCGCGCTGCCGCATCCCTCCGGACAACTGATGGGGGTAATAGCCGGAGAATGCGGCCAGTCCGAACTGGTCCAGCCATTTTTGGGCTTCTTCCCGGGCCTGACGCTTGTCTTGGCCCGAGATCTCGCAGCCCAGGATCACATTATTCAGGAGTGTCCGCCAGGGCAGGAGCAAATCTTTTTGGGGCATATAGCTGACCTGGCCGGGCATACCGTTGATCACTTTGCCATCCAGGAGGATTTCGCCGCTGTCAGGCACTTCGATACCGGCTATCAGATTGCAGATCGTACTTTTTCCGCAGCCCGAGGGACCAATCAAGGAGACAAAGGTTCCGCTCTCAATATCCAGGTCGAGAGAATACAAAACATCCATTGGCTGGGATATTTGCGGGCCCCTATAAGATTTGGAAAGGTTATTTATCACTAGTCCCATAACTACTCCCTTGGGTTTGAGGTAAGAAATCATTGGTATAAGCCTTGGTTGGTTCGATCATTTTGGGTAAGAGCTGACGGTCGACCAGCCACTGGGCATAGCGTTCCCAAACGACAGCTCGCTGTTCTCCCCAGCGGGCGGCGTCATCCTGATATTTGGGGCTGATCCAGGCCTGACTCTTGCGGATCAGTTCCGGGTTGGCTTCCGGGGCATTCCTGATGAGGATCTCTGCGGAATCTGAGGGATTGCTGATGGCATATTTGTAACCTTCACTGACGGCTTTCATGAAACTGCGGACCAGCTCAGGCTTGGTTTTGGTCATATTCTCGCCGGTGATCAGCACAGGAGTATAGAAGTCCAGAGCCGGGTCAACATCTTTCAGCCAAATCATATTGAGAGCCATATTGCGCATCTCAGCCTCAATGCCGGTCCAGCCGTAGAAAATCCAGGTCAGGTCGATATCTTTATTTAAGGAAGTGAGCTGATCGGCTGCACCGATATTAACGATCTTCAGTTTGTTAAAATCGGCATTTTCTTTTTGCATCAGGGCCTTAAGCATGGCATCTTCGGAGGGCAGGCCCCAGCCGCCGTAAGTTTTGCCTTCAAAGTCTTTGGCCGTAAGGATATTTTTGGAGGTGACCGAGGCAAATCCGGAGGTGTTGTGCTGCAGAATGGCCGCCAGGGAGACGACCGGGATATCATTGGTGCGGGCCGTTGTAACCTGCTCCTGCTGGCTGACTCCGAAATCAGCCTTGCCTGTGGCTACCAGCTGTTCGACAGTTCCGTCGCTGGAAGGCTGAATAATCTTGACATCCAGGCCCTGTTCCTGGAAATAGCCTTTTTCCAGAGCTGCAAACAGACCGGTATGATTGGTGTTGGGGGTCCAATCAAGCATGACGGTAACCGGAGTGAGGGCTTTGGTTTCGCTTCCGCAGCCGGAGAGAAGACCCGCTAAGAGAAGAACCGGAACAAGCAGCAATGAGAATGATTTTTTCATAGACTTTTCTCCTTTACTTAAAAATTTGGTTTGGAAATTAACTGGTACTGACATGGTTTCTCTTATCCATTATCCTGGTTTTTAATTTGGGTCCAGGGTATGGCAAGTTTAGCAAGCCCTGTGATCAGGGCAAAATAGAGAAAACTGAGGGCGCTGATTGTAAAAATAACGGCAAAAACGCGGTCGGTCAGAAAGGAATGGGAGGACCGGGTCAGATATACTCCCAGTCCGGAACTCGAACCCAGCCATTCGCCGATTACGGCACCCATGACACTATAGGTAGCGGCTATTTTGAGACCGGCAAAAAGTGAAGGCAGGGCATGCGGCCAGCGGACGATATAGAATATCTGCCAGCGGCTTGCTCCCATGCTTTTCAGCAGATTGAGCAGGTCGGTGTCGGTCAGTTCCAAGCCCTCGATTAAACTGACGGTGATCGGGAAAAAGCAAACCAGCACAACGATCAGGATCTTGGGCAGCAGGCCATAACCCAGCCACAGGATCAGCAGCGGGGCAATGGCAATCAGCGGCACTGTCTGGGAAATAATCAAATAGGGATAAAGCAGGCGTTTAAACCAGGATGAAAGCACCATGAGCCCGGCGGTGATCAGAGCCAGCAGGACGGCCAGCATAAAACCGGCTGATGTTTCCAGCAGGGTTGTCAAGGTATGCATCCAGATGAGCTGGCGGGTCTCCCAGAAAGCTGCGCCGATTTGAGCCGGCGATGGAAATAGCCAGAGAGGAACCTGCGCAGCCGTGGTTGCGATTTGCCATATCCCCAGAATAAGGAACAGAAACAGCAGCGAAGGGATCTTTTTTGTCCAATTCCGCTTCATGGTTTGTCCCGGTACTTGGTGATTTTTTCGGCAATGGTGGAGCCTTTGGGGACGTAATCCATTTTAATATAGGCCATGACGCGGGAGGCCCCGGCCCGGATACAGGCTTCCTGGGCTTCCTTGATAATAGCCCAGAGCTGGTCAGGTTCGCCTTCCATAGTTGTCTCCATTGGTCCCACCTCATAGGGAACACCGCTGGCAGCTATGACTTTGATGGCTTCATCCACTACCTCATAAATGCGGGCTTCCTCAACTTTGGGAATGACCTGAAGGGCCATGATAATTTTGGCCATACAATTTCCTCCTTGCTTTGCTGTAAATAATAGGATAACTTTAAACGGCCCGGGGCAAAACAGTCGTCCTGATCCTTGTTGTCAGCAGTAAATTCAGGACAGCGATCAGGGCTCCGCCGATAAAGACATATTCATAGCCCAGAACAGTCCAGACAAATCCGCCCAGCCAAGGGATGAACATGGCTACGACATGATCTATGGTCATGCCCATGGACAAGGTCGGGGAGACATCCTCGCTGTTCAGGGCAATTCTTCTCAGGTATGTAGCCCTGGCAATACTGACCGCTGCCAGCATCTGATCGAATACGAAAAGGGCGCAGATAACGTAGAGGGATATTTTTTCCAGCCCCAGGTTATCAAAAATACCTTTGCTGAAGGCATAACCCAGGCAAATGAAAATCAAAAACAGGGCTTCCCCCGCCAGGATCAAGCGCTCGCCCACACTGTCGATCAGATGGCCAATGAAAGGCTTGAAAAAGATTCCCAGGCCGGCAATAAAAAAACTTAAGACAGCAAAGGTGGCTACACCCTGATTGAAGACTTTGATCAGCACCCAAGGCCCAAAGGTAAGAAAAATTTGTTTCCTGGCGCCGAAAAGGATATTCAGGCCATAGAAAACTGTATATTCCTTGCGCAGAACGAAGCGTTTCCCCACTCTCTTGCCCGCATGAGGTTTCATAAACAAGATAAGCAGGGCAGACAAGATGAAGGCAGCGGCAGAAATTGAGAAAGCCAGGCGATAGTCAATTTTGATAAATCTGAATAAAAGAGCGGTCACCAGACTCGTGAGCAGAAAGGCAGCAGTGTTCAGGGAATTGATCTGACCCAGCCGACGGCCCATATGGCCCTCAGTTGCCAGATTCATTCCGATACTATTGGAGATGGGCATGAATAAATGTTGGCCCATACTGTAGAATAAAAGCCAGCCAATCATGGGAAAGTATTCAGGTGACCAGTAGGCTAAGCCCAGGATTCCCAGGCCGCCGAACAGATTAGCAATAGCAGCTGTACGCACATCTCCCAGATAAAACAGAAGTCCGGTGATAAAGACAACAGCAAAACCCGGAAATTCCCGGGGTATCTCCAGAAAGGTCCGCTGAGATATTGTCAGATGATATTCATCGTTCAGAAAATTATTGAAAAAGGAGATATCAATACTTTGGCTGATTCCCAAAACAGCGCTGGCCAAGAGAAACAGGACAAAATCTTTTTTGGCAAATCCCGGCATTATCCATCCTCGAATTCTTATTAACTTATTTTCCGTAACCAGGCAATACAGTTTATTTAATTCTCTTTTTGCAGCCTGGATTCCTGCCCTGAACGTATCAGCCTGCTTAATACCCGATTTTTTCTCTGTTTCTCATTTCCTGAGGGGAAGCCGGCTAGCTGCCTCTCTGCCAGGATCAGACATCTCCCTCTTCAGGGACAATACAAATCAGCCCAAAGGGAGCTGTGCCCTCATTGCGGAACTGATGGATTTTACCCTCAGGCACATAAGCAAAGGAACCAGCTTCCAACTCGTAATCCTGGCCTTCCAGGTGGAGAATGCCCCGGCCTTGGGTGATATAGTTGATATGAGGCCAGGGGTGGCTGTGCTTCGGGGTATAACCGCCTTCACCAACTTCGAAGGTACGCATGACATAGCCTTGCCAGCCTTCCTTAGGAGAAATCAGGACTCTTTTGATGACATTTTTTATTTCCGGATTGTCCAAATGGACTGCGGTAACATCCCGCTCATGGGCAACTATCATTGTTTTAACCTCCTTAAATTTACAAATTACAGAAAAAACGGTATTGGAAATTAATTGTTATACATAAATCATATTAATGAAAGCGATTAATTGTGGCTCTTAATCTTATTAATCTTATTATAGGATAAATTATCAAAAAAGCTATGATAAAGAGCTGCAGGTGATAAGTTTCTTGCCGAATATCTGGCCCACGGGTTATAGTAATAGAAAGGATTAATTGGCGGGAAGAGGATATTTACTAAACTGGAGAGAGATACTATGCTGCTTAACAACCAATCGGGGATTTATAAAGTTGAATTGCCTTTGCTGCACAGGGTAAAGCATGTTAATTGTTACGCCCTGCGGGGAAGGGACGGCTGGTCTCTGCTTGATGCGGGTCTCAGCCGGGAGGCCAGCTATCAGGTCTGGCTGCGGTTTTTCGAAGAGCAAGCCATTAGACCCGCTGATATCTTGGGAATCTATATAACTCATTATCATTCCGATCACTACGGCTGCGCCGGCTGGCTGCAAAAACTGAGCGGCGCACCGGTTTACATAGGAGCCATCGATGCTGTCAGAATCAATAACTACTGGAAAAAGGGCGACTATCTCTTGCCGGAAATAGATAAATTGTACAATTGTAACGGCATGCCCTCAGAAGTCCGGAAACTGGTTCTGGAAGCGGAAGCAGAGATCATCCCCTACACTGTGCCCCATGCTGATCTGACAGTTTTGCAGGCCGGACAGACAGTAACCCTGGGCGATTATGAATTCCGGGTTATCCTCACCCCGGGCCATTCTGACGGCCATATTTGTTATTATAATCAGGAACTGGGCCTGCTTTTTTCCGGTGACCACTTACTGCCTGACAGCTCATCCATTGTTGGCTTATCGGCGCAGGCGGGAGCACGCCCCGATCCCTTGGCTGATTTTCTGCGTTCCCTGGATAGCCTGCGTTCTTTGGACTGCCAGCTGATTTTACCTGCGCATGGCAAATCTTTTCCCAGTCTTGCCAAAAGAATCAGCCGCCTGGAATCTTATCATAATAAACACCTGGCAGCGATCAGAAACTGTCTTGGCAGGGGTACCGCTGCTTATGAGGTCTGCCGGCAAATTTACGGTCCGGATCTGAGCGGCAACGAGCTGCGTTTCGCTATGGCAGAAATATTGGCCCACCTGGTATATCTCTTGCATAAAAATGAGTTGAAGATTACTTGTACTGAAGGCATTTATAAATACAATAACAGGTAAGGAGAAATTATTATGCTCATGCACGAATATTTGGGTATTTATCAGATCAGGTTACCTTTGCCTTTCCGCTTAAATCATGTTAATTGTTATGCTTTCAGGGGAAAAGACGGCTGGTCTCTGGTGGATACAGGCTTAAGTAATGAGTCTGCATATGAGGGATGGCGGCAGTTTTTTCAGAAACATTCTCTTAAACCCTCAGATATTAAAGGGATTTACATCACGCATTTTCATCCTGACCATTACGGCTGTTCGGGCTGGCTGCAAAAGCTGACTGCGGCTCCGGTCTTTATAGGGGCCATTGAGGCCAATCGTGTCAGTCGTTACTGGAAAAATGGCGACTACATCCTCGGGACAATGGGTTCTTTGTTCAGAACTAACGGCATGCCGGCAGATGTGGTTCAAGAAGCCATTGCCTCCCTGGGCAGGATGATTCCTTATACCCAGCCTCCGGCCAACCTGACAGCTTTGCAGGACAGGGAGACGGTGATTCTGGGGGATCACGAATACCAGGTTATTCTGACTCCGGGACACTCTGACGGCCATATCTGTTTTCATAATGCCGAACGAGGTCTGCTCATCTCGGGTGACCATCTGCTGCCGGAAATCACATCCAATGTCAGCCGCTGGCCGCAGCCGGACGCAGATCCCGACCCTCTGGATAATTTTCTCTACTCCATCAACAATATTCGGCGCTTCCCTTGCGAGCTGGCGCTGCCTGCTCATGGTAAGCCTTTTCAAAATGTGGAAGAGAGGATCAGGCAATTGGAGATTCACCACAGGGAACGGCTGGAATTAATGTGGTATCATACCGGCAGTGGTTCTACTGCCTATCAGGTATGCCAGCGGGTTTTTAGTCAGGACCTGAGTTTTCACGAGATACGTTTTGCTCTGACCGAAACACTGGCGCATCTGGTGTATTTATATTACAGAGGCAAATTAAAGCTGGATTCAAGCGGTGGTGTTGATATTTATTATCAAGTGAAGAAATAAACAAAGTTGAAAAATAACCATAATAAACCCCGGCAGTTAATTACTGCCGGGGTTTAATTCAATTGATCAGAAAATATTATGATATTCAGGCAAATGACTAGGGTCTGATAGCAACCTTAAGAACTTTATCCAGCTTGTTGCCGAAGATGCGATAGCCTTCTTTAATATCGTCAAGGCTGAAAGTATGAGTAATCAGCGGGGTCAGGTCGGCCCGGCCGCTTTGGATAACACTGATCATCCGGCGCAGACGTTCGTAACCACCTGGACATAAGGTACTCATAATGTTGATATCGCCAATACCGGCTCCGAAAGCGTCCAGCGGGATTGTGACGTTTTTTTCATAAACGCCCAGGCTGGAGACGACACCGCCGGGACGGACTGAACGGATGCAGTTCTCAAAAGTTTTCTGCGTCCCAATAGCCTCAATAGCGACATCGGCACCATAGCCACCGGTATGTTTTTTGATTTCACTTATAACATCGACTTTAGTGTAGTCGAGAACAATGTCTGCTCCCATCCTCTTGGACAT
>DDXI01000008.1 GCA_002347475.1 Peptococcaceae bacterium UBA2264
CTCCCGCCTGCATCACTCCCATGACGTTATTGCTGTAGCTACGACTCAGGAAGAAGTAGGTATCAGAGGGGCTCTGACCAGTGCCTATTCTCTTAATCCCGACATGGCCATTGTTATTGACGTTGTTCATGGTTGTACTCCCGACACTAAAGGGCAAGTCAATATTGAAGTGGGTAAGGGACCATCTGTAGCCCTGGGCCCCAATATTCATCCGGTAATTTATCAGCATCTCTCGGAAACGGCTTTGCTGCAGCGTTTGCTGATGCAGACAGAACCGCTGCCGGGACCGTCAGGAACTGATGCCTGGGCTATTCAGGTAACCCAAGCCGGAATTCCCACCGGGCTTGTTTCCATTCCTTTACGGTATATGCATACAACGGTCGAAACCCTTGATCTGCAGGATGTGCTGAACTGCGGCAAGCTCCTTGCTTACGCTATAGCCTCCTTACCAGATGATTTGGAGGGTTTGTTATGTTATTAAAAACTCTTAGTGAACTGAATGGCGCTTCCGGGGATGAAACTCTTGTCCGTAATTTTCTGTCAGAGAAAATTAAACCCTATGTGGAAAAGATAATAACCGATAAACTGGGTAATTTAATCGCCTTCAAGAATCAGAATCTTTCCGGGCCCAGGGTACTAATTGCAGCTCACATGGATGAAGTTGCTCTGATGATTGTGGCTATAACAAGTGAGGGCTGTCTGAAGTTTAAACCAGTTGGCGGAATTGATGCCCGAATACTGGTTTCCAAAATAGTCCGTATCGGAACTGATTTGACAGGTGTAATCGGGGCTAAAGCTATCCATCTGCAAAAATTAGCGGAACGGCAAAAGTCTTATACATATGACCAGCTTTACATAGACATCGGGGCACAATCCAAAGAAGAAGCTGCCGGCAAGGTCAAAGTCGGCGATTATGCCTATTTTGTGACTAGCTGTGAGCCTTTCGGAGAAGATCTGTATAAAGGAAAAGCTTTTGATGACCGGGTCGGGTGTGCCATATTGGTTGAGCTTCTCAAACAGGAGTATGATTTTCCGCTTGTAGCAGCCTTTACTGTTCAGGAAGAAGTAGGCTTGCGCGGGGCTAAGGTTGCCGCTTACCAGATTGAACCGGATTTTGCCATTGTTGTTGAAGGAACGATAGCTGCCGATGTCATGGACAGGGCTGAGGAAGAATGGGTTACAGAATTAGGTAAAGGACCAGCCTGTTCGATTATGGACAGAACAACTCTTTATAGTCCTAAACTTATCCAATATGTAGCTGAATTGGCTCGCAGGAAAAATATCCCGCTCCAATTCCGCCGCGGATCCAGTGGCGGGAATGACGCCGGGCGCATTCATATCACGAAAACCGGTATCCCGACAGTATCTCTCAGTGTTCCTTGTCGCTATATACACTCTTACGTCTCCGTAATCAACGAAAAAGATTTTAGATCTTGTAGTGACCTTGTTCTGGCGCTTTTAAGAAATCTGCCGACACTTAAAAATTATCCGGCAAAGACCAAGGAGGACCAATAATGTTAGATAAATCTGATAGCCTCAGTCTGGATTATTCGCTTCTCAGCATTCTGACTCAGCTTTTTGGTCCTTCAGGTTCTGAAGAAGAGGTTGCTCAGTTTATCTCTGTTCAACTGCAGTCTCATAGTGATGAGATTTCCACAGATACTCTGGGAAATTTGATAGTCAAGCGCCGAGGTACGGGAAAACGTATCATGGTAGCCTCTCATATGGACCAGATCGGAATCCTTGTCACCAATATTGACAAGGAAGGTTTTTTGCGTTTCACCATCCTGGGCAGTATGGCTATAACCGCTCTCAATAAAAAGAGAGTTAAATTCCGCAATGGCAGAATAGGTGTTATTGGTGTGGAAAAATTGGAGAAAGTCACAGATTTGAAGCTGGAAAAATTCTATATAGATATCGGTGTTTCTTCGCGGGAAGAAGCTGGCAAAGCAGTGCAGATAGGAGATTCGGCAGTTCTTGTCGGGGATTTTGTTGAATCCGGTTCCAGAATTATCTCTAAAGCATTTGACGACCGTCTGGGCTGTTTTATTGCGATAGAAGCACTTAAACGAGTCAAAACCGGACATGAATTGGCCTTTGTTTTCACTGTCCAGGAGGAAGTAGGGACCCGCGGTGCTCAGACAGCTGCCTATGCTCTTGATCCTGATTTAGCTCTGGCCGTGGATGTAACAGCAACCGGAGATACCCCCAAAGCCCAGCAAATGTCTGTCGAACTTGGTAAGGGAGCCGGTATAAAAGTTTACGACCGTTCCCTGGTTACTTCGCCGCAAATAAAACGCTGGATGGCGGATGTAGCAGCAGAGAATAAGATCCCTTTTCAGTGGGAAGTCCTGGAGTTTGGGGGAACTGATTCCGGAGCAATTAATTTAACCAAAGGAGGGATCCCGGCAGGGGTTATCTCTGTGCCGATACGTTATCTGCATAGCCCTGCCGAAATGGCGGATAGAAAAGATGTGGAAGCTGCTGTTGATTTATTGGTTGCACTCCTGGAAAGCCCCGCAGAGTTATAAGACCTGCCGCTAACTTGTTCATATTGGAAAAAAAGCATATAATATCAGAAGGAAAAAAACCGGGTATTTGTCGAAATTAATTTCTGTATTTTCCCCATTATCCCCAAATAATATTTGTCCGAATAAAAATAAGAGAATTGAAAAGGAGTGTTCAAGGTTGAAAAAAAGTTCGGGATTGAAGTGGAGTTCGGTTTTAGCAGTTATTATTTTGGTTTTCTTGACAGGTACCATCCTGACAGGATGTGGAGGAACAGCCCAAAAGGCATCTGAGACGTCATCTGCGCAAGACCCTGCCGAAAATACCCAGGAGACGCTTTCAGATCTGTTTAGCAAAGGTCAGAATATCGAAGGTCTCAGTTATGACTATGTCGTAACCTTAGATGGAAAAGAGACTTATAACGGGAAGATCAATATTCAGGGAAAGAAAATGAGATCAGAAAGCACAGTCGAAGGCCAAAAAACCATTACTATCATCGACGGGGATTCTATCTTGAGCTATAATTCGGAGCAAAATATTGCCTATAAAATTACCGCTGATATGACTGATCAAGTCAAGACGCCAGCAGAATATATTAATGATGCGAGTTCGCAAACAGAAAAGTTCCAGACTTTGGAAACTGCTGTCTACGATGGTGTCAAATGCAGAGTTATCAGTGTTACCGGAACAGATGGTCAGGAACAGACGAAAATGTGGGTACGGGAGGATTACGGCATCCCGCTCAGAGTGGAAACAAAAGGCGCGGATGGCAGTACTGTTGTTATCGAGTACAAAAATATGAAAATTGGGTCTCTGCCGGATGATACCTTTAAACTTCCGGCAGGTGTTAAGGTGATGGATATGAATGAGATTACCAACATGTTGCCTCAGTAGTTCAGAAACTAAAAAATAATATCTTTTTAGAGTTGCAAATAATAAGGACAGGTAGTAAAATAAATGTCAGTGGTTTTACCTGCACAACATAAGCGCCACTAGCTCAGCTGGTAGAGCATCCGACTCTTAATCGGCAGGTCCTGGGTTCGAATCCCCGGTGGCGCACCAGTTAAATCAAGGGTTTTTGAGGTTTCTGGTAACTCAAAAAAACATAAAATACTACTACCGTACTACTACCAGAAGAGGGTAATAAATATAGCCGCCAAAAGTGCTAGTTTTGACGGCTTGATAGAAAGCCTTATGTTTAGAGCTCTTCCTTTATGGAAGGGTTTTTTCTTTGAATAGATAATCCAGCTTTGCAGCTGCAGCCTGTTTGATTTCCGGGAGTACGTGGGAATAGGTATTTAGTGTTAAGGATATATCACTATGGCCCATCATCTCTTGGACTACTTTGGGATGTTCATTAGCCTCAAGCAGCCTAGTGGCGAATGTGTGCCGGGTAGCAGCATGGAAATTGATATGCTCCAGGTTGGCTTTCTCCAGGAGCTGATAAAACTTTCTCAGGAAGTTCCGGGGCTCAATTACCCCGCCTATTTCATTAGTGAATACCAATCCGGTATCTATCCATATTTCTCCGGCAGCTAGTTTTTCTCCTAGCTGTCTTTTTTTATGTGCTTTTAGCTCTGCCAGGACACTGGCCGGCAGGGGAATGGATCTCTTGCCTGATTCTGTTTTAGGGGGAGAGAATATCAGTTTTGTCTTTGTGGGGCTGTTATCATCAAATACCCTTATTCTCTGGACTGTTTGTTCAATACGGATTGCTCCTGTTTGCAGATTGACGTTCTGCCAGGGTAAGGCCATGAGTTCACCCTCCCGGACCCCAGTCCCCAGGGCCAGGATAAAGGCAGCCCTTAACCTTTCACCATCAAGCGCTGATAAGAAGTTCAACTGCTGTTCCACTGTAAAGACTTTAATCTTTGGCCGCTTCATCTTTGGCAATTCTGTTGCTTCAGTGGGATTGCGGGGGATCAGGTTATTCCGTACAGCCTGGCGCAGCGCCTGGTGGAGTGTTATGTGAATATGCCGCACACTGGAGGCCGACAGGCCGCCTGAACCGTCAATCTGCCCTTTAGCTGATTTCTCGTTATAAAGTGCCTGGATATGTTCAGGCCTCAGGTCCTTAAGCAGTATTCTGCCAATGACCGGGTTTATATGGACGCGGATCAAATACTCATAATCCCGGAGGGTGGAAGGTCTGACGCTGGGCTTCTTGTACTGAAATAACCATGTATCTAACCAATCGCCGATCCTTACCTTATTTGGTTCAACAAAGGTTCCTTTTTGAACATCGTTAATAGCCTGGTTAAGCTTTTCCGCTACTTCCTGACGGGTTTTACCGTAAAAGAATTTTCTTTTTTGTTTACCTTCTTCATCAAAGCCTGTGGTGATAACCGCACACCATTGACCATTTTTTCGTTTGGAGATTGAACCCTCATTATTTCCTCTTTTACTGGGCATGGTTATTGCTCCTTTCCTTCCTTTTTATTTTTATACCAAAGTTTTCTTCTGTCACAGTTCGGGCAATACTTTTGTCTTTTATCGTGACACCAGAATAAATTTTTACATTCAGGATTTTCACATTCTTTCAAGTGTTTTGTACCTTCCTTGCTGGTAACGATTGCATATAGCTGATAGTAACAAAGATCTAATAATTCGCAATATGTCATTATTTCAAGAATCGGATTATTTGGGTTAAATATCTCTGAATCGCAGAATGGAGATTCAACTTTAAGAAAACACGATTCCTTTAATTCGTTATTAAATATTTCCTGCATGATATGGCAACAAATTATTTTTGTTTTATTAAAGTCATTAATTTGTTCCATATTTTTGCTATAAAAATTAATTATATCCTTATAACTCATCCCGAAAAAATATCCACGATTTAGGAAGGGACAATTTACTAGAAAGGAGATATTTTTTATAAGTATGTCAATATCTTCACCAATTAACCCAAGCCATAAATTAAAGACGCATCGCATTTGAACAATATGTGTACAAAAAGAAGAATAATCCACACTCGGCTTATCGTCTATAATCATTCTTCCATCTTGTTGACTATTTCTCAGCGGTAAGCCGTAATTATAACACCATTTTAATAACTTTCTTTCTGAGATATATGAAGAACAATTGTTCCAATTAATCGTATTGTTAAAATTTGCTGTGTCAATTAAATCAATGATAATGCTTTTATTCTTTGAGAATTTCTCTATTGAAATTTCTTTTTGTTTCCAGGACTTAAATTCAAGCTGTCTTAAATATTTCTTACCTTCATACTCAAAAATATCATAATTATGCCCTGGTCCTGGCAACCATGAGATTGCGGTGGAAAGTTGACCTATATTGAAAAGAATTTCATTTATGTTATATTTCATGACGCAAAATCTCCTATAAGACGTAAAATTGACGTAAACATTATATATTACGTCTTAATAATAACATATTATAGGGCTATAGGCAAGCACAAAGCATCAAAAAAAAGCAAAGGAGATGACAAAACATGACAGAGGTAAAAAAGATCACCTTCAACCGGAAAGAGGGTGCGGCATATGTAGGCCTTTGCGAGAATACCTTCGCGAAACTACTTAACAGTGGCAGCATTGCCCATATTCGGGTAGGCCGCAGAATCCTCATTCCGAAATTAACACTTGATCACTGGATTGAGCAGCAAGTAAGCGCTCAATAATATCTCAAAAGACTTCGAATTTCTTCGTGTCGGAGGAATGTTAATAGAATACAGGAGGTACTATCAATGACTAATTCCGGTAAACGGCGCAGAGCAGAAAAACGCGCCCGCGCACAACTTGCAGCATTATTGTCTGTGCAAGGCGAATCAGACGGACTTATTACATCGAAATGGGGAGAAGGCCGGACGGCAATACGGCCAAAAATTAGCCAAAGGGAAATAAAAGATGAAATAAAAGACCTGGAACAAAGATTATTTATTAAGAATTAAAACAAAAGAAGCCTTCGGGCTTTTTTATTTTTCTCAAAGGATGTGTTTAGATGAACTTCTTCAAAAAAAATAAATCAAAAAAGCTGATTAAAACACTCAAAACAAAATCAGCGCCATCGCCTCAACAAATCGGCTTTGAGATGATCATGTCAAACCTAGCCATTATCCGCCAGGAATTATTTGAGAACTTAGGTGAGTTGCCTGATCCCGAAGCCAAAAGGCATACGCTTGCGCTACTGGATGAATGTCTGGAAGTCCTTAACAACGGCAGCTTGGAGGAAAAAACAACCTTAACGCTGAGCCCAGAGTTTTCCAAATGGCTGGGATTTAAACAGTGAGAAAATTTCTGGCACAAAACAAAAACACCCGGGCAAGCCGGGTGTAGAGAAGGTGAAACATGACAAATTCAATTACCAATATTATACCAAAATACTCAAATATATTCAATATGGAAGATATTCTCGAGGCAGCGTTAAGTTATGGCCAGTTAGGTTGGCGAGTTTTCCCGGCAGCATGGATCCTGCCCGGTGGAAAATGTTCCTGCAGCAAATACCGGCATAAATGCGACGCGCCAGGGAAACATCCATTAGCAAAGGGTTGGCAAGACCAAGCCAGCACAGACCAGGACCGGATCAGAGAAATGTTCCGGCAATACCCAAAGGCCAATATTGGAATAGCCACTGGCAGGAAGTCCGGGATCCTGGTCCTGGATATAGACGGCGAGGCCGGAGCGGAAACGCTCGGGGAGTTGGAAGCAATTCATGGACCATTGCCAGAGACTGTCGAAGCAATCACTGGCAGCGGAGGCAGGCATATATTGTTCAAATATCCGGCGAATATCACAGTTCAAAACAAAGTTCGATTTGCACCGGGATTAGATACCCGCTCAGATGGTGGGCTGATAATAGCCGCCCCCAGTATTCACACTTCAGGTCGTCGATATGCTTGGGACATTTTAAACGACCCTGAGGATACCGAACTGGCAGAGTGTCCCGAGTGGTTGTTGCAGATGATGGCCGGGAATAACGCAAGCGACAAGCACGGCAATACCTTCGAGATGCCGGCTAAAATAAAAGACGGCGAACGGAATAATATCCTTTTTAAGATGGCC
>DDXI01000001.1 GCA_002347475.1 Peptococcaceae bacterium UBA2264
ACTGATATATTCAACAATCAGTTTGTGTTCTTCTTTTCCTGCACCGGTAATTGACAGTGGTTCGCCAAAAGCCATATAAATTGGTTTGCGGCGTTTGATAGGACCCATGTCCTTCATATATTTGCCATTTTCCCAGAAGTCTGTTTTAATTGCCACCGGAACAACCTGAACCCCGGCTTTTGCAGCCAGCTTAACACCCAAAGTATTAAATTCCTTGGCTATAAAATCGGCCTTCCGGGTATTTTGCGGAAAAACGATAATTGATATTCCCTCTGCCAATAATCTCTGTCCTTCAGCCATTACAATTTTAAAATCTTCCCGGGAATTCGATCTGCTGACAACTATGGGATTTCGCGAACGCATAACCGGGCCAAAAAAAGGATGTTTAACAAGGCTGTCTTTGACAACAAAAGTTACCTTCATCAGGGAAGCAATCAGACATGGAAAGATCATGGTTTCCAATGTACTCATATGGTTACTGATAATAACTACCGGTTCCTGACATTTACGCAGGTTATCATATCCAGTAATATGGAACCTGCCCCCACAGCCTTCAACCAGCTTGAACATTTCTATAGAAGATTTTATCCAAGCCTCCCTGTCATAACTCCCCTGCAAGGCAAGGTGCTTTGCTTTGAGCACGACCGC
The DNA here is from genome assembly GCA_002347475.1 of Peptococcaceae bacterium UBA2264. Classification (GTDB taxonomy): domain Bacteria; phylum Bacillota; class Desulfitobacteriia; order Desulfitobacteriales; family Desulfitobacteriaceae; genus UBA2264. The sequence goes on from DDXI01000001.1 coordinate 649, forward strand.
AAAAAATTTAGCCATAAAAAACAGGCGCGTATTCAATGCTAATCTATCCATTAAAAACCGAGGTGTATCTTCTTTCGTATGATACGCGTCTCCAGTAAACAAGCCCTTTTTCAAAACTGCCATCCTCCTGTCTGCCTCAGTGTTGCTCATCTTCAAAATCACGGCCGCAATGGGGACATATTATCTTAACATTACGATCACGTTGAATTTCTTCCATAAAACCGGAGCCGATAATTCCGGTAGGGAGGGCTACCATACCTATACCCATAACAGCGATAATCGCCCCCAGCAACTTGCCAAGCTGTGATAAAATCAGCCCCCAAATACAATAATTATACGCTTACAGCGATACAATGAATATACTCCTTTTCAAACAATTTTGCCAGACTCAAAGTGCTCCCCGATTGTATTAAAGCAGTTTTTTTAGCTTAGTCCGGTTCTGCTCCACAAACAAGCCAGCAGTTTGAAGTTATGTAAAGCATTTGACATAAACCGGTCTTCCTGTTATACTTGCTTTACTCGTTAGTTTTTGTGGATTTACGAAAAACCTTCTCTGTTGCTTAAAGCTCCGGGAAGCAATGAATACTTCCCTTGCAGCGGGTAATAGAATGATGGAGGGTTTTTTTATGTATGAAGACAAAGTTTTAGCCTGCAGGGACTGCGGCAACGAGTTCACCTTTTCCGCATCAGAACAAGAATTTTATGCCGAAAAAGGATTTGCTAATGAACCTGGACGCTGTCCGGAATGCCGGGCTGCCCGCAAGGCCCAAAACAGATCCAATAGTGGTTACTCCCGTCCACAACGGGAAATGTTCCCTGTAGTCTGTGCTACTTGTGGAGTAGAAACCACAGTGCCTTTCCAACCCAGCGGTGACAGACCTGTATACTGCCGTGACTGTTACCAGCCACGCAGCCGGTCCAACTGGTAAACAACAAAGAAAAGCCTTTCCAGGATTTACTTCCTGGAAAGGCTTTTTTATTTCCACTCTTTTTTCTCAATTGCCCTGGCTAAAAGATAGACAGCAAATTGGTTAAGACTAACATTTTCTTCTTTTGCCATTTGGGCTAGTTCCGAATGTAAGGATTTTGGCATCCGGACTCTCAATTGCCCGGAAAAATCTTTTGTTAAGGGTTCGGGAATGAACCTGCCCAGCTTAATATTAGACTCAATCCATTTCTTTTTGGCAGCAACGATATTTTCCATGGCATCGTCGACTGTTTCTCCTTCTGCCACACATCCAGGCAACAGAGGTATCTCAACATACCAGCCTTCACCCTCATCTTTGGTTAAACACCTGACCCGTATACTATAATCCAAACCCAGATAGTAATCCAGGTCTCTTACCATCTCTCTTCACCTCGTTCACCTGTTCCATGGCTTTGAAAGCCGCTTGTCATATTTCTTATCCGGCACAGGAAAAATTATTACTTGTCGATTACCACAAGTCATCTTGACTCAGATTGCCTCAGATCATTTAGTTAACTCGGTAAATGAATCAGAATCCCCAATACCTGTCTAAACTTACTCCTGTTTGAAATTATAACATATGGCAAGCAGAGAATATAATCCCAGTGAAAAACTTTATTAGAGGGATAACTGTGATCAGAAAGAATTTATCATTATTTCGCCATTCCATATTAATACAGTTGCAGATAGGAGGTAACGACTGGTTTTGTGTCGAATTTATTTATATTGATAAACCGATTCCAAATCCATTTTACCCCTTCTTCTAATCTGTCGTCTTTTTCACTCTTCTGCTGCAATAAATATTATAATCCAATTAAAAAGGCAGGGTAAATATGATTTTTATCGAATTTAACGGTTTTCCAGGATGTGGTAAAAGTACAATTTCCGAAGAACTGGCATTAATATGTCTTAAGAATAATATTCAGTGCAAACTGTACGACATAACCCCAAAAGGATCTCCCTTGAAGGCCAAATTGTCATTGGTATGGCGTTTTCTGCGCAGCCTTGGAATGAGCAATTTTCAATTTAATCTTAGTGTTATAAAATTATTGTTCTATGACTGGAAAGCTGATCCTGCTAACAGGGCAATCAAATTGCTCTATATAGCGCTTATGATAATTTTTAACAACGATATCAGGATTGAAAGCAAAAAGAATATCCACCAGATAATAGTAATTGATCAGGGGCTGGTCCAATTTATCATTTCAACTGTCTACTTCAATAAATTTCCTCCGCAAAAAATACTCCTGGATATTATCAAACATTTCTCAGGGATAAAAACCAACTATATGATAGTTAACTGTAATTTGGATATTGACATTGCCTTAAAAAGACTGACTGCCAGATGCAAACAAGCAGAAGGCAGATTTGACAGAATGGATCCAGCCCAAGCTTATTCCGGGCTCTGTTTACATAAACATTATTTTGAGAAATTGCGGGCAATAATTGATCCCTTGGTTAAAGCTGGTATCAACATTGATACCAGTATCAATAGCCCTGCTGCTAACGCCTTGACGATATTCAAAGCGATAAGAGAATGACAAGGAGTAAAACAAATATGTTGACAATTACAAAAAAACTTTTTGAAGAACTAAACCTGAAACATGTGCAATATGTTCATTTCAAAAGTAATGAGCATCTTTCGGAAGGCTTAAAAGGCATTACAGATTTGGATATTTTGATCAGCAGCGAAGATGTCTCAACATATGAAACTATAATGTCCGCCTTGAGTTTCAAAAGGGTAAACTCCCATAGATTTTCCAGCTATCCCGGCGTGGAGGACTGGATAGGTTTTGATTCTGAAACCGGGAAACTCATACATATTCATTTGCATTATCATCTGGTAACAGGCAAGAAATTTTTAAAAGAAATCGAATTGCCCTGGAGCAAGATTGCCCTGTGGTCGGGTCTTTTGGACAAGGAACATAATCTGGTAAAAATAGTGAACCCTTCTTTTGAAATTATTTTGCTCCTGACCAGAATATATTTTAAAGCCGGCGCATATAAACATCTCCGTCAGATCATGGGCAAAAATATACTTCAAAAGGACGAAAAAAAGGAATTGAACTATTTGTCAGCCAGGATAAACGAAAAAGATCTGCTTCTTTACGCCAAAATGTGTTTCAACCGCAGTAAAGAATCACTCATTAAAGATTTTGTTGCTAAAGTTCTAAGTAAAAAAACCGACAAAAGAACTTCCCAGCTCTTAAATAGCCTGATCAAGGAAAACTTGTTTTACTGCAGTAAGCGCAAATCACCCTTAATCAGCTATTTTGAGAGTTGGGTGCGCAAATTGGAATTCCACTTCATGCAGATATTAAAAGCCAAGACGGGGAAATGGGATCTAATACTTAAAAAAACGCCGCATAACGGCGGAAAAATCATCGCATTCGTGGGCTGTGACGGGTCAGGCAAGAGCACAGTAACGAAGGAAATCAAAGATTGGCTCTCCTGGAAAATAGAATCATCCCAAGTATATTTTGGAACGGGGGATCATTTTTTCAGCTTTTATAAGAGTTTCAAACTCTTTGCCATTCGTTTTCGCAAAAGAAAAGCTGCCGCTCCAAAAAAGAAGGATCAGGATATTCCTAAAGAAACCAGAAAAGATAAGGTCTACGATAGTAATATAGTTGCATATCTGGAAAATACCAATAAGGTAAAGGTGGCCAGAAGAGTCTTTAATAATCTGATCAGGATTGGCAGATACCGCATGAATGGCGGTATCTCAGTTTTGGACAGATACCCGCAGCTTCAATTCACCGGTATTTATGACGGAGCAAAAATCTCTTCACAATACAAAAAATATTTTGAAAGGGAAGTGAAGTACTTATCTTTAGCCAGAGATATTCAGCCGGATATCGTATTCAAATTGATCGTACCCCTGGAAGTAAGTTTGCAAAGAAAACCTGATCCTGATCCGGAAACAGTGAAAAGGAAAGTCGAAATAACTGAATTGCTGGAATTCCCGGATTCTAAAGTTTTCCGGATTGATACTACCCAGGACTACGGGAAAGAGTTGCTGGAAATTAAAAAAATCATCTGGGAAAACATATAGCTGCCTTATCATTATCAAGTATTATCAAATTATTTGAAGATAACACTTCTTGCTATAAAATCATAACTGTTAAAGGCTGGTACAAAGTGGTATGAGTATCAATTATAAAGAAAAAGCTATTCTGGGCATATATTGGATGAGTTTTATGAGCATATCCAATATTGTCATGAAACTACTGATTACAATGGTTTTATCCAGACTACTGAGTTCCTATGAATTCGGGGTTGTTGCTGCCATACAAATTGTAATAAGTTTTGCCGATATTTTTTGGATGCTCGGTGTCGGAGCAGCGATTGTCCAGAAAAAAGTTTTGTCAAATGACGATATAACCACAGGAAACACCTTGAATATTACTTTTGGTTTAAGCATTTACGCCCTAATTTTTGTTTTTGCCTCCGCCATAGCAAACTTTATCGGTCTGGATAATATTGTTATGTTGAGAGTGCTTGCAGTGGTATTTGTTATACATAGTATTTCCGGGGTTTCGGAATCATTGCTCCAAAAAGAAATGGATTTTAAGAGTATCGGAATAATAAATATTCTGGCCCTGTTTTTTTACGGAATCTCGGCTAGTCTGCTGGCTCTGCTCAATTTTGGTGTCTGGTCATTGATTATTGCCCAGCTGCTGCAGGTATTGGTAAAAACAATTTTATCTTTATTCAGGAGACCGATTAAAATTACATTGGCAATAAAGAAAAAATCAGCAAAAGAACTCATGTATTTCGGAACAGGTTTTACTCTGTCCAAAGTGTTCAATAATATTGCTAATCAGGGGGATTATTTCGTAGTAAACCGGACACTTGGGGTTTCAGCTTTGGGATTTTATAACCGATCTTATCAACTTTTGATGATACCAACCAACATCATCGGGACAGTGATGGATCAGGTGCTTTTCCCGCTTCTTTCCAAATACCAGGAAGTTAATGAGAAATTGAGATATGTTTTTTTCAATATCAACTCCTTGATTGCTCTGATCGCTTTTCCGGTCACAATCATATCTTTAATTATGAGTACAGAATTAGTGCATATTGTTCTTGGCAACAAATGGGACAGTACCATTGTCCCCTTCAGAATCCTGATAATCAGCCTGTTTTTCAGGATGGCTTATAAAATTTGCGATTCTCTGGTACGTTCTCTCGGCGCAGTTTATAAACGATTATGGATTCAGATCATATATGCCATTACGATTATTACAGGTGCTTTTATGGGAAAGGAATGGGGCATAAACGGGGTTGCGGCAGCTGTCACAACTGCCATAATCATAAATTATATTCTGATGACTTTGTTAATAATGCATATGATCAAATTCAAAATAACCAGCCTGCTAAGTTATTTACTTCCAATCATAATAGTAAGCGGCCTGATAGGAGGTTTATCATATCTAATCAGTCCTTTGATCATGAATGTTTCCGGAGCGTTCCTGAGGCTTGTCCTAATGACTTTATTTGTTATTTTGCTGTATTTTATGTCCTTCAAATATATCATTATCAGGATATTACCAAAAGATTTCAAGGAATTTATAGCAACGATTATCGAAACAACACTTAAGAAAATAAAGCTCAGAAAAACCAAATAAGCAGCCAGCCTATACCTTAGAAATTATGGCAGTTTGGGAAATCAGGCAGATTATCACCGCTTCAGTAAGTATATTCAGCAAAATTATTCATCTAAAGAATATTTAATAATTCCGTTTTCTTCATAAATCAGCTTTTTGATAAACATATCCTCAATTAATTTTTCCAATTCTTCTTTGTTTTTTCCATTCAGGAATAATGATTTCAGATGCCCCGTAAGACTACTCCTTTTTTTAGGCCTCTTATTAGCTGGAACTTTATACAAATTATCTCTTATCTTTTTGATACTGTTCTCATCAATTTTGATGGTTACTTTATCAGATAACTCCTGATAACTGACAATCCTTTCTGTATTGATTCCATTCAGTTTAAGGTAATTGATCAGGGGGTCATAACCGGTATCCTTGGAATAAATAATGAACCTCTTGGTTTTATCAAGAGCGACATATTGTCCCAAAAAATATGCAATGAAAAAATCTAACGCATTTCGCCCTTTCCCGCTAACTCTTACCCATTCCACAGAGTTGCCAAAGGGTTGTGTTTTTTGAACAAGCCCAATTGGGACCTTGCTTTGCTCCTCACCGACTATAATCATTAATTTGGTAGAATCAGTAATTATTTCTGTTTTAATATCCTGCACATTTTCGTAATCAACAATAACATATCTGTCGAACATATTTTCCCTTCTCCTTTCAAATCAGATTGCCGCATCTGTCGGCCATGTCGGCCAGGTGTTCAGTTCTACAATGTCAAAAACTCCATCAACAAACTCCACATTTCTGTGTCCTGCCACCTGTTTCTTGATTCATTCCTTTGTATAGCGCTGCCAATTCGCTAATGGCCCATGAGTTATATTCTCGGCAACTTTTTCTTCCGTGTGCCGGTCAGGAATTGCATGAAATCAAAAAATTTAGTTCGAGAGAACATTGACATCTTAAATATTGTACTATAAGCTAATAAATGCTGAAAATAAATTTGAATATAATTCTGCCATGTCTTTAGGGGAGTAGTTTTATAAGATGAGGTCAACATACTGGCTGACTGCCTGGCCTTGTCGGATAGCCTTATCGGATCGATATGTCTGTCTAAACGAGACCTATTGCACACCATATTCGTGTGCTCATAGGTCTTGTTTTTATCAAGGAGATGAAATCAATGGAAGCGCTCTTATCCTCCACTATTATTGTAGTCTTAGCTGAAATGGGTGATAAAACCCAACTGCTCGGAATGGCCTTCGCCACCAGATATCGGGCCAGTGTGGTCTTAGCCGGCGTACTTGTAGCTACCTTATTAAACCATCTGTTTGCGGTAGCTCTGGGAGATTATCTCACCAATTTTGTTCCTCTTAACACAATTCAGCTGATTGCTGCCATATCTTTTGTTTTATTTGGCTTCTGGACTTTGCGAGGCGATTCCCTTGATGGGGAGGATAAAAAGGTTTATTTTAATCCCTTTTGGACAGTAACAATTGCCTTTTTTATCGCCGAGATGGGTGATAAGACCCAACTTGCTGCCATTGCCTTAGCGGCCAAGTATAATTTCTTATTTATGGTTTGGATGGGGACCACCTTAGGAATGATGATCTCCAATATTATCGGTATTGTCGTGGGGGTTGTCCTGGGCAAGAAAATTCCAGAAAAAGCAGTAAAAATATTTGCTGCCAGTATATTTATCCTTTTTGGCTACGCCGGAATATGGGCTAGCATTGCAGATATAAAACTTAGGTCTTTAACACTCGGTTTAGCTGTCATAGCTACTCTTGCCTATATTATATTTCTCTGCCACCAAAGCAAAAAGCTAAAAACAGAACTCCCCTAGGCCCTTTTTATGGGGCTCTGAGCCTTGCCCATATTAACATTGCGCATGATGTTCGAGTGGGTAATATTTTTTTAACAATTTCTGAATTTCCTTTGCCTAATCAGATCAATCCCCACACAACATGCCATATGATATCAGTCCAAAAGTGAATTCCCGCTGCCGCAATAAATCCGTACCTTCTTAAATAATAGGCGGCTATAAGTCCAACTATACCATTTAAAGTGATTACTTCAGCGATAATTGCCGCTGGAATTTGAGTCATATTGGTGAACCCAAATAAAACCATCACCGTTGGCATATGTCCCAAAGCAAACGCTAAGCAGAGAAGATACTTACTACCCAAAATATTGGATTACTCTATCTGTTGCAAAGAATAACCCTGGAAATTATCCACATCCAAAACGAAACAAAGTTCTCCTCTCTCTTCTTCACTGTTTCATAATTAGAGCTATCAAGAAGTGCACTCGTCCATAGGGGGATATGTTTCCTGCTTTTCTTCCTATATGTCCAGCTCCTACCTCAATGTGCACCATCGCTATCCCGCAATCCAAGCGTTTGGAAATGCGATATGGATCCCTAAAACTATCAACAGAAATTTTTATAGAATCGTCCTCCTCAACGGAGAATCGCCACGGTTGTCTATTTACGGCTGAGGGTGCCATTCTTGCTGCTTCTAAGGCTGATATTATCCAGTCTGGCCATTCTCTGTTTAATCCGTTCAAACATAAACTTTCCAGTTCCTTACGTTGATGTCCCTGCCCGGCAGGTTGCTAAGCCCAGAAAAGCAGCCTCTAAGATGAAGCACTCCCCTATATAGCCAACCTTTTCTTGAACATATAAATCTTCCATATTGCCAATGAAAGCTACGTAAGCGGGTGCCCCGTTAATTTTACCGAAAGACCCGATGGCACCTCTAAACACTTTATCCGAATTTGAGGTTATAACGGCCCTTGCACCATCAATATTTTTCTCAAGTTCGCGCGAAAAATCCAATAAATGATTTACAATTTCCTGAGATAAGGCTTTTCTATTAAACTGTCTTCTTGACCGTCGTCGAAAAATAGCATCATACCATTTAGCTTCCGGAATTTGCATATGTTTCTTGTTCCTTCCTTCTCGAAACAAGTGAAGAGGCATTTGTTGGCTTCTTATTCTTCAAAGCCACGATGTTCAGTTTCCTGTTCATCTACCCAATCCGGTTCTTCATAAGACATTCCCTTTCGTCCGGGAACTTTCCGTGTGGGTCCAGCTTTATATAATTTGCATGATTTCGGTCCATAACAAAAAGTCTCAAATCTATATTGGCATTTTGATGGGTTCCAATTGTCTACTATAATTTCAACAGGCATCCTACAGCCCCAAATACATGCCCAGCAACTACTTTCGTATGTCCTCGCTGACAAACGCCTATGACCGCGGCCCCTGTATTCTTCAAGTGAGGGAGTAAGCACCTCCCACGGCGGTCTATTATCGGCTTCTTTTAATGTTGCTTCATTCTTCTTTATCTTGGTTACTTTATAATAATCAACAGATTCTTGTCTGACATCAGCAACAGCCAAACACACACCACTTATCCCATCTCCAACAACAAATTTGAACTTCTCCTGGGTACTCTTCCCTATTCCGATTGAAAATTCCCGCTCTTTACCGCCAATTACTCCATTTATCCTTAAGGCGTATCCCAGATAACTGTGCGACCGCTCATCAAAAGAACGCATTAATCTGATTCTGGGCTGAACAGAAATTACTTTCCCTTCAAACAGCAATTTTTCTTCACTCATCTTATTACTCCAAACTTAATTTATTTCTTATAACGCCCCTCATAGTAACCACTACATAACCCAATGGTGCATAACGCCTCGCTATTCCCGATGCGTCCCTACCGCATTATCCTTGCCATGTACAAAGCACAATATCAGAAAACTCTTCTTCGGCTGCGTTTGGAAACCAAACTCGTATCTTTTCTCTTACTTTTACCTTAACATCGCTATCTATATACATCGCTACTGTCGCCAGGGCCAAAACCAATACTCCGAGATCATCAGTATAGCCAGCAACTGCCAAGACGTCAGGTATAGCATCAAGCGGACTAATGAAATATCCTAAAGTACCGATAATTACTCCCTTGGCCCATGAAGGTGTCTTGGATTCCCGCAAGGCATAATACAATAATAGCCCGGCATAAATAACTTTAATTCCCGCGCTGCGAGCGTATTTCTGTAATTTATCCCAAAATAAATTTTCCGAATACTGATATGAAAACCGGCTCTGACAGTCATTTGACATACAATATTCCTCCAAGTTTAATTTTTTATAATCCTGAGTAATCTATTACTTTGGTATTTTGCCTAACAACTTCCATACAAAGCGATGCCATTTATGCGGACCGGCCGGCTCAGCAAACATCAAGATGCATTGTTTATATACGACATTCATCCCATTGTCTTTACAGAAATCTAGGGCTTCTTGGGATTCGGCTCCTTGCTGTATCCAGACATTGTTAATTCCTGCAGCAGCAACGTCCTTAAGCACCTTTTCCGTCTGAGCTGGCGGCACAACGATAACAACTCCATTAACTGTTTGGGGCAAAGACTGAATGCTATTTTATATCTCTTTCTTCACGAGTATTTTATATCTTAACGTTCTTTTCCTTGCCATTGATAGTATTTGTTCCCGTGTGACTTCACAGCTTCAAGGCCCTTCTCTTTGATAGTATGCAAATTCTCTTCAACTACATATCCATAGTTGTGTCTTAGCAATGTCAATTTTTCGCAATTCTCAAATTCTGTACATTCCCAGCATCCTTTATATCCCTTTGATTTTAGGCATTTCAGGGCACTGCATTCATGAGTATAGCCGCCTATTGAACAACCTCCCACTTCCTGACAAGTAGTTTTACACTGTATCGCGATTATGCTATCAAGCACCTCCATAACCAGCATCCTGCATTGCCCTCCACACTAAATCTGTACATACTCCCTCTGTCGCGGGTGGATAGCCGCCTTGATAATAGGCGCTGCGATAATGCGGTTTCCTCAGTACTTCCGCCTTGGCACCGCTAACCATGTCCTTTAAATCGTCCAGGCCATCGTTATCTTTATCAATCGGGTAGGAGATATCAGAAATGCGCACTGATGCCGGTCCTAACGGCAAATGATATGTAGGAAAGACCCAGGGAGATACCCCTCCCACCCCTTTCCAGATTACAAAAACTAACAGGGCAAAACTGAAAAAAGCGATAATATGTCTGCCAAATTTCTTCAAGGCTGGTTCACCTCACCGATAAACACGCTGACTATTCATTATTTCCAAGGTTTCAAGGTCAAGCCTTACAGGATGTTTTCTATAGATGGATGATCTCTGAATGGTAATTCACTTACACCGACAAGCAAATCGTCCAGACTTATGGCGATTACAAGAAACAGATACGAATATACGGATACAAAAGTACTGCATTACAGTGGATTATGAAAAATTGGATGAGTTATTGTTTACAAGTATATTTCTTTTTGTTATAATAATATTTACGCGTGTAATTAACGACTGAAAGAAAGAGGTACTTATGCATTTTTGGAATGAGTTTAAACCCTTATCCAGCGAGATTGAGAAGCTATTGAAGCGTGATCAGCATCACATTGTTGATAAGTCAAAATTTATAACGCTTAAAACTGAAATCCTGGATATTCTCAAAACATTATTCGGCGAGACATCCAGGGAATACAGAGTTGTGAAACTGACAAATTCACCAGCAACCGTGTTCAAGGTAATGAAACACATTGCTGCCAGAAATGAAACTCTAACCAGCAGCAATATTGCGGTAAATTTGTAAAACTACAGAGACCGATTTGCTAGCATACACTCTCCACAATTGTCGTTTTAAACGGCAAGGCCGGAGAGTTTTTGCATTTGGGCACGAAACTCTAATGGCCTGGTTTTTTTCGAACCATTAATGATTTGCGTTTTCTGCGTATTCATATGGCACTTGCTCGGCGAAGGCATGTTCTTATCCGGCAACTGTCTTATAGCAATTCGTGGATTCGCGAAGTCTGGTTGCTATATTCATGCTATGACAAAACACAAAATAAAGTCCTGAATATAGGTTTGTCAGCATATCAAAAAATCAATCGAGCGCTGAATAATTGAGCGATTTTGAAGCAATGACAAATGGTCACAATCTTCGTTCAATATGATATTTATAGCCTGTGCCGCCGCAGGACACTCTTTATCAAGGGCTTCTTTAAATGTTAATGCACCCTGTGGCGGCACATGTGTATCCAGAGCACATAGCTCCAGATGCATGGCTGGGGCGCGAAAATAAGACCTCCTATTCGTCATGGGATCAAGGATTTTGTAGAGCCATTCTCCAAAAGGAGTCGATTTACCCTGAGCAATCAATTTTTCAGGATCATTTAATTCAGTCATTCCAGGACGCGTCCAGTCAGGTGTTGATCCGATACCTGTTACTTTGCTGATGCGTTGATCTATTCCTGCCAGGGCAATAGCAATATCGCCTCCCATTGATAACCCACCAGCCACAATATTACCTTTGAGATCATAAGTTTCCATAGCCCAGTCAATCATGCGGAAGGTGTCAAGAGTTGTGAGCCCCAGGATAGGCCACATATTCGCCCGAAATTCTTTAAAAACACGAGTTATCAGGCTTGAAGTTTTAGTGACCTTACGCTCTCCATGTTGCCAAGGGTCGAGGCTGAGAGCAAAATATCCAGCTGTCGCCAGTTGCTGCAGTTCACGAATTCCTGTCTCCTTGTTCCCACCAAGGAACGGAAGCCACACGGCCAGCGAGCCGTTAGCAACACTTTCGTTTGGTTGACAAAAGGCCACAGGGACATTATCAACATTCACAAATTCCAGTTCCAGCTGTTTTTCATTAATGTCATTATTCTTATTTCTTATCGTAATTTGTTTTTCATTGCCCTTTTGATTACTCATTATCCTATCTCTCCTTTCAGTACAAGCTTCAGTCTAACTATGTTGAATTTTTGTGGAACTAAACGGTTGCCGGGAGAGCTGCCCGCTTACCAACGAACATCCACTCGCCACTTGAGCAGCCGGAACAGCAGCTCGCGTAAGCCTGTCCGGCTATGGACCAGGCCAGTTATTGGATGCCCGCTATGCCGGGACCGCTTAAAAATTTAAGGCTAACAATATTTGTCAGCCTTATGTTGCTCGATTATACTCACCTTTGATTCTGTTACTTCTGGACATGAATTATTAGTATAAATATATTAATTAGCTGAAGTGGCCATTGTTCTTAGTCCAGGGCCATATTTATCACTATTTCACCTGTTTCCGGTTGAACTTCCTTGCTTATACATCTAAATCCATTTTTCGTATAGAATCTTCTCGCATTTATATTTTTATCATACACACTAACGTTTAAATGACCCTTTTCCAGTCTTGCCTGTTCAATAAGTTTAGTGCCGACTCCTTTTCCTTGCTTTGTTGTTGCAACAAATAAACCCCCAATGTAATTATCCAGAAAAGAAATAAAGCCTATTAAAATGCCGCTTTCCTCAGCAACCCTTGTCTCTGCAATTAGCAGATACTTATTCTTTAACTCAACTTTGTGTGATTCCCACATTTCCCTGGGAATAAAGTAGTGTGCGATAACACTTGCATTGTACCAGATTTCAACTATTTTTTCGTAAGCGTCAAATTACAAAGTGT
>DDXI01000058.1 GCA_002347475.1 Peptococcaceae bacterium UBA2264
ACTTTCCTCCCTGGAAATAGCCGAGAAGATAGCCAGGACCTTTTTCACAGGCTTATTGAACAGACCGGCTAAAAATGATGGTCTGCTGGTAGATCTTATGGAAACTCTCAGTGATTTTATCGAAAAAGAAAAATCACCCTTGCCAAAAAGAATCAGTGTTCTCTGATTTAAACTACTAATGAATAAAGGGGATGCCCCATTTAGAAAACTGGAAACAGTTCAAGGGGACATCTCCTTTTATTTATTTAACTTTCAAGAGTGCGGTTCATAGGTCTGTGGAATAGGTGCTTGTCTGGATTTTGCTTCATTTTCCTTCCGCAAATTAAATAAGCATTAACCCGGGAACCGATCAGGAAGCAAACAGATCGAAAAGGGGCCTGCTCATAAGTAGATTCTGAGTAAGGCCCCTTTTTATTTCAAAAATCTTGTGGAATTTTTATTGCTAAAAAATAGAAATATGATAGAATAATAGTAATTAAATATCTCCATAAAATATAAATATAGCATAAAAATAATATATTGTCAAGATAAATATCGGATACGTAATTCTGTTATATTATTTTTGTGAGAAATTATTTGTTGAAGATAAAAATGACCTGTAAATGAAATATCGCTGATAGAGATTTCAGCCAATTGAACCAGGTTGGAGGGTTTATCGTGACTTTACCGCTTGTTTTAAGTTCTTTGGATTTGGTACTTAAAGATATCCTGATTAACGAAATAATAAAGATCAATGACAAATCCCGGAAATACGGCTTGTTCCTGTCCGTGGAAGATGCCCGGGAAATCATTGAGGCCAGAAACAGGGTTTTGCGCAGTTATGGGCGGGTGGAACTGGATAGCGGTGTAACGAAGAAGCTGATCCTCAGTTTTTGTGATTCACCTTTTATTAATCAGGAGGACTATGCGATAATTATCAATGATTTGCAGGAGATTTATTATTATCTGAAAAACGAAACTGAAGATCTGATCGGGGATGATGAACTGCTGCAAATTATGAAAGAATTATTCAATACTTCCTGCGGAGGTTCCAGGGAACTTCTGGCAGGCAGAGAGCTTGATGCTCTGGTCAGAGATTTGAAATACAAAAGCCTGCTGGAAGAATTTTTAGGGGAAGGGAAAGAGTAAGCATGGAATTGGAAATGAAGGAAAACAATATTCCTGTCCGCAAAGAAAATCTTGCCCCCCACCAGTATACTGTTACTCTGCTGCAGGAGGGATTGCGGTCCGGTCTTATCAGCAAACAGTCAATGGAGAATATCCAGACCCAAGTTCTGTCTCTTTTCAAGGATCTGGTCCTGAGATATACGAAATACGGGAGTACTTCAGTAACAGTAGAGACTGCTGAAAAATTATTGAATTCGCTTTATTTTGCTCTTGACGCCGGTATGGCAGCAGCTGATAATCCGGCAGAAAACATAGCTTTGTTAAAAAATACTAATATCAGGGAAATTTACGAACAGGGGATTGCTGTAATCAGTGCTTGTTTGCGGGAGAGTGAAAAACAGTATCAAAACATCCGGGATAATAAACTGGATATTCCTCTTGAAGCTTACAATGACACACTTGAGAAGGCTTTGGCTGAATTTTTTCGGCACTATAATATTGTTTTTGCTGCTCAGGATGTTCCGGCCAGCATTGATTACCCCTTGCTTTATGATGATCAAAAAGGAAAGGGCGTTTTTTACATCAGACAGTATCTGGAGAGACTGGCTCTGGAAACAGAGTTCTGTCGCTTTTTCCGTAGGGAGGAAATCATCAAGACTTTGGAAAACTACGGCAGAACTTATAATATTGTTTATGAAGAAACCTTGATCAATGTTTGTGAGACTGTGATCACTAACGCTGTTTTTTCTTTTCTGGCCGGAAATACCGTACCCGGTTTAGCCATATCCCGCCTGCAGTATGAGATTTTAAGTGAAAAGCTGCAGAAAATTAATCCGGCAGAACTTCCGGCACTGATTGCTGCATCCTTGCAGGAAATCATAAACATTTACCCTGTAAGGCATGCCAAACTGAGGGAATACCTGCTTAATTATCAAGACACAGCCTTAATACCGAGAATTCTGGACGCTGCCGGGCAAGGTAATTTCCAGCGCCTGATTATCAGCGAGGCTGCCCAGGATTTGCCAGACAGTCATCTGAGCTTTCAAGAGGGTACGAGATTATCTGACGAGCGCTTCCGGCTTATTTTCAGTTATATTCTGAGTCGGGAGAAGATCGCAGACAAACTGCAGATAATCAGGTCAAGCATCCCGTCTGTACAGGATTTAAGAGATATTCTGCAGGGAGAGTGTTTGTTTGGGGAAGAATACGAGGCATTATTCCACGCTTTGAATGCTGTGGATTTGGCTCTGCTGGGCCGGAGAGTCTTTCTGGAGGAGCGGCGAAGCGGGCCTGTCAGGTTAGCTTCCCTGCTCACAGAATCAGCAGAAATAGACAAAGGCAAGGAAAACGAAAAAGAGTGGGAGTGGGAGAGGCGATATCTGGGTTTTCTGCAGGGCTTGAGCAGGAAGAAACTTAAATTAGTGGAAAGATATATTAATGAATTGGAACCCGCGGAGAATGGAAACTGATCATTTTTCCCGGAACAAGATGAGAAAATCTCCGTAACCTTCGCGTTCCAGATCTTCTTTGGGAATAAAACGCAGGGCTGCGGAACTGATACAATAGCGCAGCCCGGTAGGTTTTGGCCCATCGGGGAACAGGTGACCCAGATGAGAGTCGGCGCCAACACTGCGTACTTCTCTGCGTATCATATTATGACTGCAATCAGTTTTTTCCTTGATATTGGCCGCCAGGATTGGTTTGCTGAAACTAGGCCAGCCGCAGCCGCTGTCGAATTTATCCAGGGAGCTGAACAAGGGTTCGCCGGAAATAACATCAACATAGATACCTTCCTGCTTATTATCTCAATATTCATTTGCAAAAGGAGGTTCCGTGCCCTCCTCCTGGGTAACATGATACTGTAGTTTGCTAAGTTTCTCTTTAAAGCGGGTATTGTTCCGAGGCCAGTGTTTCTTTATAAACTCTTCCCGGCCGGAACCCTGACGATAGAGTTGATAGCTGCAGGCATTTGTTTTATGATAAGCTTGGTGATAATTTTCAGCTGGGTAAAATGGTGAGGCAGGCAGTATCGCTGTCACAATCGGCTTCTGGAAACATCCGCTCTCAGCCAGCTTATTTCTCGAGGCCAGGGCTGTTTGCTTTTGTTCCTCGTTATGATAGAAAATAGCTGTCTTATAGGAGGCCCCCCGGTCCTGGAATTGTCCCCCGGGATCAGTGGGATCGATCTGGTGCCAAAAAGTATCCAGGAGCCTGGTATAAGAAATCAGGCTGGGGTCAAAGGTGACTTGTACTGCCTCGTAATGTCCGGTCGTTTGGCTGCAGACTTCCGGGTAAGTCGGGTTTGCCGTATGACCGCCAGTGTAGCCCGCGCTTACACCCAGAACACCGTTCAGTTCCTCAAACGGAGCCATCAGGCACCAGAAACAGCCGCCGGCAAAAGTCGCAAATTCAGGCTGAGGAATATTTTCTTGTTTATCATGTTCACACCTCCTGCTTTCATTTTACTCAATTATTTCATAATTTGCTCATCTTGTTTAGAATATCGTACCTGATTAAAAAAGCTATAAACTTGAATAAATTTAATAAATGCCCTTTTAAGAATTGTTGCTGCCTCATATAGTAACTTTAATATTTCAGTAATCTATCTATTGTACTACCAATATTATTTTTCGGCATTATGAAACTGATTAACCTATTTATAACCTGCTTAATAAAAAAACAAAAATATCAAGTAAGAAGATAGACAATAATAATATGAGATGGAAAGGAGTTTTTTGCAATGATAATAATACCGGATAGGATTCTCCTGGCGAATCTTCCTACCAAAATTGTGAAATTAGAACGCCTGTCCCGGGAACTGGGTAAGAACTTTTATGTTAAACGAGATGATCAGACCGGGATGGAGCTTTCCGGCAATAAGGTCAGAAAACTGGAATTTACTGTCCAGGAAGCGCTTGACAAGAATTGTAATTATCTGATTACCTGGGGGGGTGTCCAATCCAACCACTGCCGGGCAACGGCTGCTGTTGCAGCTAAACTAGGGCTAAAAGCCTGTCTGATCCTGCGTACGGACAAAGAAAATGAAGAGGAAGAAATTGACGGCAACCTTCTCCTGGATAAACTCCTGGGAGCGGAAATTCACTTTGTTAGCTTTGAAGATTACAAAGCACGGCTGCCTGAAATTGTGGAGCAGGTCAGCCGGGAAGCTAAAGCCAAGGGCTTTAAGCCTTATCTGATTCCGGTGGGAGCCTCCAACGGCATCGGTGCTTTCGGTTATTTTCGGGGATTTAAAGAAATTACCTGGCAGGAACAGGAAATAGGAGTGCAGTTTGACCTGATTGCTTCAGCTACAGGGTCTGGTGGTACCTATGCCGGTCTGTTTCTGGGCAAAAAAGTCCTGAACCATCCTGCCGCCGTTTACGGGATCAATGTCTGCGATGACAGGGAGTACTTTGTAGAAGTCATCAATAATATTTTGCAGGAATGCCTGAGGTATACCGATTTGCAACTAAGTTACAGCAAAGATGAGATTATGTTGATTGACGGCTATGTGGGCAGGGGATATGCCTTAAGCAGCCCTGCTGAGCTTAAGTTTATTCAGAAACTGGCCCAAATGGAGGGGATTATCCTGGATCCGGTCTATACAGGCAAGGCCATGTATGGGCTGACCGAAGAAATCAAAAAAGGGCGCTTCAAGGATTGCCGCAATATCCTCTTTATCCATACCGGAGGCCTGTTTGGTTTGTTTCCTCAGAGAAATATGTTTGATTTTGGAGATACTGCCGAAGAAGGCAAGTAAAGTACTATTGATGAGAACATTCAATAGTTATGAAGGCAGCGGTTTTGCAAAACCGCTGCCTTCATACTATTGGCAAGGTCTTGATAATTAACAAGTTTTACGTTGTATTAACAAAAATACGACAAAAATTAATACTGTTCGTTTAATATAATATTCATAGGATAAAAATAGTGTTGTTTTGACTGAAATTTGTCAGAACTCAGGGCTTATTTCGCCATGATTCGCACCTGCCATGTGAGATAATTAAGATGAAAGTATTTGTCAATTTTGATGCTTGAAGGTCTTCCGGACATAACATATAATGTTGTTAATCGAATAACCATGATTTAGGAACCAGTTTTTATTTTTTGAACTTGTTTCCGCATGCTAACATCTTGTTTTTGGTTGATTTGGATTAACATCTTTACCCAAAAACCCAGTGTTCATGCGGAATTTTCTTATATGTACAGCTGGTTTTGTACAAAAGGTGGCAGCTTTTATTGGAAAATGATCACATCTTGGTGGGTTTGATTGGTGGGTTTGAATCGATTGAGACCCGTAATCAAGAATATAACATCATATCATATGAAGATTTAGCATCATTGGGGGGCATGGCATGTTTATTGATAAAGATGATTTCAAGCAGGCGTATCTCAAAAAGATGATAGAGACAGAAATATCCCTGGAAGAAGGAACCCTTGGGGATAAATATAGAACATTGGTTATTCTGCTTAAGGAAAAAGTAATTTCTTGCCGGGCCCTGACCAAGGAAGAAAGTGCCCACAAAAAACGTGTCTATTATTTTTCCATGGAATTTCTGCTCGGCAAGCTGCTGCACTATTATCTGGTCAATATGGGCATAGAGGATCTTGTCCGGGAAGGCCTGGAGGATATCGGTCTCGATCTTGATGACTTGTTGCGGCAGGAAAGCGATCCGGGCCTGGGAAATGGCGGCCTGGGAAGACTAGCGGCCTGCTTCCTGGATTCTATGGCTTTTCTGGGCATAGCGGGACATGGTAACGGCATCCGCTTTAAATACGGCTTATTTGAGCAAAAAATCATCAATGGCTTCCAGTACGAAGTAGCTGATAACTGGGCTAAAGACAGCTATCCCTGGGAAACGCGCAAACCGGACAAAAGTATCGTTGTTAAATTTAAAGGCAATGTCAGAGTAGCAGCGGTAAAGGGTAAACTGGAATTTTACCATGAAAATTACGAATCAGTGCTCGCTGTACCTTCGGATATCCCTGTTTTCAGCTATGAGAACCAAAAGAATATCAATACCCTGCGGCTTTGGAGTGCGGAACCGCTCTCCACGGAACTGGATCTGGTCAGTTTCAACAGGGGGGAATTCAGACAGGCGTCCGGCATAGGCTCAGAAATTGAGGCTATCTCCTATGTGCTTTATCCGGATGACAGCAACCGAAGCGGGATGGAACTAAGACTCAAGCAGGCCTATTTCTTTGTGGCCGCAGGTTTAGGATCGATCATCCGCGCTTATAAGAAACGGCATGATTCTCTGGCGGACTTTTCGCGCCAAGTGGCCGTTCACATCAATGATACTCATCCTGTGCTGGCCATCCCGGAACTGATGCGTATTTTGATTGATGACGAAGACATGGGCTGGGATCAGGCCTGGAATATTACAGGGAACACCATTTCATTTACCAATCATACGATCCTGCCCGAAGCCTTGGAAAAATGGCCGCTTGATTCATTCCGCAGCCTTTTACCGCGCATCTATATGATTATTGAAGAAATCGACCGCCGCTTCCAGGAAACTGTAACCAGAAAATATCCAGCTGAGCCTGAACTCCTGGAAAACACCCGGATTATTAAAGACGGACAGGTTTGGATGGCCAATTTGGCGATTATCGGCAGTTCATCTGTGAATGGTGTAGCAGCCTTACACACCAATATTCTGAAACAGGAGGTTTTTAAAGATTTCTTCCGGATTTTTGGCTATAAATTTAACAACAAAACCAACGGAGTCAACCACCGGAGATTCCTGCTGATGGCTAACAGCGAACTGTCCGCTCTGATTACAGAGGCTATTGGTCCGGCCTGGAAAAAAGAAGCCAAAGAACTCAAGAAACTGCACGCCTTTCGGGATGATAGTGCTTTCCTGGAAAAATTGGCCCAGGTCAAGTTCAGTAATAAAGAGCGGCTGGTCAGGTATGTCAGGGAAAAACAAGGGCTGAACCTTGACCCCTCCTCCCTGTTTGATGTTCATGTCAAGAGAATTCATGCCTATAAACGGCAATTGCTCAACGTCTTAAAAATTATCCATCTCTATAACATGGTGCTTGCTGATCCCTCCTCCCAGCCAGGACCTCAGACCTTTATCTTTGCCGGCAAAGCGGCCCCGGGCTATCGCTTTGCCAAAACAGTGATTAAACTGATCAATACCCTGGCTGCCAAAATCAATAATGATCCCCGGGTGAACAAGATCCTGAAAGTTGTCTTTTTAGAAAATTTTAATGTCTCCCTGGGTGAGCTGATTTATCCGGCCGCTGATCTCAGTGAACAGATTTCCACAGCCAGCAAAGAAGCCTCAGGGACGGGAAATATGAAATTCATGTTCAACGGCGCTTTGACGATCGGCACTCTGGATGGAGCCAATGTGGAGATCAAGGAAGCCGTGGGAGAAGATAATATTTTCATATTTGGTCTGACAGCAGAGGAGGTTTTGGCCTACATTCATAATGGTAATTACCATTCCTGGGATGAATACTATGGCAACCAGGAACTTAAGCGTTGTCTGGACCAGTTAGTCAGCGGATTTTTGGAGGATCCCACAGAAGAATTCAGACTTATTTTTGATTCGCTTTTGATCTACAGCGATGATTTCTTTGTCCTTAAAGACTTCCATTCCTATCTTGAAGCCTATAAAAAGGTTCAACTGCTTTATTCTGAGCGGGAAAAGTGGAACCAAAAATCCTTGATTAATATTGCCGAGGCAGGGAAATTTTCCAGTGACCGAACGATCAGGCAATATGCCGACCGCATCTGGAGAATAAAAAGGCCCTACTGGAAGAGCGAAGTTTAAAGCTCGTATCCATGCCTTGCGCAGCGAATAAGCATCAGCAGTTGCAAAAAAAGGAAGTGTTAGAGTATGCGTAAACAGGAGTGTATAGCAATGCTTTTAGCGGGTGGCCAGGGAAGCAGATTAGGACCACTCACCCGCAATATAGCCAAACCGGCAGTATCTTTCAGCGGTAAGTACCGAATAATTGATTTCAGTCTGAGTAATTGTTCCAATTCCAACATCAATACGGTGGGTATCCTTACTCAATATAAACCTTTTTTGCTGAATTCCTATATCGTCCAGGGTTCAGCTTGGGATTTGGACGCTCCCGGCGGGGGCGTGCATATTCTGCCGCCTTATCTCGGGGAAAATGAAGGCAGCTGGTATAAAGGAACGGCAGATGCGGTCTACCAGAACATGGAGTTTATTGATTTTTACGACCCAGACTATGTCCTGATTATTTCAGGGGATCATATTTATAAGATGAATTACAATGAAATGCTGAAATTTCATAAAGAGCAAGAGGCAGATATCACTGTTTCCACCCTGACAGTACCCTGGGAGGATGCTTCCCGCTTCGGTTTGGTGACTTGCGATGAAAACGCCAGAATTATCAGCTTTTCGGAAAAACCAGCCGAACCGGAGATGAATCTGGCTTCTATGGGAGTCTATATCTTCAACTGGAAGGTGCTTAAACTAGCCCTGATCGAAGATAGTGAAGATCTTATATCCGATAATGACTTTGGCAAAAATATTCTGCCCCGGCAAGTGCAGCAAGGCAAAAGGGTCCTTGCTTATAATTTCCAAGGTTATTGGAAAGATGTTGGTACTATTGATAGTTATTACCAGGCCAATATGGAGTGTTTGAACGGAGGATCATCCCTGAATATTTTTGATCCCAGACATAAAATATATTCCAATGAAGATATTTTACCCCCGCAGTATGTGGGTTCGGCAGCCAAAATCGAGAACAGCATTGTCTGCAACGGCTGTAATGTTTTAGGAGAGGTTAGCAACTCTATTCTGGCCCAGGGCGTCTTTGTGGGGGAAGGGGTTTGTATTAGGGATTCAATTCTGCTGCCCCATGCCAAAGTTTATAATCAAACTCATATTTTCAAATCCATTATCGGGGAAAGGGCGGAAATCAGGGAACATTGTCTTATTGGGGCTAATCTGCGGTCTGATTCGGAACAGGAAGGGATTACGGTGATCGAAGACCACCACTTGATTCCCATGGATTCTGTCATCGATGCGG
Source organism: Peptococcaceae bacterium UBA2264 (assembly GCA_002347475.1). GTDB lineage: Bacteria > Bacillota > Desulfitobacteriia > Desulfitobacteriales > Desulfitobacteriaceae > UBA2264. The sequence continues at coordinate 9,130 of DDXI01000058.1, forward strand.
GCAGAAATGTATACAGGTTGCGCTAAACAAAAGCAAGACGGGAGTGAGACGGAGTGTACGATACAATTGCCATTCTTTTTGCAAACAGCGGGTTCGACTCTCTGCAGGGGTTATCTTTAGAAGGATCGATTGCCGGAATGCCGTTCGGCGGGAGATACCGGCTGCTTGATTTTGCCCTGTCCAGCATGGTCAATTCCGGCATAAGAACTATCGGTTTGGTTACACCGCGCCATTACAGATCGATACTTGACCACCTGGGTGGCGGCAGGGACTGGTTCCTGGACCGCAAAGCCGGCGGGCTGTTAATTTTGCCTGGGGCCATCCACGGTCTGACACAGCAGAGGATTAATTTCCGCATCAGGGATATCGAGCTGAATCTTGATTATTTGCACAGGAATTATGCGGAAAACGTTGTGATCAGCAGATGTAACCAGGTTTTCAATTTCAACTACAAAGATGCCCTGGAATTTCACAACAAAAATGGAGCGGATATTACTTTAATCTATAAAATACCGGAGAAACCCACTGATAAGCACGGCAAGATCAGGCTTTTCCTGAACGAGGATCAGCAGGTCAATAAAATTAAGGAAGAGGAATCAGAACATCTGAAAGTGCCTTATTTTATCAATCACTTGATTATCCGGCGCAAAGTCCTGCTGGATATCATTCACGGCTACAAACCCCTGGAAACCGTCGATTTAATCCAGCCCATTGCCGAAAATGTCCAAACCCTTAAGGTATACGGCTTTGCTTTTAACGGCTATATCCAGACTATTCATTCTGTTAAGGATTATTTTGAGCGCAATATGGACCTCCTGGATCCTGAAATCAGGATGAAATTATTTTGGGGCCCTGACAGCATTCATACAAAAGTTGCGGATAATCCTCCCACCAAACACGGTTATCAGGCTCGAGTCAGGAATTCTTTGATCTCCAGCGGCTGCCTGATCGAGGGAGAGGTCGAAAATTCAGTTCTTTCCCGTTGTGTACTTATAGAGCCGGGAGCGCAAATCACTAACAGCGTTCTTATGCACAGTTGTATAATTCGGGCCGGGACAGTTCTGGATCATGTTGTTCTGGACAAGTTTGTTGAGGTCAAATCAGGAAATGTCCTGAAAGGAAGCAGGGATAATCCGCTGGTCATGAAAAAAACAGCGGTCTGAGCTGGAAAAGAGGGAAATTATGAGAGTTGTTTTTGCCATCACGGAAGCAGATCCTTTTCTCAAAACAGGCGGTCTGGGTGATGTGGGCGGTTCTTTGCCGGCTGCTCTGCAGAAACAGGGGGCCGATGTGCGGGTTTTCCTGCCGAAATACAGTCTGATTTCTGAGCGTTTTCGCCGGGAATTTAAACATCTGACCCATTTTTCTGTCCCGTTAGCCTGGCGCAGGCAATACTGTGGACTGGAGGAAATGACCTATCAGGGAATTCATTATTATTTCATTGACAATGAGTATTATTTTGACCGTCCGAGTGCTTATGAGAATTTTGATAAAGCCGAACAATATGCTTTCTTTTCCCGGGCCGTCCTGGAAAGCCTCGCCTATCTGCCAGGATTTCAGCCGGATATTATTCATTGTCATGATTGGCAAACGGCCCTGATCCCACTGATTCTAAAGGAGTTTTACAATCAGGAACCCCTCTATTTTCCGCTGAAGACTGTTTTTACGATTCATAACCTGAAGTACCAGGGGATTTTTGCGTCAGAAGTCCTGAGTGACATTATCGGCCTGGGACGGAATTTGTTTACTGAGGAGAAGCTGGAGTTTTTCGGGGCGGTCAATTATATGAAAACAGCCCTGCTTTACGCCGACCGGATTACGACGGTCAGCCCGACCTATGCCCAGGAGATCCAAACCCC
>DDXI01000130.1 GCA_002347475.1 Peptococcaceae bacterium UBA2264
CACTAATATAATCACCGGTTTGGCAGTTGCCATGGAAGCGAGTATTTGGCCAGTGTTTATTATCGTCGCCGGTATCCTGATTTCTTATGTTCTCAGCGGCATCTATGGAGTGGGGATTGCCTGCATGGCCATGCTCTCGATGACCGGAATCATTGTGGCCATTGACTCCTACGGCCCGATTACCGATAATGCCGGCGGGATCGCCGAAATGGCAGATCTTCCTCCGGAAATACGGACGATCACGGATGCTCTGGATTCTGTCGGCAATACCACTAAAGCAGTAACTAAAGGGTACGCTATTGGTTCAGCCGGTTTTGTGGCTGTCGTTCTTTTTTCTGCTTACACCCAGGAAATAGAAAAGGTCCGGCAGGCTGCTCATTTAGAGGCCGATCTCAGTTTTACTATTCAGGATCCCTGGGTTTTAGCCGGCTTGCTCATCGGCGGGGCCTTACCGTTTATTTTTTGTTCTTTAGCCATGGGTGCTGTGGGCAAAGCTGCTGATGAAGTAGTGTGTGAAGTGCGGCGGCAATTCCGGGAAATTGCCGGCTTGATGGAGGATAAAGCCCGGCCTGAATACGGACGCTGTGTGGACATTGTGACCAAACGGGCCTTGAAGGAAATGGTCCTGCCGGGACTTATTCCGGTGGTTGCTCCCCTGCTGGTGGGCTTTTTGCTCGGAGCAAAAACGCTGGGGGGAATGTTGATGGGGGTCATTATTACAGGGTTTTTCCTGGCCGTTATGCTGACTGCTGGCGGCGCAGCCTGGGATAATGCCAAAAAATATATTGAAGAAGGACACTGCGGAGGAAAAGGGACCCTTGCCCACGCTGCCGCTATTACCGGGGACACAGTAGGGGATCCGGCTAAAGATACAGCCGGTCCGGCTATTAATCCTATGATCAAAGTAGTGAATATAGTAGCCCTGCTGATTGTCAGCTATGTGGCCCTGATTGTTCGTTAGAGCAGTGATTATTAAAGTTTATTATAGATTTCCAGGATAGTCTGTGAATTTCCAGGCCACGGTTTATTAATGGGAAAGTGAAGGGGGCACTGAATATGGAAAAAGGATATATCCAGGTTTATACGGGAGACGGTAAAGGTAAAACCACTGCAGCTATTGGCTTGGCTGTAAGGGCAGCCTGTTATGGTATGAAAGTATATATCGGTCAGTTTGTTAAAGACATGAAGTATCATGAAACAAAAATCATCGAGTATTTACCCAACATAAGAATCGAACAATTAGGCATCGGCTGTTTTATAGACAGACCTCCGGATGAAAATGACCGGGCTGTTGCCGGGAAGGCTTTAGCGGCCTGTGCCGAAATACTAAAAAAGGGCGAATATGATGTTGTTATCCTGGATGAAATCACTATTGCTATTTACTTCCAGCTTATTACTGTCGAAGATGTTATCAAGGCCTTGGAAAACCGTGCCGAACATGTGGAAGTTATCCTGACAGGCAGATATGCCCCTGAGGAGCTGATTGACAAGGCCGATTTGGTTACAGAAATGAGAGAGATCAAGCATTATTACACTCAGGGTGTTCTCTCCCGGCCGGGCATTGACTGGTAGTGAAGATATTTTTATCAGCACATTTATCCACTTCAGTCTGCAGGGTTACATGGCTGATACCATAATGTTCTATAAGCAGCTGCTCAATTTGACCACAAATCTTTTCTGCATCTGAGAGCAGCATATCCTCCAGATCAATATGAGCCTCAAAGTGGATCGTTTTTTCGTTGATCATCCAAGTATGGACATGATGTATGTTTTTTACTTTGCCGATTTTTTCAATATCACTTTTTATGGTCTCATAATCCAGGGCTGCTGAAGACTGCATCAAAATATCCACAGTCATTCTTATCACATGCCAGGTCTCCTTGAAAATATAAAGGGAGATAGCAATTGTTATCAAGGGATCCAGCCAGAGAGCTCCCCATAGTTTGATAGCCAGGCCTCCGACCAGCACCCCCAAAGATGAGACAGTATCGCTTAAAAGATGTAAATAACTTGATCTGATATTCAGGTTCTCATGGGCATCTTTCTCCAGTAAAAATACAGAAACAAGATTGGCCCCCAGTCCGATCAGGGCTACTGTTATCATCAAGGTTCCATTGATGCTTGCCGGTGATCTTAACCTTTTAAGGGCTTCAAATACCAGCATGACTGATATGGCCAGGAGCACCGAGGAGTTAATGAAAGCTGAAAGGATCTCAGCTCTTTTATGGCCATATGTTCTTCTGGCATCTTTGGGTTTTTGGGCTAGTTTGTTGGCGTAGTAGGATAAGGCTATGGCTGCCGTATCGCTTAAATTATGAACAGCATCAGAGAGCAAGGCCAAGCTTCCTGACAGGATGCCGCCGGCGATCTCCGCGATAGTGATTGCTGCATTCAGCAATGTTACCCAGAAGATTTTTCGGCCTGACAAATTGGAGACATCATGTGTATGCCCGGATTCTGAGGAAGTATGCTTATGATTTTGCGCAGACAATATTACTCACCTCGCTTATCTATTTAATCATTCTCATGCTATTATTCCGCTTTTTTTAAAGAGAACTACAATGTCCACAGCTCGACAGTCAAATTATTTATTTCTTCATCAGAGCATTCGACAAATGAAACTGTAAACCCTTGCGGCAACTACCTTATTATTAATCTAACCAGCAACAGTTCCAGGTTCATTTGAGTTCCAGGTTCATTTGATTTGCAGGCGCTTTATTTCTGTCATTATGTGACTTTTGTTCCTATGCGCTCCTGTTACACTAAGAAACCGCTCAAAAACATATGTTTTTAAGCGGTTTTTCTAAACTGTATTTTTCCGTATACCCTTTTAAGTATTTACAGCCTGGATATTTTGGCTTAAGCTTCAGAAAACAAGAGAGTTGAAAGATATCTCTCTCCGCCATCGGGCAAAATCACAACAATGGTTTTACCCTTATTTTCCGGACGTTTTGCCAGTACTGTTGCCGCCCAAACTGCGGCTCCGGAGGAAATCCCAACCAGCAAGCCCTCTGTTTGGGCCAATTCCCGGCCAATTGAAAAGGCATCGTTATTCTGTACCTTGATAACTTCATCATAGATGCCGGTATTTAAGGTTTGCGGCACAAAACCAGCTCCGATTCCCTGGATTTTATGAGCACCGGCCTTCTCTCCGGATAAAACTGCACTCTCAGATGGCTCCACCGCCACAATTTTTATTTTTGGATTTTGGGATTTTAAATATTCGCCAACACCGCTGATGGTGCCGCCTGTCCCCACCCCTGCCACAAAGATATCGATTTGGCCTTCTGTATCCTGCCAAATTTCCACTCCAGTTGTTGCCTTATGGATGGCCGGGTTTACCGGGTTTACAAATTGGCCGGGGATAAAGGCATCAGGGATTTCTTTTGCCAGTTCATCCGCCTTTTCGATTGCCCCCTTCATCCCTTTGGCGCCTTCGGTCAGCACAAGCTCCGCTCCATAGGCCTTCAGCAGATTTCTTCTCTCCACACTCATAGTCTCCGGCATAGTGAGAATTATTCTGTAGCCTTTTGATCTCGCCACTGCAGCCAGGCCTATCCCCGTATTGCCGCTCGTTGGCTCAATGATGACGGATTTTTCAGTTAACAATCCTCTGGCTTCGGCATCCTCGATCATCGCCTTGGCAATCCGGTCTTTTACACTGCCTGCCGGGTTAAAAGACTCCAGCTTGGCCACAATTTTTGCTGCCAAATTGTTTTTCTTTTCATAATTTGTCAACTCCAGAAGCGGTGTATGGCCGATTAAATCGGTAAGACTTTTAGCTATTTTCGCCATCTCTGCATACCTTCTTTCCTCATCCCTCTTGATCTCTCTTGCTCAGAATCAATCACACGGGTCCCATAGAGAAAACTCTTTAATACTTCTTAGATCATAAGGTGATTCCTGGTAAATAGAATAATTCAGCCAGTCAGAAAATAACAGGGTAGCATGAGAACGCCAACGTACCTGAGGAAGTCCCTTACTATCATAATAATGGAGGGGCACCTCAACATTCAACCCTCTGTCCAGTCTCTTTTATACTCTGCGTCTAAAGTATAAGGGTCATATTCTGCATGGCCGGAAACAAAAATTCTTCGGTTTTCCTGATCTGCCAGCGGCTGCCCAATCAAATTTACCGCTCTCCACAATCACACCGCCAATGGAGGTGCCGTGGCTACCGCTCCGGATGCTGTGGCCTGAGCCGAATCGTTAAATACACAAGATGATGTCTGGTAAATAGGAACGACTCTGGCACCTGTTGCCAAATCCGGCTGTTCCTGACCGGCATGAAGCTGATGGGTTTCAGATTTATTTTGCTGTGAACCCAGGGAAAAATGTTTGTCTTGACTACACATTCGCTCTTTTATCGTAGGCTGACCTGTCTGCTTAATCTTGCTTCTTTGCTCACCAATATCACGCTCATTTCTTCACCCTACTATTCATATCTATTTAGTATGAAATATATTTTATATAATACTCTTGACCCAAATTATTGTCAAGAGTATAACAAATTTTCACATTTTGAATGTCAAGAGGTAAAGATTCAGATCCAGGACCACTTTTTCCTGATAGTCTTTTACCAAATCAGCGAGGGTAATCTGGTCAACAACATCTTCTACGGCAGTTTTCACTTTCTTCCAGACATTTAAGGTAATACAATCTGCAGCCCGGGCACAGAGGTTTACTTCCTCATCCAGACAGGAAACTGGGGCAAGACTGCCTTCCATCTGCCGCAGGATCATCCCGACTGTGTATTCTGCCGGATCCCTGGCAAGCCTGTAGCCGCCCTCGGAGCCGCGGACGCTTCGCACATAGCCAGCTTTTTTAAGCTGCGTAATGATTTGTTCCAGGTATTTTTCCGAAATTCCCTGCCTGGCGGCAATCTTTTTAACCGTTATCAATTCTCCGCCATAATTGATTGCCAAATCAAGCATTAAGCGCAGGGCATACCGCCCTTTTGTGGATATTTTCATCTCATTCCCTACCCTCATCTATGATAAGTATATATTACAATAGGATTAGTAGGAATTCAACAGTTCCTTACCTGCCAGCAATACTTACCGGATTACTAAAACGCCTGAATTTAGTCCCATAGCCATAGTTCCATGCACAAGAGCCAGCAGCAGTATCACATACCCCATAATTCGATGCCAGCGAAAAGAAACAGGCAGGATTTTTTTAGCTACAGCAATCTGAAATATGACTAAAATAAGCAAGAGGATACCCAACCAAAGATGGAGAGGCAGTCCCACTATCAGCGGTATTTTCATACTTCATCTCTCCTTATATTCAGTCTTGCACTTATTTTGCGGCTGCTTTTACTTGACGGATAAAACCTGCAGCACTTCCTTAATATCAGGCAATTGCTTCATCGGATAGACCTTAACCCATTGGACTATACCCTTCTCATCAATTATGATATTCGCCCTTTCTGATGTTCCCTGCTTTTCGTTGAAAACACCATTGTCCTGGGCAACTTTTCCATGAGGCCAAAAATCAGGCGCAGAATCCCCCACTTCAATTAGTTTCATCCATATTCCTCCTTTTTTGCATAAGGCAGCTTGCTGAATTCCGCTTTCTGAAATCCTTCATTAAATCGAAGCGCAACCAAAAAAGCAAACTACGCAACAGTTATGGCAGATACCGGACATCCTAATTCTGCTGCTTTGGCGCATGTTTCAGATTGCGCAGGCAACACATCAACAAGAACAACCGCTTTATTATTCTCATCAATTGTAAATAAATCTGGGCAAATCGTTACACAAAGTTCGCATCCGATGCAAGTTTTCCTATCAACAGTAGCTTTCATTATAAATAACCTCCTTTTTATTCACCTCTGCCTCAGCTCTTCCCACTCCCCCAAACACACAAAAACCGACCTTAAATGGTCGGTTACGCTATTAGCTCCAGACGAGGGTAAGCGTCCAAATGCACCCCCGCATTCATCGCTCCCAGTTGGTAAATTATTCTTATCTCGAGAATATATCATACCTGAATAAACTTCAATACTTTTTAATAATATTTGTGATTAATTATTTTCAGCCCGCCAGGAAATGACCTCATCCTGAAGATCAGCTGTCATGGCGCTTTCCATCCGAATAGTAATTATCGCAATCTCCGGCCCGCTGATAAACTGCTGCATATCCCGGTGGTGCGCCAAATGAAGCGTCCGGTAAAATTCCGTTCTTTGCCCTTGTTCTACATCAGCCCGGCCATAAATTGTACAGCTAAGGGGTATCCGGTAAATAAGCAATGCCACCGCCGGATTCTTTTGCATATTAAAAAATTTTTTGGTGTTCTTCCTGGTACTGATAATGATCAGTTCTTCTTCCGGCAGATAAGTATAATTCATCATCGATAAATGGGGCTTATCGCTCTGGCAGGTTGCTAAAAAACATATTTTTTCTCCTTCCAGGAGAGTGTAAACTGATTGTAGTAAGTTCATAACATACTCCCTCGTATAATAGTATTAGATCCC
>DDXI01000063.1 GCA_002347475.1 Peptococcaceae bacterium UBA2264
CCATCCCCGGCTTTTCGGCATCTATATCACCAATTTCAGCTGCGGCCCGGATTCTTTCATTGTCACCTATTTCCGGAATATAATGGGCCAAAAACCGTCTCTGACCCTGGAACTCGACAGTCATACTGCTGATGCCGGTGTTGATACACGCATCGACGCCTTTATAGATGTCATCGTCAATTACCAGCCCGACACTGCTGAGCGCGGCCCGGAAACTCCCATTGCCCAGTATGATTATCAGAAAAAGATGGTTAAGTTAGCCACCGGCGAATATATTGCCCTGACAGACCCTGCGGTCAAGGTTGTGATTCCTTCCATGGGCCATATCGGTTCCACCTACCTGGCTGCCTCTTTCCGCAAAGTGGGCATAGATGCCCAAGCTCTGGCAGCTCCCTCGGAAGCCGAGCTGCAATTGGGAAGGGCTAATTCCACCTGCAAGGAATGTCTGCCCCTTATTCTGACCGTGGGAAGTTTATTGACTTATCTGCATAACCACAAAAATGAAAATAGAACAATAGTCTACTTTATGCCCGAAGCACCCGATCCCTGCCGTTTTGGCCAGTATCATGTCTATACCGAGAATCTGATGAAAAAGATGGGTATCAGCAATGTCGCTCTCTTGACCCTCTCTTCAGGCAACAGTTACGGAGGGCTGGGGATCAAATACAAGCTCAGTGCCTGGAATTCGGTGGTAATATCCGATATCATGCAGGATATCTACAGTGCTATTCTGGTCCTGGCAGCAGAACAGGACCAAGCCCTGGCGATATTCAAACAGTGTGTGCAGCAACTGGAAACAAGCATCGAGAATGACAACTGGGCCGGGCTCAAAAACGCCCTGGAAGATGTGGCTGCCAAACTGGCCCAGATCCCTTTGAAACAACCCTTGGCAGCGGCCAAAAAAGTGACTGTTGTCGGGGAGATCTACGTCCGCCGGGATGACTTTTCCAAACAATATCTGGTTCAGAAACTGGCCCGTAAAGGTATCATAACCAAAATCGCCTCGGTAGCCGAATGGATATATTACTGTGATTATCTGGTGAAAAATAACCTCTCCGAGTCAGCTGATTTAAGGGATAAGGTAAATCTCTATATCGAAAATATTGCCAGAAGAAAAGTTGAAAAGGAAATCAAAGGCATTCTGGCCAAGTCTAATCTCTATGAATACCACATAATCGACATCGATAAAGTAATAGCCGGCGCTCAGGATTTGATATCCCCTTATCTTTCCGGGGAAGCCATTCTGACTATCGGTACTGCCCTCATGGAAATAGTCGATCATGTTGATGGTATCATTTCCATCGGTCCTTTCGGCTGCATGCCTTCCAGGATTGCTGAAGCAGTGCTGAATCAGCAGTTAAGCAAGCATAAAGAGAAAATTTCTCTGCAGGAAATGGTCCAAAAGGTTATGCAAGTTTATCCGAATTTGCCTTTCCTGAGTATCGAATCGGATGGCAGCGCTTTTCCGCAGCTGATAGATGTGAGACTAGAGGCTTTTGCCCTGCAGGTAGCCCGGATCAATGAGCTGATCAGGAAAATAAAAACAGAAAGCGCCTGATATAATGGTTTAATATACTGAACGGTATGTAGATGGTATAATATACTGAATAGTTATGTTTAATAGGCTGACAAGGGAACAAAAGTGTTGGTCACAGAGACAAGTTAGAGAAATACGACTACGGGAGGATAAACAGCAGTGCAGGACGCATCCCTAGTGTCACAACTCCGGATCCCGACCATTTTTTCAGTCGGACCTATCAATGTCTATCTCATAAAGGCGGATCCTTTAACCCTGATCGATACCGGTCTGCTTTCGGAGGAGTCCGAGGGTGCTCTGCGGGCTGGTCTGCAGAGCCTGGGGTACGGTCTGCGAGATATCCGGCGGATCCTTATTACCCACGGAGATTATGACCACTCCGGTCTGGCGGTCAGGATTGCCGAGGCTTCCGGAGCGGAAATCTATGTGCACGAGGCGGAAAAACTGAAAATGGACGGCTGGGTCCGTTTTATTTCGGGTAAAGCAACTGTGCTGGCGACCGGGGGTGTTTCGGCAGAAATTTTTGCCCAAGTTTTAGCCGCTACCCAAAACCGGATCCCTATAGCCCAGCCCCTGGTGGAATATACTCCTTATAAGGGCGGCGAGGTTCTGCCCTTTAAGGACTTCGAGCTGGAGGTCTATCATACCCCCGGGCATGCTCTGGGCCATCTGTGTTTCTTTTTGCGTAAACAGGGAATCCTTTTTTGCGGAGATACTCTGCTGGCCCGGGTCACGCCTAATCCCCAGCTGGAGATTGACCCCCAAGCCCCTGACGGCCGTTATAAATCCCTGAAACAATATATGAGCAGCCTGGATTTGCTGGAGAAACTTCCTGTGAATAAGGTCTATCCCGGCCATGGCCGGCCGTTTACGGAATTAAAAAAACGGCTCGCGGAAATCAGGGAGCACCACCGGCTGCGTACCCAATTGATTGCCGAGACTCTCCGGGCCAAACCACTCTCACCTTACCAGCTGGCTGTGGCCTTATACCAGGGTCTGGATGGCTATAACAATGTTTTGGGGGTTTCCGAGGTTTGGGGTCATCTGGATATCCTGCAGGAAGAGGGGATTATCGAAGGCCGGCTGGAAAATGGTGTTTATAGTTTTCAAACCAAGCCAGGATTCAGCTGCTTCCCGGCAGCAAGCAAAGCCAGGGTAGAGTATCGGCGGAGCAGCGCCATAGAAATGTAAGGCAACGGACAGTCCTGATCAATGGACTATCCAGGTTAATTGACCGTCCGGTCTTGAATCTTCCTGCTAAAAATGATAGAGTATTATGAATATTCAGTCAGAACAGTAGAGGGAGATGACTTATCTTGGCAGTAGCTTTGGTAAAGAGAGATAACACTACCCTGGAAGCAGTACGCAAGGCTATCGAGATCTGTGGCGGTTTCGACTCCTTAAAACCCGGAGCCAGTGTAGTGCTTAAACCCAATATGGTTATGCGCGGTTACCGCAATCAGCCCCCCGACGGGATCGTAACTCCGGTGGAGACGATGGAGAGCATGATAACCCTGCTGTGGGAGCATGGCTGTAAGGATATCACCATAGCTGACGGGGGTGTGATTCATCCGGATCTGAAACTGAACACTCCTTCCGCTTTCAGATGGGCCGGCTACAATGAATTATCCGAGCGCCTGAACGTGCCCCTGGTGGACCTGAACGAGGGTCCTTTTGTGACAGTCGAACTGGAATATCTGCCGGTGAAAATTGCCAGGCTAATAATGGAAGCTGATTTTTTAATAGATATGCCTGTTTTGAAGACCCATAGCCAGACTACAGTATCATTAGGTATTAAAAACTTGAAAGGTGTTCTGGCTTACGAATCCAAGAAGGATTGCCATCGCCATGATCTCATGCGTTCCATTGCCTTGCTGGGCAAAGCAATCAGGGTAGATCTGACAGTGCTTGACGGTACTTTTGGCCTGCAGAAAGGTCCGACCAGTGACGATTGCCACAGGATGGATGTTTTTGTGGCCGGCAGGGATATCCTGGAAGTTGATATTGTCGGCAGCCGGCTCCTGGGATATGATCCCGCCGAGGTAGATCACCTGCGCCTCTATGCCGAACTTACCGGCAGAAGTCTGGGCCTGGAAGGGGTTGAGGTGATTGGGGAAGAGATCAAAAACCTGGCCAAACCCCTGGAGTGGTTCGCAACCTGGACCAGGGATCTGATGGCCTTATACGATATCAAGGGAGTAACGATTGAACCGCCTGACCCTACCTGCTGCTCTGGCTGCGGATTTGGTATCTTTGTGGCTGTCAGCAACTTTTTCCAGGCTAATACCGGCCGGGATTTTGGCAATATAGCAATTGTTATGGGCAGGCAAAAGATAACTGATCCCGAAGTGCTTAAAGTGGTCACTCTGGGCAAGTGTGCCTGTGACACCAACAGCGAACATCCCCATATTGTGCGTATTCCTGGCTGTCCTCCAGGCGTCAAACGGATGACGGAACAACTTCATGATCTGGCCGAGACCATGTTTTCTGAGAATATTCCTTCTGACTCTTGACAATAACAAGAAGAAATGTCATTATAGATGTCAATATAATAAAAATACTGATCTAAAAACGCTAAAATGACGATGAAAGGGAATAGTACATTTTCTGTTTCCATTACAGAGAGCTGCCGGCAGGTGAAAGGCAGCAATGGAATGGAATTGGAACTCTCCCTTGAGTAGCCGACCGAAATATTTATTAAAGTAGACTCGGACGGAGCTTCCGCCGTTACAAGGAAGGAGATATCGGATAATCTGATTTGCCTGTCTGCGCCCGTGCGCCCGGCAGATTTTGAGCGCTCCCGTATCTGCAGAGGAGACAGAATTTTTCTGTCAATTTGAGTGGTACCGCGAACTAACCCTTCGTCTCAAGCAGAGACGAAGGGTTTATTATCTTTGGGGGTGGTTTCATGGAACCTGAACTTGCTGAACTGAATATTATGAAGCAAAAAACAACGTGATTTATCATAAGGAGGATTTGATAATGAATAGATTATATATTTTCGATACCACCCTGAGAGATGGCGAACAGTCCCTGGGAATAACCTTGAATGTCAAAGAAAAATTGGAGATTGGTCACCAACTGGTGAAGCTGGGAGTAGATATCATTGAAGCCGGTTTTCCGGCTTCCTCACCGGGGGATCTGGAATCGGTCCGGACTATTGCCTCAGAGTTGAAAGGAGTAGTTATCTGCGGCCTGACCAGAGCGGTGAAAGAGGATATCGATATTTGTGCCGAGGCCCTGCGCAAAGCGGAACAGCCCCGGATTCATACCGGCATAGGGGTTTCTCCGGTGCACATGGACAAGAAACTGGGGATCACTCCGGAGCAAACCCTGGAACAGGCTATTGCGGCGGTCAAATATGCCAAGAAATATGTCAGTGATGTGGAATTCTATGCGGAAGATGCTTTTCGCAGTGACCCGGCTTTTCTGGTCAAGGTTATCGAGGAAACCATCAAGGCCGGGGCCACTGTAGTCAATATTCCCGATACGGTCGGTTATGCCAACCCTTGGGAATATGGGGACCTGATCGATTTTGTTATCAAAAATGTCAAAAATATCGATAAGGCTGTTGTCAGCGTCCATTGCCATAATGATCTGGGCATGGCCACAGCCAACGCCCTGGCTGGAATCAGAGCCGGCGCCCGGCAGGTGGAAACAACCATCAACGGCATTGGGGAGAGGGCAGGCAATACGGCTTTTGAAGAAGTGGTCATGGCCATCTATACCCGGCGGGACGGTTACGGGGTAAAAAACAGAATCAAAGTCCAGGAGATATCCGCCACCAGCAGGCTTGTTTCCCGCATAACAGGGGTAACTGTTCCGGATTACAAGGCCATTGTCGGCGCCAATGCCTTTATGCATGCCTCCGGCATCCACCAGGATGGGGTTTTGAAAGACAGGGAAACCTACGAGATCATCAAACCGGAAACAATCGGTGTTCCTCAAAACACCATTACCCTGACAGCCAGGTCGGGCCGGCATGCCCTTAAATATCGTCTGGAGATCCTGGGCTATACAATTGAGGGGGCGCAGCTGAACGATGTCTACCGCAGATTCCTGCAGTTGGCTGATCAGAAGCAGGAAGTATTTGATCAGGATCTTTATGTTTTGATGGGAGATTCCGAGAATAAGGCCAGTGAAATAATGTTGCAGGATATGGCCATATCTACCAGCGGCCGGGATTCGGCTACTGCTACTGTCACCCTGGAAATAGAGGGCAAGGTCCAGACCGATGCTGCCTGCGGCAATGGCCCTGTCAATGCCCTTTTCAATGCCATAGACAGGATAACAGGCCATGAGGCTATGCTGGAAGACTATACCTTGAAGTCAGTAACCCGCGGCAGCAAGGCTTTGGGCGAAGCCACTGTCAAGCTGCGCTATAAGGATGGCCGTCTGATAATAGGCAAGGGTTTTTCCACCGATATTATTGAGGCCAGCGCCAAAGCCTATATCAATGCTCTGGGCAAGAGAAAACTCCCTTCCTGATTGGTTAGGTCTGTCTGTTTATCATCCCGAAAAAAGTATTCAAAATCTAGAAGATTAAACTTTTGACATAATATATGTCCGGCAAAGCAACGGCGCTTTGAGAGCATAACATGTTTCTCGGGTGCCGTTTGTGTTTAAGAGGAGGATGTCTGAGCAGATAACGAATTACCGGGAGCGGGAATTGAAAATGATGTTAATCGAAAGAAAGAAAATCGAAAGAAAGAAAATCGAAAGAAAGAAAATCGAAAGAAAGAAAATCGAAAGAGGGGAAAACAACTGTGAAGAAAATAGAAGCTGTTGTACGTCCGGGTAAATTGGAGGAACTGATAAATACCCTGGGGGAACTGGGTATTAATGGGGTAACTGTCTCTCATGTCATCGGCTGCGGAAAACAGAAAGGACATGTCGAGATTTACCGGGGGGTTGAACTTAACGTCAACCTCCTGCCTAAAGTAAAAATCGAAATTGCCCTCCGGGATGATCAGGTTCCGGCAGTTCTTAAAGCCATCCAGACTGTCTGCAAAAGCGGCAAAATCGGGGATGGCAAGATCTTCGTTTCTGCAATCGAAAATGCCGTCCGTATCAGAACAGGCGAGACAGGCGAAGAGGCTTTGTAGGCATCATTCTGCCAATTATCCTAATATAGTAAGTAAAATGCTCAGCGTAATAATGCTTAACAAGGTACCGAACAAGGTGATAGAAGAAACCAAATCCGGCTCGCTATCATATTGCAGGGCATACATGGTGGTGATCGCTGCCGCAGGCATGGCCGCGGAAACGATCATCACTTTTGTCAATAGTGGTTCTGCCCCCAAACAGAAGGCAATTCCCCAGGCGATGAGGGGGGAGATAAGTAATCTCACAAGCAAAGCCAGGGATATCTTGCCCCATTGCAGATTATGGGGCTTAAGGTCAGCCAATTGCATACCCAAAGTTATCATGACGATTGGAATAGCAGCGTCAGCAACAAGACTGATAGCATTATAGACATTGTCCGGCAAGGGCAGATTCAAATATTGCCAGAGTAATCCGGCAATGCTGCCCCAAATCATGGGTATCCTGACAACTGATAGCAGGGCGCCTCTGATATCCGTATTGCCCTTGGCGGCGTAATAAACCCCAAAAGTACTTATGATCGTCGTATGGAGTGTTAAGATAATCACCGCATACTCAAATCCTTTTTCCCCATAGGCAAAAAGCATTACCGGAGCCCCGAAATTCCCGTTATTCATAAAGGCCGTTGACAAAATCAAGGCACTGGTAACTGAGGGACTGTACTTTTTCAGAAAGGCTAAGCCCTTCATTAACCAGATTATGATAAATGATAAGAGAAAAACGTATATGACCATTTGCAGGAAGGCATGATTCAATTCTGTCTGGTAAAACGTTCTGAACATTAAAGCCGGCACTGTCAGATATAAACCTGCTGTAGAAACAGATTTAATGTCCATGCGGAGCGCTTTTTGTCCTATGTATCCCAGTAAAAATATCAGGCACACCGGGATAATTACGGTTAATATTGCCATACAATCAAGCCTCCGCCTGTCCCGTTTTTATTAAGTAACAATATTATATCACCAACGCTATTCATTAAATATCAATAAATATCAGTGTTTCTCGGACACATTTTATTTGCCTGCGCCACACCAGGTGTGATTTCATTACCAACAGTTGCCAAAACCGTTGACATTCTTTAGGGGTATTAGCTATACTAACAACAGAACATATGTTCCCGGGCAGGGGAACAGTTTACCAGAACCCTTCCTGCCCGGAGGCTGGTAAACATTTTTCCTGGAGGAAAGCAGTCGGCAGGACCGGCTGCTTTTTGCTTGGGGGCATCTGTTCGGATAACCCGGAAAGGAGGTGAGAACATGGCTGTAACTTCCAGTGCCCAAGGCTCAGTATTAGTGGCCACCTATCAAACCGGACTCAGCGCAGCTGGGGCGCCCGTCCTGCGCCAGCGCAGTTTCCCCAATGTCAAAGCTGATGCCCTTGATCAGGATGTTTTTGATGTCGCCCAGGCTCTTTACGGGCTGCAGGATTATCCCCTTATTACCGTACGCCGGGATGATCGTTTTGAACTGACTGCCGCTGTTTAGGCAGACGTAAATAACTGTTCAGCCAACGGTAAGACCGGTAATACTGGTAACGCGGGTAACGAACAGAGAAAGGAGGAAATAAGATGGCTGTTACAACCAATAAAGTCTTGCGCATGACTTTCAGTGATACTTTGGGCGGTGCTTTCAGCATTACCCTGCCGGAGCCCAAGATCGACCTGACTGCTTTGCAGATCGAAACGGTCATGGATCTGATCATCGCCAGAAATGTCTTTGCGGGAGCAGGCGGGGCCTTGCTGGCCAAGAAAGACATCAAAATCATTGGAACCACAACGGACGATCTTTATGACGCCCCGGCTGTTTAAGCTGGCAGACAGGTCTGAAGGGTATTCGATGAGTATTCGATGAATCAGGGTATTTGTTGAGTACTCGATGAGTATTCAATGAACAAAGAGTATTCGATTAATCTGGAAATTCGATGAATCGAGAAAAAAGTAATAAACTCCTCAGTTGCTGCCGGTATATCCGGCAAGCAGCTGAGGAATTAAAAAAATGGAAGGAAAGGAAGGAAACAGGTATGGAAGAAATCATGAAACTGGCCGGCAATTTTGGTTTTCCGATCGCAGTCAGTGCTTATCTGCTGGTGCGGATCGAGGGCAAGCTCAATGAACTGTCCGCCAGCATTACCGAATTGGCTCAGGCTATTGCTGTTTTGAAAGTGAAGGGAGAGGTGCAGATATAATGGATTGGCAAAAGATTGTGATACACCATTCGGCAAGCCCGGTTGCCGTCCGGCGCGGCGGGCAAGTGGTTCCTGTGAATGCGGCCATGATCCGGGAATGGCATCTGACCAAGGGCTGGAGCGATATCGGCTATCATTTCGTAATCCTGCCGGACGGAAGCTGTGAGAGCGGCCGGCCGCTTTATCGCCCGGGGGCGCACTGCATAGCCTCCAACCGCAATTTCTGCGGGATCGGCATTTGCCTGGTCGGCAACTTCAGTGAGACAGAGGTGCCTGATGTCCAGTTGCGAGGCTTAGGCGCCAAGGTGCAAGCTTTGCTGGCGGCCTATCATCTGCAGGTTCAGGATGTGGAGCTGCACCGGGAGGTTCCCGGTGCAGCGACAGAATGTCCCGGCCGGTATTTCCCGGCAGATCTTCTGGAGAAGGAACTGCAGGAAATGTTTTGTGTGGCGGGATCCGGAAAAAGCGGGGGAAGTCAGGCTGCCCGGGTTTCCGACATATGGTAAAGGGATTATGCCGGTTTTAACTCAGGGAGCCTGGCTGCCTGAACGCAGCGTTTGCCAGAAAATCCTGGCAGGAAATTATATCTGTCCAGAAAACCAGAAAAAAAAGAGTCCTATAGAATCAAATTTTAAAAATATTTATCAAAGGTGTCGGTTTCCAGAACCGGTGCCTTTTTGTTTTATGACATACTACAGAAATCGCCGGGAATCCAGACAAAGGTATTTGCAGAGTTGTTTGGAAGAACTCCCCGCACGATCCAGAGGGATATTTGTAACTTGCGTAAAATGGGGTTCAATATCGACTCTTCTACAGGAGCAGCCGGAGGATTTGCTACCCGAGATTCATATTACTTTAAGCCACTGGTTTTTTCGGGAGTAGAACCCTTGGCTATTTTTATTGCCATACAGATAATGGGCTGATTTGTCGCACCCCGTGTGGGTGCGTGGATTTATTTTTATCTGTCCTGGAAATGAAATTATCAGAAAAATAACGGAATGTGTCTGGGTATGGTAATTAAAAAATGAAAATCAAATGTTAATTTGTCGAAATAAAATAGGACTAATAGATCATTGAAATAATACTAATGGGACATTTCCATATGAAAGATAGAAATATAAAATAGGACTAATAGATCTGAGTATGAAGTAATCCAGGAAATCAGGCAATTATTGTAGTGCCTTGTAGTAATAATGGAATCAAAAAAGAATATGAGGGGGAGGTTGGTTCTGTTGCAGAACTCAGGGAAACATTCCAGGTTCAAATTATTGTATATCACTATGATTACATTTTCTTTAATTGTGATTTTTGCGGGTAATGTTTTGGCATCTTCAATTACTAACGGCGGGTTCGAGACAGGTGATCTTTCCGGCTGGGATACTTTTATACCTGCAGGGGGAAGCATTATCGCGACAAACAACCCGCTATCAGTTGAACAATTTTCCATGAGCCCAATAGAGGGTAATTATTTCGCTCTTATCAGATCCAACTCTATCGCAAATTATTATACGGCCTTGTCCCAGCCGTTCTACGCGTCTGCCGGCAGCAAAATTTGTGGCTGGGCATTTTTTAAAACGAAAGATTCTTATCTTGGCATCTACAATGATGCAAGCCTGGTCGTTACTAAAACAGGGAGCGCTGCTGATAATATATTATTTCAGGAAAGCGTATCTTCTGTAGGTGATAATGGGATTACACCATGGAAATATTGGGAATATTATTTTCCAGCTTCCGGTACATATACAATTGAAGCAAAGGTTGCCAATATAGGAGATCGCTATAATAACAGTTATATAGGCATTGATGATGTGAAGTTAATTACACCCGCTCCGGTGCTTTCAGTACCTGCCGATATTACGGCAGAAGCAACCGGTATAACCACCCCGGTTACGCTGGGCGAGGCCACCGCCGATGGCATCTTACCGCTTACCATCACAAATGATGCCCCGGCTGAATTCCCGCTGGGGACAACCGTTGTTACCTGGACCGCCGTTGATGCTTACGGCAACTCAGCTTCGGCCAGCCAGGTGGTAACCATTTTTGATAATACTGCTCCGGAGATAACGGCCGCTGTAGAAGATGGCGCTGAATTTACCTTAAACGAGCCGGCAACATTCACTTGGTCTGCCAGTGACGGGCAATCGGGCCTTGCTGCAGCAGACTGCGCTTATCAGAGTGGCGCTGCCCTGGACACTTCAACAGTGGGAGAGAAGACCATTAACATTACTGCTGTTGATAATGCTGGTAATACGACTGTAAAAGCTATTAAATACTATGTGAGATATTCCTTTATTGGCCTGTTTTCCCCGGTTAATCCGGACGCCAGAATATACCAATCAGGAAGTTCTATTCCCGTCAAGTTCCGCTTGGAGGATGCCAATGGCAGCTGTATAAAGACAGCAACAGCCGCAATAAGTTATGCCCCTGTAGATCCTTCTTTATATTTAATCGCTCAGACAACCTGCAACTCCAGGACAATTGATCCAGCCCGGTTTACCGGTGCCAAGGGGCCAAAGGCTGAAGTCCAGCTTATGGTCGCCGAGACAAGCGAGTTCTTCCGCTTTGATGAAGCTAAAATGCAGTATATATACAATTTTTCTACCGCCGGATTTGCAGCCGGTGAGTACGATATCAAAATCACACTTGACGACGGCACTGAAAACATAATAAGGATTATTCTCAGGTAGAAAACATCAGAAATTAAAACAACCACCCGCCAAAAGAAGCGTTCACTTAGGGATTGAACAAAAACTAAGTCAACAGCTTCAAACGGGGGGCAAAAAAGAGACCAGTCACATTCAAGCGTGGGTGCTTGCTGTGGCTGGTCTTTATTTTTTGGTGCTTGTATAAATAAGCTATTTCAATTCGCAATTATATATTTTTGCTTTAACTTGTTTAAGTGGGTGTAAGGGAGAAGCCCTTCTTTTTGAAGTCTTCCCACAATAATTCCAGGGTGAATATTTATTGAGTTTGCAAAATCACGAACTTTTTGTTCGCTAAAGGTAGTTCCAGCAATACACAACTCATATTCTTTTGGAGGAATTAATAAATCTTTTGCAAATTGATCTGCTTCCTTTTCATAGTCTTCATTTAAATTGCCAGCTTCAAAGTCAACTAGTGTTTTTGTAACTTTCCTTTGAAAAACGTGCCCTAACTCATGCAATAACGAGAACCAAAAAATATCCGCATTTTTTCCTCTGTTAGTTATCCCAAGAATAACTTTATCTTTGTTTATCCACTTAGTTGCACCATATACACCAGAGTTTTTTAAACTAGGAATCAATACAAATGCGACACCACATTCTGAAAAAATTCGAGATAATTGTGGTAAAAACTCAGATGGATTTTGCAAAGTCATTTCTCTAATTTGTGGCAAATAATCTTTAAGTTTTTTTTCAGAGTAAGGTTGAGTTTCTATTTGCTTTCCAATGTTAATCACTGTTTGTACCCATGCATTAGAATTTAGGATTATTTTTTCATCAACACATTGGGTTTGGCGAAATTGGACAAGAAAATCTGGTTTCTTGAATACACTAAAAGACGAGATTGCAAAATACTTGAACAGTGATGATACCTGATGCGTTTTGTCTTTTGTAGGATTAACTACGCCTAGCTTTTCAAAGTAAGAATAATCGATTTGAGCCAAATCTGTTTCTTCATCTCTCTGAGCTTGCAATGCTTTGATTTCTATTACCTTTTGATCGTATTTTTTTTGAAGTTCAAGCCACATGTCTACACTTGTGCCAAGCATTAAAGATAAATTCTTTGCAATATTCTCCGAAATAGACGCTTTTCCATTTATTAAATCACTTAAGTTTTTCGGAGTTATGTTTAAACGTTTAGCAAACTCCTCTTGCGTCATCTCTAAGTCCTTGATTAAATCGCTTATATAATATCCTGGATGAAATGCAGAGATGTTTTCATATTCTATTTTATTCATAATGGTTCGACACCTCCAGCACTATAATACACTTAACAACACTGCACTTAGAATTAAAATCCAATTTATCAACTTCTTGACTCAACGGCGGATCTGGTTTAATAATCAAACGAAATCCCAATTTTCGTCCAAGATCCATAGCAAATAAATCCTTTTTATCTCCTGAAAGTTGATGTAAATGGTAAGTAGGAAAGCAAGCAACGTCATTCAAGGTTGTTGCACTTTCGATAAAATTAATAGCAGCGTATAATTTTTCTGCAACGAGTTCTCCTAAAACTTTTTTTGCTTTTTTACTGTCACTACAAAGTTTTCTGGTCTGACTATTTCCATATCCGACTATTTCCATTATACTCACCTTCTTTGAATTCGTCAATAAAAACAATTACCAAAAAGGTAATTGTTTACGAAGATGCCCGTTTCGCAAATTATCGAATCTATGCTCTTGTCTTCATAATTGGATGAATGATACTTTGCCACAAGCATACTCTTACGCTGCCGGATAGGTTGAATATACAAACTCATATATTCGTTGCCTATAGGCGCTAAGAGCATCGTCGTCATAACTCTCTGGCAACTCACTCCAAAGAGTATTGCGAATGACTACATCGACCGCCGCCTGTGTTTCTTCTTTCTCTGTCCAGTGGTCAAGTTCACTAATAGTCTCTTTAATACGCTCAAGCAAAATCTTTGCAAGTGTTTTGACCTTTTTGATTTCAGCAGGTGTGAGGGACTCTTTCATCAAAAGATCATACATCGCCAGTTCTTCGTCATTATCGAATCCTTCTCGAACATACCTTTTTTCTTCGTCATCCAAATCATTCACAAAATTAGTCAAGTCGATAAAAGTTTTCTCTATCGCCGCTTTGTCTTGTTCGGCATTAAATTCTTGTATAATTGTTTGGTAGCGTTCATAATAATCTATTCTTGACGGATTACGCTTCATCATATTATCTAAAGACTGGATGGCAAGCTGATACAGCCTGACGCATTAAAAATTCTACAGATAAGTGCCTAAGTCAAACTTAGGGTGCCGGGTCCTGATCCGGCTCGGCACCTTTTTCTAAAAATTGAAAATGGAGGTCATTTATGGACACGCAAAATAATAGTCGCACCACTGAAACGGCCATTGGCAGTACGGTCTATGTCGTTGAGTCCTGTGTAAGCGAATCGGCAAAGGAAAGCGCCTACACCAAGCTCAAAAGGCTGATTACCGCCAACGCAAAGCACCTGGAAAAGATATCGGACAGTTCAAATAAAGATACGGAAATCAACTCGACTACTTCAAAATAGTACGGTAATATCACAGTGCCTAACGTTTGAAGACTGTCGGAAAGAGAGGTTAGCATGAATAGACAGTCATTCAACAAAATACAAAGGAAAACACCTTCCTCCGATGAGGCACTGATTACCGCCCTATATTGCAGGCTATCCCGGGATGATGAGCTTTCCGGTGACAGCAACAGCATCGTCAACCAGAAAGCGATTCTGAAGAAGTACGCCGAGGACAATGGTTTTCGCAACATCCGCTTATATGTGGATGACGGCGTCAGCGGCACCACCTTCGACCGACCAGACTTCAACCGCATGATCGCGGATGTGGAATCCGGCATTGTAGGAACGATCATTATCAAGGATATGTCCCGTTTTGGCAGAGATTATTTGAAAGTCGGTTACTACACCGAGATTATGTTCCCCGAGGCAGGTGTGCGATTCATTGCCATCAACAACAGCATCGACAGCGCAAATCAGCAGGACAGCGATTTTACACCGTTTCTCAACATCATCAATGAATGGTACGCCAAGGACACCAGCAAGAAAATCAGGGCTGTGTTCAAATCCAAGAGTGAATCCGGCAAACCGCTCTGCACCAATCCGCCTTACGGTTATGCCAAGGACCCGGAGGATAAGCTGAAGTGGATTATTGACGAGGAAGCTGCCGAGGTTGTAAGGGAAATCTTCCGACTCTGCATGGCAGGCTTTGGGCCTTCGCAAATTGCCAGACGGCTTGAATCGCGATGCGTCAACGTTCCTACGGTTCATTTAAGGAGCAAAGGCATCAACACACCTGCAAGGCCACCGGAGAATCCCTACGCATGGCAGTCAAGGTCAGTAGCCGACATCCACGCCAAAATGGAATACCTGGGCCATACGGTTAATTTCAAAACCTTCAAAAAGTCTTACAAGAACAAGACCAAGATGCAGAATAATCCGGAGGATTGGCTGGTATTCAAAAACACCCATGAAGCCATCATTGATGAAGGAACCTGGGAGACGGTTCAGAAAATCCGAGATGGCAAACGCCGACCTTCTCGCATGGGTGAGATGGGGATGCTCTCCGGTATGATGTATTGTGCGGATTGTGGAGCAAAGCTGTATCAAGTGAGGGCCAATGGCTGGACCCATGACAAAGAGCATTTCGTCTGCGCTACATACCGCAAGGTCAAAGGCGGCTGCAGTTCTCATCAGATTCGCAATGTGGTGGTGGAGCAGCTTGTGGCAGAGGATTTACGAAAGGTACTGGCTTTCGCCAAAGAACGGGAAGCGGAATTCATCCGAATCGTCACTAACAATTCGGAAAAGGAGCTTGCCAAGGAACTACGTCTCAGCCAGAAGGAATATGAGCAGTCGCGGGCGCGTATCTCAGCCATTGATAAGATCATTCAAAAGCTCTACGAGGACAAGGTGCTTGGCAACATAACAGAGGAACGCTTTCATAAGATGTCGGCGGATTACGAAACTGAACAGAAAACTTTGGTAATCAGAGCCAATGTGTTGAAAAAAACACTCGATACTGCAAAAGAACAGACTCTCAACACAGACCGCTTTCTGGCACTTGTCAGGAAGCATACGGAAATACCCGAACTGGACGCTGAAATAATCAGAGAGTTCATTGACAAAATCATCGTATTCAAAACTGAAAAGGTAAACGGACGAAGAACACAGCGCATCCAGATATCCTACAACTGCATCGGTGAAATCAACATTCCCGAAAAGGACGAAAAAACGGCATAGCCGCTATAAACGACTATGCCGAATTTTTCAGAGATTATAAATCCCTATTTGACCGCCCCTAAAGGGTGATTGTTTTTTGTTATACTGCTTTGTTTGCTTGTCCGGTCCCGATAAACTGACTGTTATAAAGCTCGGCGTAGAAGCCGCCTTGGGCGAGGAGTTCGCTGTGGCTGCCTTTTTCAATGACATTGCCCTGATTCATAACCAGGATCAGGTCGGCATGGCGGATGGTGGAAAGCCGGTGAGCAATGACAAAACTTGTCCGGCCTTTCATGAGTTTGATCATGGCCTTGCGGATGCAGGCTTCTGTTCTGGTATCCACATTGCTGGTCGCTTCGTCCAGAATCAGAATGGCCGGATCTGCGAGTATAGCCCGGGCGATTGTCAGAAGCTGTTTTTGCCCTTGGGAAATATTGGAGGCCTCCTCGTTCAGGATAGTGTTGTAACCTTCAGGAAGGGTTCTGATGAAGTGGTCGGCGTAAGCTGCCTCGGCTGCCTGGATTATCTCTTCTTCGCTGGCTCCTTCCCGGCCATAGGCGATATTATCCCGGATAGTCCCGTTAAAGAGCCAGGTATCCTGCAGGACCATGCCGAAAATACTGCGTAAAGCTCCGCGTTTCAGGTCTCTGATGTCGACTCCGTCAATGGTGATTTTACCGTCATCAATCTCATAAAAACGCATCAGCAGGTTTACCAGGGTGGTTTTACCTGCTCCGGTTGGGCCTACTATGGCGATAATCTGCCCTTCCCGGACGTCGATAGTCAGGTTCTCGATGATCGGAACATCTTTCTTGTAGCCGAACCTGACGTTGTGAAACTTAACCTCGCCTTTGGGATCAGAGAGTACC
Source organism: Peptococcaceae bacterium UBA2264 (assembly GCA_002347475.1). Lineage (GTDB taxonomy): Bacteria > Bacillota > Desulfitobacteriia > Desulfitobacteriales > Desulfitobacteriaceae > UBA2264. The sequence continues at coordinate 16,625 of DDXI01000063.1, forward strand.
TGGGCCTCGCTGCTGTCCGGAATCTCTTCAGTTTCGTCCAGGATTTCGAACACCCGTTCTGCTGAGGCCACTGAGGATTGGATGACATTGGCTATATTGGCCGTCTGCACAATCGGGTACGTAAATTGTCTGGAGTATTGGATAAAAGCCTGAACATCACCGATTGCTATCAATTTTTTTGTAACAAAGATGCCCCCGATAACACAGACCAGGACATAGCTGATATTACTGATAAAATTCATAAGGGGCATGATAATGCCGGAAATAAACTGGGCTTTCCAGCCGGCAGCAAAAAGTCTTTCGTTAATATCGTTGAATTTGGCAATGGACTGCTCCTGGCGGCCGAAGACCTTGATAATCTGGTGACCGGTATAGATCTCTTCCACATGGCCGTTGAGTAAACCCAGTTCATTTTGTTGGGCTGAAAAGTATTTCTGGGAACGTTTAGCAATAAAAGCGGTCACAAACAACAAAAGCGGCAGGGTTACGAGTGCTATCAAGGTCATAACAGGGCTGATGGTAAGCATCATTATGATAATGCCTATTATGGATACGAGAGAGGTTATCAGTTGGATGACACTCTGCTGCAAAGAGGTGCTGATATTGTCAATGTCGTTGGTAACCCGGCTTAAGATATCCCCGAGTGTCTGGGAATCGTAGAATTTAAGAGGGAGGCGGGCCAGTTTATCATTAAGATCATTACGTATGTCAAAAACGGTTTTCTGGGCCACACTTACCATGATATACTGCGTGAGATAATTGAATAAGGCGCTGAAAATATAGAGTCCGCCTAAAAGAAGAATTATTTGCCCGACATAGCCAAAATCTATCCTGGCGCCGGGTACCTGTTTAATGATGTCCATACTGCCTTCAAACAATTTGGTTGTGGCCATACCCAGAATCTTTGGACTCAGGATATTAAACAAGATACTGAGGACAGCCATGAAATAGACAAGCAGCAGCGGTAAATGGTAGGGTTTTAAATAACGGAGGAGCCTTTGGAGAGTTTTGCGAAAATCCCTGGCTTTTTCCACAGGCATTCCCATCCCGCTCATTGGGCCTCTGCCAAAAACTCCGGGTCCGCCGGGTCTGAAACCATCGCCTCCGGTGTCTTTGACTGGTTTTTGATCCTGGCGTTCTCCACTCATGCTATTTCCTCCTCGGAAAGTTGGGAAGATACGATCTCCCGATAGACTTCGCAGGTTTGCATAAGTTCTTTGTGTTTGCCCATCCCGACTA
>DDXI01000014.1 GCA_002347475.1 Peptococcaceae bacterium UBA2264
AGAAGATGACACAAGTATTTCCTTGGTAACTGTATTGCTAAGCGCTTCTGTACTCATCTATTACTATTTCCCTCCCTTTTCAGCTGACAGCTTTTTGGCATAGCGGATATGATGGACGATTCTTCTTTTTGCCGGACATACAAAACTGCAGCAGCCACATTCCATACAATCAAACAGATCAAATCCTTCTTTGGCTTCGTCAATAAACTTCTTCTCAGCCAAAATACTTAACATACTGGGATTTAAGCCCATCGGACATGCGTCGACACAACGGCCACAGCGAATACAGGGACCTTCTTCACCCATATTAGCCATTTCTTCTTTGCCGAAAGCAAGAATGCCATTGGCTCCCTTGATAATCGGAACCTCGGTTGTATATTGAGCCATTCCCATGAATGGTCCGCCCATAATCAATTTTTCCGGAGCAAATTTAAAGCCGCCGCATTGATCAATGGCATCAGCAAAGGTTGTTCCGATACGCAGCAAGAGGTTCTTAGGCTCTTTGATAGCGCTGCCGGTTACTGTGACAACTCTTTCAATCAGGGGGATACCATTTCTGACAGCATCACAAATAGCAATTGCAGTAGCAGCATTTTGAACAACAACTCCAACGTTCATAGGCAGCTGACCGGAGGGGACTTCCCGGTTAAGTAAGGTTTTGATGATCATTTTTTCGCCGCCCTGAGGATACCTGGTAGCAATAGGAATAACACTGATTTTTTTATCACCAACAGCATCTTTCATGGCCTTGACAGCATCCATCTTATTATCTTCAATGCCCACTATAGCATTATCCACACCTAATATTTTCTTCAGCATCAGGATTCCGGTGACCAGCCGTTCGCTGTATTCAAGCATTATCCTGTGGTCGGCTGTTAAAAACGGCTCGCATTCGGCAGCATTAATTATCAAAGTATCAATCTTGACATCCTTTGGCGGGACGAGCTTGACATGGGTCGGGAAAGTAGCTCCGCCCATACCAACTATACCGGCATTCTTTACGATATCCACCATTTCTTTAACTTCAAGAGTTTCCCAATTACGTTCAACCGGAATACCCTCTGCCCATTGGTCCAAACCGTCATTTTCAATAACAATGGCCATAGCTTCACCGAAAATCGGGTGGGGCTTATTGGCTACTTCAACGACAGTGCCGGACAGGGATGCATGAATAGGACTGGAGACAAAGGCCTCACTGGCAGCTATCAGTTGTCCTTTTTTAACGACATCCCCTTTTTTGACTATCGGCTCACAGGGAGCCCCAATATGTTGCCGTACCGGGATAACAACTTTGCTGGGCAAAGCATTTGTTTCTATTGCCTTACTTTCAGTAGACGATTTGTGGGTATCAGGATGAATACCCCACTTAATTTTGTTCGACATCAGAACATCTCCTCGAATACTCATTTAATTACTTTTGCAATTATGTTTGTTATCAGCTAATGCTGCAGACACCAGCTTAACTGTTTCAGCATTAACTTTGATTACTTCGCCTTCAATTATCTCATTCATAATTAACTTTCCTGGTTTTTGCTTAATATCCGCATAAGAAACGATTAAGCGGCACCACAGACTTTTTGAAAGACAAAAAATATAGACTTTCCAAGTATATGTCCAGACAGACAATAAACATGGCGTCAAGTCATATTTCAACCTTCATGAATAAATTATAAAGTGTAAAATTGCTGTATAGTGACGATGTTGCAGCCGCTGTGTCCAATTGTTGAGGCGCATAAAAAAAGCATCTTCACCAATACTGTGTAAAAACTCCAAAAGCAAATAAAGTGAAGATTTCCTGATTAATTGTATTGAATAATTCTACTCCTTTCTCCTCAGCCTAACCTAAGGTTTTCTAAGATCCGGCATATTACATGGCAGGGCAAATGTTTTTGGCGAGATTAACCTTGTTTCCAGTAAATTCTACCGGATACGGAAGTCAAGCAAATAAAATTAAGTTAAAATGAATTAAAATGAAATGAAGGTTAAGTAAAATACCTAACAAAATGCCAATCCCCTCAAATAAAATTAGGACATTTTTACCATAATTCTCTTCGAAAAGTAGGTATTTTGACTCATATTTAATCTAAAAATATCACATTTACGAGCATTAAGTCAATATTTAATTTAGAGCCCCACTCTTCCCTGATCAGAACGTACAGCTATCTGTCATCGCTTGCCTAATATTACCATGTTGCAACCCGACAATCCGTAATTTTCAACTCCAAACTCCACTATGAAAAATCATATACTGCTTTGGGGAATGACCAATAAGAGACAAATCAGTTAAAAGGAATGTTTTCTCTCAGATTAGAGCGCAGTTGGGCCAGCTGTTCCTGTAAGACAGGCCTGGAAAAGACAAATTTCTGATTCAGGGCAAAGGAATAAATCAGACAATTATCAACATTTAACTTAAGGAGATGTTCAACTGCCTGAACGTAAAGGGCCATTTGCATAGCATAGCGCTCTTTTAATAAGTCTTCAGGATTGCTTTGGTTTGGTGCCAGAAAATCAGTTTTATAGTCAATAAGATCCGCTGTGCTGCCCTTAATCAGCAAGGCATCGATCACACCTTGAATCAACAAATCAGTTTTGCTGTCCAGCTGCCGTAAATTATAAGTGAAAGGTACTTCACGTAACAGGTTTTGCCCTGGGCTTCTTAAAAGTTTTTGGCCAAGTTCCGAATTCAGAAAAGAAATAATTTGAACCGTCGGAATATTTTCGGCTTGGCCGCTGCTTAATATTTCCTTTCCCACCAGTTCTGACAGTAATTTCTTTATCATCTGCTGCTGTTCGGCTGTACCGGCATCATCCCACACTGGTCCCCATACAGCGAAAGGTAAATGCTGCAGCAAGGTATGCATAGCTGTACCGGATTCTGCCGGTGAAAGATGGGCAGCAGTCTGTAAAAACCTTGGTTTTAAGAAATGAAAATCTTCCTGGGGATAATCCGGCAAAATAAGTTCATTTACTTCGTCCCCACTAACAGCCCAGCCAAAATGTTTTTTTATTGCACTGACACTCAGCTTGGCTCTTTGCCGGACATCCAGGGGATAAGCATATTGCCAGCTCAGGCGGGCATCGACTTCCCGGTACCAGTCGTCCGGTTCCGCCGGTTCCGTCTGATTTTCCTTTTCCCGGCAGTTATCCTCTGCCGGCGCCGGCGCTGCCTGGCTATCTGCCTCAGCAGGGATTGCCCCTGCCAGCCTGAATTTTTCAACAATTTCCTCTCCTGTTTCAGATCGCGCTAAATCTGAAACCTGTCTGCTTTCAGTCAGCAAATCCTGATGAATAAAGACCTGCCAGCGGGAATTCGACTCGGGTAACATTATCCCCTTGCTTGCCCTGGGCTGATCAAAGAGAGCTGCCGGGTGTCTGGCTAAAGCTGGTCCGATCCAATCCAAAAAACATTTGGCAGTGCGCAGTTGGCCATCCGGAAGAGCAATGTTACTTTCTGTCACCGATCTCTGCCATTTGATCAGGGTATCATCCAGTCGGGAAACATTGCCATAAAGCAGAAGCTTCTCTCTGGCTCTTGTTAAACAAACATAGAGGATCCGCAGTTCTTCAGCCAGGTTCTCCTGGGCCAAAAGCTGTTTAACAGCAAATTGCAGAAAAGAAGGATAGCGGGCTGAATTTTCCCAATCTATAATCGGCATGCCCAGACCAAGTCTTTTATGCAGCAAAAAGTCAGACGCTAAATCTCGCGTATTGAACGCTGAACCCAGGCCAACGGCAAAGACTACCGGAAATTCCAAACCTTTGCTGGCATGCACAGTAAGCAGGCGCACAACATTTTCATTTTGACCAAGTACCCGGGCATTTCCCAAATCTTTTCCCTGGCCATGAAACTTATCAATAAAGCGGAGAAAACGAAACAAACCCCGGTAATTAGCTGCTTCAAAGCGCACTGCGCGATCATAGAGAGTTCTCAAATTTGCCTGTCGTTGTATCCCAGCCGGCAAACTGCCAACATAAGCTAAAAATCCTGTTTCTTCATATATCAGCCAAATCAATTCTGCCAGAGAATTATGACGTGAAAATGTACGCCAATTTTGCAGTTGTTTCCAGAAGCTGACGATCTTTCGGGTAAGGCTGTCAAGCGGAGCCAGTTTTTTTTGCGCTTGCAGTAACAGCTTATCCCAGGAATCCTGATGACTGCTCAGCACCTGCCGGATTTCAGGCGCAACATCTGCCTCTTCTCCCAGGATCAGGGCAGCAGCCCAAACAGCTAAAGCCCAGGCTTCATAAAATTCGGCTTGGGGCAGCATAGTCCGAATTCTGCCCAGTTCCGTTCCGTTCAAACCTGCCAGTGGGGAACGCAAGACTGCTGCTAAAGGTATATCAAGACGTGGATTATCAATAATTTTCAGCAGCGAAAGCATTATTTCAATTTCGCTGGTCCCAAAATAACCGTTATTTGTTTCCGCATAGACGGGAATAGCAGCACTTTGCAGTTCTTCCAGGTATACGGGGGCTTTGGTCGCATAGGAACGCATTAATATGACAATATCCGAATATTGAACCGGCCGGAAATCAGTGGTTTTTTTATCATAAACAACAAATTCAGCAGTCTCTACCATCCTGGATATTCTGGCAGCCACCAGACGGGCTTCGATACGAACAGCCTCTATTTCTTCAGGGGCTGTTTCTGTCTCGCTCAGATTTTGACTGTCAGTTCTTAATGCTTCCCTGACATCTTTGTTGGCAAAGAGATGTACTTCAATCGGTCCTTCCGCTGTTGGCAAATCTGCCAGTTTGGGATAGGCGGCTCCATACTGTAAGGCAGCCAGATCATTATACTCAATTTCACCTGCCCCCACAGTCATAATCTGCCGGAATATAAAATTCACGCCCTCCACGATCTCTTTTCGGCTGCGAAAATTGCGAACCAGATTAATGACCAGACCTGCAGCAGAAGTCGATTCCGCCAACTCTGTCAGACCTTCTGACCAGTGGGGAAAAGCATTATATTTAGCTGTGAACAACCCGGGATCTGCCATCCGAAAGCGGTATATGCTCTGTTTTACATCACCAACCATAAACAGCTGACTGATTTCCTGTTTTTGCGGAGCGAGCAACATGATTATTCTTTCCTGAACAGGATTTATATCCTGATACTCATCGACCAGCAGCTCCGCAAAACGGTTCCTCAGACCCCGGGCAATTTCCGAGGCTTCACCTTCATTTTCCAGCAAACGAATGGCCATGTGTTCCAAATCGGAAAAATCAACAACATTACGTCTGTTTTTAGCCTGGTAATATTCTCTGCCAAACTCTATAGTGAGATCTGACAAGGTCTGTACTAATTCAGCCATTTCAGTCAAACTCTGTATCTGCTGATCCAAAGGCCAGATAAACACTTCTTCTTTTATTTTATTAAGCCTGGTTTTAGCCTCATCCCGCATTTTCCTGGCTTGTTCTCTCAGGAAGATCTGCTGGTTATCTGTTGACGAGGATTTTTTGGAAGAACTCCTGGGCAAATCGGAAAAACTGCTCGTCTGAAATCTGTTTTCGGACTCAGCCCAGCTTACCCCCAAGACCTGTTGCAGAGCTTTTGTTTGTTCCAAATCTTTTTTAATTGTCTCTGCATATTGGGCAGGCCCATCGCTGCTCAAAGCAATCTCCAGAGCCCGTTCCTGCAGTATCATAACCGCTGCAAGCTGATCCCTGACGGCCTGCAGGGCAATAACCCCCCAAGGGCTTTGAGCCAAAGCCTCGGTGTCCTCCCAAGTATAAGCCTGGGATAAATTCCGAAGCCAGTTTTCAGGTGAGATCTGGCTGTTGGCAAACTTAAAAATTCGCAGGACCTGAATCATTAAAGGATAATCATCCCGATCTGAACCAAAGGCCTCGACCAGACGTAAGAAACCGGCAGCATTTCTTTCATAATTCCGGATAAATACTTCTTCAATAATATCTTGTCTGAGCAGTTCAGCTTCTTCCTCGTCCACAACCCGGAAAGCGGGATCCAGATCAAGTTTATAGAAATATTGCCGCAGTAAATCCAGGCAATAGGAATGCAGGGTGGTAATATTAGCTTGCTGAAGCAAGCCTTGCTGTTTTAATAATAAAGCGATTTCGGCTGAGGTTTTGTTTTCAAAAAGAGCCTTGGTCAGAGCCGTGCTTATTCTTGCTTTCATTTCGTTGGCTGCAGCTTTGGTAAAGGTTACAACCAGAAGGTTGTCCACATCAACCGGTTCAAGGGGGTCAGTTATTCGTTTCATTACCCTTTCCACCAACACTGCTGTTTTCCCCGAACCGGCAGCTGCCGCCACTAACAGTTTGCCTCTCCATTTTATAGCCGCCATTTGCTCGTTAGTCCAGGTTACCTTGCTCATGTACTTATTTCCTTTCCTCTGTCAGGGAATATTGCCATCATTTGCTGATACTCTCAGAATATTACCATAAATTTGCCTGCTATTTTATTCTGTATTCCTAAGCTGCTTTAAAATCAATGCCCAAACCTCATCAAATTTTAGTTTAGGCAAGATGCGAAAAGTATTTTCCGGCAGATAGGAATCAAAGCGGCAAACCGGTTTATAGGAACAATATTGACAGCCGTGACTATTTCCGTATTTATAAGGGGCAATAGTAATATCTCCGTCCATGATCCCTTTACCGGCTTGTTTTAATAAAAGATACAGATGCTTTCTTAATTGGGCAAACTGCTTTTCAGTAAGAACATTGGATCCCTTGCTAAAGGACCCGTCTTTATTAAGCTTAATCCCCAGCAAGTCAGATCGACCCTGCCGGATCCTTTCGTCCATGGCCTGCAAAACATGGTGCTCAGCCAGAATATAACCGCTGATTTTAACAGCCTTGAGACGCAAACTTTCCAACTGTTCCTCATTCATAGGTTTTTCAGGGGCTATCCGGGGCTCAATAACCGGAAAATAGAGAAAACCAGCCGGACGAAGAAGTATTTCCTCAAGTTCCTGGTGCTGATGATTTTCTGCCGGCAAAAGATATTTGGCATTACGCAAGGCAATATCCAGATAAGTTAAAAGTTGCAAATTCAGTCCGTAATAGATCTTGTCCAAAGTGACCGCAGGGGCACTTGATTTATAATCAATGATCCGTAAATAAACCTCTTCATTGATAATTGCCCTGTCTATCCGGTCGATTTGCCCGCGCATGACCAGAGAATCATCCTCACTGAGCGGGATTTCCACGCTCTCCAGATCTTCACCCGGGCCAAAGCGCACTTCTGCTCTTACAGGCTCAAATAAGCCCTGCCGGGCAAGTCTGCCGAGTATCTGGACAGCATGATATACTGTTCGCTGCAGCCGGTTGCATAAATACTGATTACGGGCGTTTTGACGAAAAATATTGTGCACAATCCGGGGAGCAATGTGCTCTTGGGATTCATTTAAAATCTCCCAGGATTTTTCTTTGCTTATACTGCCCCAATCTAAACCTTGGGTTTGAAGTGAACAGGTAAAATTGTACAATAAGGCGTGGAAAAACTGGCCTATGTCAGGATTAGCCAGCTGATAGACTGATCTTTCCTGTAATCGCAAGCCATAGCGGACAAAATGAGCAAAGGGACAGGCTGTAAACTGTTCCAGGCGGGAGACACTGGCCTGGAGACGTTTACCGTAAAGCTGATGTGTAAGAGATTTCTTAATCCGTTCTTCCTGATTTTGATAAGCTACCCCTTGTTCTATCAAGGCCAGGCGGGTTTGATTAACTTCATTGGCAGCAAACCATTTACCCACAGCCTGCCACAGGGGTGTTCTTTCCTTACTCCGGGGCAGAGAACGCAATTGCAAGGCATAATGCTGAAGCAAAGGCCCGGGATGGCTGACAACATTCAAATCGTCAGGATTTTGCGCCCAGAACTCTTCCTTTATTTGGGGAAACAGGATTTTCAGCCTGTCTATAACCAATGAAATGCCCAGGCTTCTTCCCTCCTCATCAGTGAGAGGATAGGTTACATATAGTTTTTCTGTTGCCCTGGTAAGAGCATTATAGATAAAAAACTGTTCCTCAAAAATCTGCTTCTTTCCTTTGGGAGCCAGGAAAAAACCAGCTTCCTGCAGAAGGCTGCGATCCTCTGTTGACAAAACGCCGTTGTTCTCCAGACGGGCCGGTAAAACGCCCTCGCTTGCTCCCAGGAGAAATAAAACTCGTACCTCAGGAGAACGGGAACGTTCCAGTGATCCTGCCAGAACCTGATCTAAACCCGGAGGAATCAAACCTAATTTCAAACTTTCCAGGCCGGAAACAAAAATCGCCGCAAAATCTTCGAGGGAGAGAATTTCTTCACCCAGATTGACAACCAGTTCATCCATGAGATTGAGTATGGAAGGCCATAATTGTTCCTGAAGCAGGGCTTCTGCCAGATTGTTCCCGGAGCGGGCTTCCCGGGCCCAGTTTTGCAGCTGAGCTGAAACATCCAGTCTCTCCAGTAAAAAATACAAAGCCGCTGCTAAATGTTTCAGACTAACAGTATCCTTTTGGGAATTGGGGGCAACAGCCTGGATGAAAGGCCTGAATATTTGTTGGATCTGAACACGCAGGCGGTTGATTTCCTCTTCCAGGAAAATGTCAGATATTTCTTTTTCTTCGTCTGTTTCAGGATTTCTTGATTTGGAGAAAGACCAGTCCTCAACCTGATCCCAGCACCTGCCTTGAAGGCCATGAGCAAGACAATAATTTTCCAGACGGTCAACCTCATCCCGTTTCAAAGGGAATAAATCGGTTTTCAGGCAACGGAAGAGCGGTTCATAGGCCCAGTCACTGCTGACTGTTTCGATAACAGAAACTATTAATTCTATCAGGGGATGATGCAGGATGGAATGTTTATAATCCAGAAAACAGGGTATCTCATAGGCAGTAAAGATTTGGGCAAGCAAATCCTGATAACCTGTCAGGTCACGAGTCAGTATGCCTATTTCCCGCCAACGCAAACCTTCTTCCCGCACTAATCGTCTGCTTTCCCGGGCAATCCACTCTACCTCTGTCCGGCGGTTTACGGCAGCAGCAAGGCTGATTGACGTTGGAGCAGAACCTGAACTGTCTTCTTTATCCTGCTCCTGCGGGAAAGCGACCAGGGGATAGGCGAAAAATTGCTTTTCCAGATGGGCCAGCCAGGGATTTTGTTTAAACCGCAAACACTCCTGCAGTAAAGTCATTGAAATATCAGGTTCAGCTGTTTCCAAAGCCAAACGCTGCAGGTCCAGGTACGTCTGCCAGGGACCGGCAAATAATTCGTTTTCCGGTGTTATCTCCTCCGAATCAGTTTTCCTGGCCAGACAACCGGGATCGAGTGGCAAGGTCACGCTGACTTCAGCGGCAGTTTTAAGCAATTCCTGCAGAACATTAAGTTCCTGAGGCGTGAATCCTTTAAATCCATCCACCCAGATCCTGGCCTTGCTCAGAAAAGAAGATGCCGGTATTTTTTGGGCCAGAATGCTTAATTCGTCATCAGGATCGATAAAGCTATCAGTCAAAGCTGCTTGAAAATGTTCAAATAATAAAGCCAAATCCTGCAGTTTGCCATTCAGGGTTTCATCTTCAATATTGAGCTGGCGAAGATCGGCAGGTGTATGGCGATAGGTTTTGAATTCACTGATGGCTGCAGCCAGACTTTCAGTCATACCGTATCTGTTAATGGTGGGAGCAAAAGTACGCAGATCCAAGCGATTCTTAATAAGAACCTTCTTCAAAATCATTCTTTTACCCGTATCACTGATCAGTATTTTTTGGTTTCCCCCGGTTTCCGAAAATACTTTCCAAACCAAACGTCTGAAACTTAATACCTGGGCCCTGAAGGTTCCTCCCAGATCCGGGGTATTGGCTAGGACAATATCCATTTGATGAGTCGACTGTTCCGGTACAAGCAGGATCAGAGGCTTGCCCAGGGGATTTCGCCGCAGCTCGTTTCTGATCTCTTCGATACAAATACTGCTTTTACCACTGCCGGCACGTCCTAAAATAAGGCGTAAACCCAAACTGAAAACTTCCCTTCAAATATAATGAACAACACGACATTCAAATATAAAGTCAGTTATTTTTCTGTTTTTTTGCTCTTTTATTTTTAATAAGACGATAAGCCAGGTAAAAGATTCCGAACAAAACCAGATAGGGGAAGATATAGCTCAGGCCTACTATTAAATAATTAAGGACATTCCAGGTTGTGCTGATAGTCTTTAACACTGCTGCCTGCACAGCTTTCCAGGTTTTAAGCCAGGAGACCAGCTGCCAGGGATCAGTAACCTGCAAGATTGGAGTGGTTGCCGGTTGAAGTTCGATTTGAACAGTGGAAAACTGGACAGCATTATTCCAATAGCGGAGCTGCCCCTTAAGCTGTTCAATCTGCTGACGGATATTTGCCAAATAACTTTCTATTTTTAAAACTTCCTCGACTGTCTTAGCCTGTTTTAAGATTTCCGTGTAGCGCCCTAGCTCAGCTTCCCAGTTTTGCAGTCTGGTCTGAGCATCATAATACTGGTTGGTAATGTCATTAGCTGTTTGAGTCTGGCTGACGATTTTTCCTATTCCAGGCAAAGTGGTGCGAAAACTTTCATATTTATCGGCAGGAAGCTTAGCTGTAAAATGACCGTATTCGTTGGATTCCTTGATATACTGCTGTGAATTAACAACATAGCCTCCCATTTGCAGTACATCCTGCTGGAGCTTGTTGATAGTATCAGCAATATTATTCACCTGAATAGTGGCATTCAGATTATAAGTAATCATTTTGGCCAGGCTGGAATCTGCCGGTGGCGTAGTTGTATCAGGCGGCAAATATACGGAAACGTCTGAATTATCTAACATTATTCCCGACTTTTCCTCGGTTGCTGCTGAGGAAGCTGCTCCATTTGGTGATAGCTGTTCGTCGGAAAAAGTATTTTGGCGTTCTTCGGCAGTGCCGGCTGTTTTTTCTGAAACTCCGTCACTAGTGAATGAAGCATTTTGCCCAATGTACAGGGGAATCTGTGCTCCAATAAATATCATTAATGTCAAAAGGACAAGTGGAATACCTAATTTCCAGTGCCAACGCCACCACAATGTTTTTGTCTTATCATACAGTCTGGATTTCCACGTCTCCGAGGCCTGAAGCTCAGCAGCGCCAGCCTCTTCAGCCCCATTTTTTTCAGCAGCCAGCTTTTTTAAAGCCAATCCTTTGATTCGCTCCTTCTGAGCAGTATCAAGCTGCGGCGCAGTGAAGAAAGAATTCAGTAAATTCCTGCAGCCTTCTTCCTCCCAAAGGCGGTTTAAATCTTTTTCCCTCATAACCTCTTCCCTCCTGTAGTTCTGGCCGCATAGAATTTTCGAAATCTTTTCTTGGCCCGGTATAACAAACTGTCCACAGCTTGTCTGCTGGTACCAAGAATATCAGCAACTTCAGCAGCACTAAAACCTTCAACAATCCGTAGTTGAATTACAGCTACCTGAGAAGCAGGCAATTTGGTCAGGGTCTCCTTAACACAACTCATCATAGTCAGTTGCTCGGCATGATCCGGTGTCAGATGAGCAAAATCAGGCTGATCTTTCCCGGAAAAAACAGGAATATGTTTTTCTGAGCGGTAATAATCAATAATTTGATTATAAGCGATACGCAAAGCCCAGGCCTGGACTGATGTTTTCTCCCCTAAACCTGCTAAACTTCGCCAAACCTTGACCATGATTTCAGCTGTTAAATCCTCAGCTTCAGAGGCAGGAACACGTACTCTCACAAACCGATAAATCGCGGGAAATAATTCTTCATAAATTTCCTCAAAAGAATAGCCTATTGTCACCCTGCTGAACCCCCTTTCCAGGTCTTATCTTATAAGACGCATCACAGGCCCTAAAACTGACACCTTTCAGGCAATTTGGGCCAATATTTTCTTTGCTCAAATATTTCTGAATACTGAATATAGAAAAAGCGCTAATAACAGCATGGTAAAATTAACGCTTTCTTCGGATATTTATCTGTTTGCAGGCGGTTTAAACCAATTTTCTTTAGTCTCATAGGGTTTTCTGAGACGAGCAAATTCCTTGCGCCGGTCAATATATTCCCTGACCTTTGAGGGTAAAAACTCTCTGAAGTGATATTCCAGATCAAGATGTTCAAACCTTTTACCGGCGGGTCCATATACCCATTTCACCTTACCATCCCGCATCTCCAGGACAGCTTCCTGGGTACAAAGAGGGCAGACAGCGAGACCCGGTTGTGGAAATTTCCAGATTTCCGAGCGACAAGTCGGACATTTTCCATCCTCTATTTTACTGGCTGTCCCAAATAACGCTTGTCCCATTTCCTTTATTTGTTGTTCTATCAGCGGATTTTCCAGGACCTCACCCGGTAAAGCCCCGATGAACATCCTGGCATCCTGAATTCTAAAACCCAGGAATTTCATCATAGCAACTAATGCTGATAAGGAATATCCTTCCCAGCCCTTGATACCGGCTGTGGCTATTATTGTCATCGGTTTATCCCAAAATTCCTCCAGGAATTGGGATAAGGCAATAGTGCGATCACTCCATAATTTCGTAATTGCTGCCGGACCCAAGAAATAACAGGGAGCAGCCAGAATTAGGCCATCAGCCGCTTTGATCTTGTTGCCTAAAAAATATAAATCATCATTGAGCGGACAACGTTTGCCGGGACCGAGACAAGTATAACAACCGAGACATGGTTCAAGTTTTAAATCCGGCAATCTGATTAACTCCAGCTTATAGTCTTCTCCGCAAGAAGCAGCAGCCTCTTTCAGCAGTATTTCTCCATTTGCCAAATTACGTTGGGAAGCGACTAATCCTAAAATACTTTTGATATCGACACCTTCTTTCAAAACAGGGTATTCAGGAAAAGATTACTTTCAACTGGGCGACTGCACATTTCATCATTAACTGATAACCTTTCTGGCTGGGATGCACGCCATCAATCAGAACATGATCTTCAATTTTGCCGTTGTTTTTGAGCATTGGAGAATAAAAATCCAGAAGAGCTGCCTTTTTGCGGACAGTGTAACAACGCATCCAGTCCCTGTAAGATGCAAGAATCCTCTCCTCCTGCTCATCGGCACAAGGAAGAGGCAGGGCTATAATGGGGATGATATTCCGGAGAAAGCATTTTCGCACCATTTGGTCAATATTTCTGCTGATTTCATCAACTGTCAGATTGCAGTAAGCGTCATTCGTACCGCCCATAATGATAACATGTGTGGGATCAAGGCATAAGACATCCAAATCAAAACGGTTCAGCATGTCTCTTGTCAAATCTCCGCAGACTCCCTGGTTGATAATTTCCAGATTTAATTTATCTGCTGTTAATCTAACCCAGGAATCAGAGTTGGTGTAAGGATAACCAAAGGTAATGGAATCTCCAATTGCCACTACTTTCATAGAGGGCCCCGATCTATTACTCTGCGCCGCCGACGTCTGAGCGAATAATAACGCCGCACACGCGGAAATACAACCAAACCCGAAACCATTAAGCCCCCGAGCAGAAAATACTTGAGATAATCAGCATCTGGCAACCCAAGGGCATTCTGAGCCACTAACGGTACGGTTTGTATATAATTACCTGCAAGAAACACATCTGCCCATCCAAGCTGATCGCCAACATTAACTGGCAATTCAATAGGAGTGGGAACTGCCTTTATCTGATAGTCCGGATCTTTCTGATTACTGGCAACTGTGACATAAATATCTTTAGCTGGCCCTAATTTTACCAGTTGACCGTTCTTAAGCTTAATTGAAGTGATTGCCTGGCTGGAGGATACTATCAGTTTGTTGTTAAATTGCTTGAATCCGTAATCTAACAAAGTACTGGCATCCCTGTAGGTATTAATCAGGGATGTTCCTTTCAGGATTACAGCAAGCAATTGTCTGTCATTACGCGTAGCTGATGCCACTAACGTATTACCAGCAAGATCTGTATAACCGGTTTTTACTCCATCAGCACCTTCGTATTCCCACAAAAGTTTATTACGGTTTTGCAAATGATTTGGTACCATTCCTTGTTGGGTACGCGGAAAATCCTCTTCTTTTGTTTTTACTATGGAAGCCAAGGCAGAATTCTCTAAAGCGGAACGCGTAATTATTGCCATATCATAAGCACTGCTAAAGTGACCAATTTCCGATAAACCGTGCGGATTGATGAAATGAGTATCTTTCAGCCCCAGGTCCTCAGCTTTTTGATTCATCATTTGGACAAAGGCTTCTTCGCTGCCTCCAATACTCTTGGCAATAGCTACTGCAGCATCATTGGCTGAATTCATCAACATAGCCGCTAATAACTGCCGTAAAGTAAATTCTTCTCCCGGCGACAAAAAAACAAGTGTCCCATAAATTTTTTTGCGATCAAGGACCTCAGAGCCCACAGTAATAACAGCATCCAAATTGCCCCTGTCCATAGCTACCATAGCTGTCATTATTTTGGTAATGCTGGCTATAGCCAGGCGCTCATGGGAATTATGCTCGTAAAGTATTTGTCCTGATTCAAGATCCATTAAGATGGCAGAGATACCTGTAACCTGCAAATCATCTGCATTTGTACCACTATTTACAGCTAAAGTCACTATTGCCGATTGATTCAGGCATAAACAAATTATAATAATAATCACTAATGATCTGCGCATAAATTACCCCCGGATTAACAAATTAAATTAACTGCAAGTATAATCAGAACCGGAGGTTCAGATATTTCTTAATAATTTTAATATTCTCGTTTGTTTGTGTAACTATTTTCAAAAAATTATCCTATGTTCAGTTGCAATAAGATATCTGATCAAACAGTTAATTTACATTAAAAGGTCAAATTCATAGGTTAATTTCAGACACTCCTGCTGATCTGTCTTATAGCTTTTTTCCTGAAATATGACATGACCGCTGTGCTCGATCAGCAAAACAGCAGATGACCTTGTCCCATAGTCAGTCCCTTGAATAAATATTGAGGATAATAATTTTTCTCTTTCTTGACTAAGGCCTGTGTCTGGCAACTCGTGATCAGGAGCCTGTTCAGTATCTTTCATTATTGCAAAAAGTGATTCCGTCTCAATCATTTTGCTATTTTTTAGATAATTAGTCAGAGCTTGTTTACTTTTTTTGACTTTGAACCAGGGGGTATTTAAATAATGGTTGCTAAGACCGTAAATTCCTGGTTCTAGGATTACCGCTGAAGGCAAATTTTTATTATAATATAAAATCTTTGATGAATCAGCAGTCAATAAGTTAAAACCATTATAGCCAGCCCGACTATTAATAACACCTGACATATATTCCTGGGGTGTTTTATCGCTGATCAGATAATTACTGACCAGTGTCCCGCGCGAGTTGGCATTAACAACTTGGGAAGAAGAATCGCGATAATTAGTCAGAGCTGCAAAACGTCCTTTTTTGGTAATACCCATCCAGGTTCCGCCCATTTCCAAATCCCGGCCAGCCAAAACCTGGGGGGCAGACGGCCAAAAATGGGCTTTTTCTGTTAGCCTGACATAGTACTCGTCCCTGTTGGAAGCCATGATCAGTCGATAACGGGGATGAATATTATAAGCAAAAACATACAGGCACATAACTACTCCCCTTTTATTGGATATAAGACTTGCTATCAGAATAATAAACCTTAAATGCCGGATCGTTCCTTGAATTCATCAAGGCTCAAAAGTACCTGCCTGGGTTTACTGCCCTCGTAAGAACCTACCACACCGTTTTCCTCCAACATATCCATCAAACGGGCGGCGCGAGCATAACCCAGCTTTAACCGCCTTTGCAGATAAGAAACTGAGGCAATACCGGAATTAATAACAAGTGTCCCGGCATTTATGAACAAACTATCATCATTACCTCCGGATTCCTCGGTTCTATTTTCAGCAAAAAGATATTCAGGATCCAGGTATTCTGGCCTTCCCTGGGATTTCCAATAGGCAATTACTCTCTCTACTTCCTCATCATTAACCAGACAACCTTGCACCCTCTGAGGTTTATTGATCCCCTGCGGCGAATATAACATGTCACCTTTTCCTAACAATTTCTCAGCCCCGGTCGTGTCCAGTATTGTTCGCGAATCGATGGAGGACGTCACTGCAAATGATATCCGACTGGGTATATTAGCTTTGATTATTCCTGTGATGACATCCACAGAAGGACGTTGAGTGGCAATAACCAAGTGAATGCCTGCAGCCCGGGCCATTTGGGCTAAGCGGCAGATAGCCTCCTCTACCTGTCCGGCGGCAACCAGCATCAGGTCAGCCAACTCATCAATAATAACAACGATCCAGGGCAGCATCAGAGCTTTCTCCTCATTGCTTCCTGTCCTTTCCGGTTTGTTGTAGCGTTCAATATCCCGGACACCTGCAGCAGCAAAAAGTTCATAACGGGTTTCCATTTCCTTAACAATCCATTTTAAGGCGGCGGCTGCCTTTTTAGGATCTGTGACAACTGGAGCAAGCAGGTGAGGAATTCCATTGTATTGATTCAACTCAACCATTTTAGGATCGATGAATAGAAACTTGACTTCATCAGGAGTAGCATTATAAAGCAGAGAATTTATTATGGCTGTTATACAGACACTTTTCCCGGAGCCCGTCGCACCTGCCACCAGAAGGTGAGGCATTTGGGCGAGATCAGCAATGACCGGCTGATCAGCAATATCTTTTCCTAAAGCAAATTTCAATTTTGAGTTTTTCTGATCATAGGCAGGTGTTTCTATCACCTCTCTGAAAGATACGGCCCGGGGAATCTTATTGGGAACCTCAATGCCAACAGCAGATTTACCAGGTATCGGTGCTTCTATCCGGACATCTCTGGCAGCTAAACCCAAAGCAATATCATCTGCCAGATTCACTATACGACTGATCTTAACACCCGGGGCAGGAGAAAGTTCGTATCTGGTAATCACCGGTCCTCTGGTCACTCTGATAACCTTGGTATCTATACCAAAGTTATGCAAAACCCCTTCAAGCTTTGCAGAAGATTCCGTTTCCCGGGGAGCCTCGATTTGTGGTAAATTATCCAGAAAATTAATACTTGGCAACTGCCAGGATTGCCTGATTTGGAGAGGTATTTCTGTATCTTCAGCCAAGGCCAGCACTTCATCAATAGTCAGATCTTCATTAATAGTCAGTATTTTTTCAACTTTTGTTTCAGTATCTTCTGTTTCTATATCTTCTTCAATATCTGCATCTTGTTCTGTTTCTGCCTCTTCTTCTGTTTCTGCAGTACCAGACTCGGATTCAGTTTCCAGCTCAAAAATATATGAAATTTCTTCTTTTCCATAACTTGCTTGTTCTTCTGACTTCTCACTTAAATGATCCTTCTCCACTGACTTCTCACTTAAATCATCTTCTGCTTGAGATATTTCGTCAGCCGTATGATTATCCTGTTTATCAGAATTATCCAATGCCTCTTCTGCGAGGAAGTCTGAAATTTGTTGTTCAAAATTTGCAGCTGGATTATCGCTATCATAATGCTCTTCCTTACTTAATTCATTATCTACCCCTTCAATATATTCTCTTAATCCCTTTAATGTTGTTATTCTGACAGGTTGCTTGAAGGAATGCTGACCTTCTCCAAAATAGGTAGAAAAGTCCTTGCCTAACTCATTCATTTTATTGTCAATGAGGACATCATTTATTTCTGGCCACTTAACTGAAACAAAATAATTCTCAAAACCATGTATCGGGACAATTTTGTCTTTCGGTAACGAAAATGATTTCAACAGATCAGAATGCTCTTCTGATTCCTTTCTTTCAGCTGCTTCTTTTTTTGTTCTGGCCCTCACCTTTTTGTTTAACTGCCCGATATCATAAGCCGGTTCCCTCCCTGAAGTATCTGTTTTTGACCTCCGGTATTTTTTACGGAAGAACGGACGCGGCCAAAGTATGAGAGAAAACAATAAGCACAAAAAGGGAATTAGCCAAGCTGATCTTCCCAAAAGCAATGTGAACAGATAAGACAAGTTCCTTCCGAAACCAGTGAAGCCAAATAAGCCTAATATATAAAATACTGCTACAATCAGCAAAACAATACTGCTTATTTTCATCCAGGATATGCCGGTATTTTTTCTCTTTCTCAACAATTGCTACACCTCCACGTCCTGTTCTCTGCAGTCATAGGTTAACAGTGTTTTCCTGAATAAAATAAACCTCATGCTACATTCCTTACATGAGATTTATTAACAAAATTATACTCAGTAACTTAAGAAAATTCCATCTCGATCAGGGGATAAATAAAATTTTTCCTGCGTTATTTCGCCGTTTTCATTAATATTTAATTGACCGGAATATAGAAAGTTACCTTTTGACCAATATCGAAGATCTAAAAACTCGATTTTACATATGTTATTTATACTTTGCTGGGTAACAAGGTGATAATAAGGGGTAAAATGATCAAAAAGCTCAGCCAGATTTCCTTCCAGGGCCGCCATTACTAAAGGATCAGCACTATCCCATTGTGGCAAAACACGAAGAATAACCGGATTATTATCTTTTATAGTCCCGTAGAGTACACAATCGCTCTGCAAAAGTATGAAATTCCAACTAAAGGGATGATACATTGCCGGCAATACAATAACCTCACTCTTTGTTTCCTGATGGTAAACAGACCTGAGATTATTGCGTATCTTCAGACGTCCCTTTTCCCGGAAAGCCAGATAGAGGGCTGCCAGAATAATAGTCATGAGGGTTGTTGTCTGAGCCAAAGAAGTAAAACTATAGGAGGTAATCAGTGAAACCAGGAACAGGAAAAAAACTACCGGATCTGTCAGCATAATCATGTTGACAGTAAATTTTTTGCGTACAAACGGCCACAATAGTTCTGCCCCATATGAATTCAAAACATCCATCAAACCGTGGGACAGTGTTCCCACCAGAGTCCATAAGAAAATGCTGGACCAGGAGGTTGACGGGAAAATGATATACAGAATTGTACTTAAAACCAGGGACATAACGGTAAATGCTATAAGTGAATGACTTACACTGCGGTGCTTTAATAAATAATTCAATCTTCCTTTATAATGAGCAACAATATCCAGATCAGGAATCATAGATCCTAAGGTACAGCCAAGAAAAACAGGATCTTGAAGTTGTAAGGTATGACCGGAAAGTGTAGATAGCGCAGCCCCAATCAGGCCATGTGTAAGTGGATCCATTTTTCACCTCAGCATATTGCCTTCAAAGACAATATTTTTTCAACTTTATCATTATAACATTACTCTGATAATCCCAAAAGGATAAAATGATGTTTTCTTGATCATACTTTAAGTAATTCTTTTCTTTCGGCAAGATGTTCAAGCCGTTGCAATTGTTCCTTCTTTCCCAAAACAATCAAGAGATCACCGCTTAAAATAACTTCTTCGGCTTCCGGATTACTTATCAGGTCCTTGCCGCGGGCAATTGCTATAACTATAGCGCCCGTTTTTTCCTTTACGCCGCTCAAACCCAGCGTTTTTCCTGCCAGACTGGAATCCTGGTCAATCCTGAACTCTTCAATATCAATCTCGATATTATAATCATGCAACAAAGTTTCGATAAATTCCATACTGGTAGGTTTCAGAATAGACATTGCCATCCGCCACCCCCCCAGGATAGCCGGAGATATTATTTTATCAGCTCCGGCATGTCTTAATTTTTTTTCCGATTCGAGTTTATCCATGCGGGCAACCACCTTGATATCGGGATTTAGGCCTTTGGCTGTCAAGGTTACAAAAACATTCAGAGCATCCTCGGGCAGAGTGGTTATCAGGCCTTTGGCCTGTTCTATCTGAACATTGACTAAAACTTCGTCAAGGGTGGCATCCCCGTGAACTGCCATAAACCCATCCTCAAGAAGTTTGCTGATCAGCTCCTCATCCTGATCTATAATTACATAAGGCGCACCTTCTCTGTGTAAACGTTGTACTACTTGCCAGCCTACTCTGCCAGCACCACAGACAATTATATGATTTTTGAGCTGCCCGATTTTTTTCTTCATTTTTCTTCTCCCATATACATTAGCCAGTTGGCCTTCAATAACAAAGGCCACCACCAAACCAAGGGAATAGAGCATAAGCCCTACCCCACCAATCATCAAAACAAAAATTATAACATGTCCCCAGGCCGTAGATACCACAATATCCCCGAAGCCAACTGTTGTCACAGTCTGAACTGTCAAATATAAGGCTTCCCAGAAACTAAATTCTTCCGCAAAGGTCAGAGCTATTGTTCCAAAATATATGATAGAAAATAAGGCCAGAAAAGTAACTTTGATACGTCTTAACACGTAATTACCCCTTCAGTATTTACCTCATTCAATTCCCAGGTAGTCCTGCAAACCAGTGACACTCGAAAGAGGTATATTTATACAACCAAGTTTAATCCTTCCCAGCGGACCATGATAGTCACTGCCTCCGGTTGCCAGTATCGCACTCTTAACAGCCAGATCAGCGTAATATGCTATCAGTTTTTCCCGATCATCCCAATAACCGTAATATACTTCCAGACCGATAGGGCGATAAGCTAATAATTTAGTGACAATACTGTTATCTGGTAATAGGCCAGGGTGGGCTAAAACTGGTAATCCGCCTGTTGCAAAAATCAAGTCAACAGCTTCATCGAAGGGATGTTCCAGAAAAGGTAAAAAAGCGATACCTCCTGGTCTGAAGAAGCTTATTATTCTTCTCAAAGTTTCTCTGTCATGGTATTTTTCCCGTTTAACTATGGCTCGAATAATATGCCCCAAACTAACCGCTGCTTCGGCGTTGGCTTCTTTCTCCACTTCTTTCCATTCCAAAGGATAGCCGGTCTGCTGAAATATCTTAACCATTTGATAAGTCAATGCTGTTCGGCGTTCACGCAGCTCTTTCAAGCGATTCTGCAGATCATGATTATTGACGTTTTTAAAATATCCCAGGAGGTGCACTTCTATCCCCTTATAGCAAGTTAATAATTCTATTCCCGGAATAATCTTAATGCCACTTGCGGAAGCTAAGAGCAGGGCCTGTTCAATTCCTTGTGTGGATTCATGATCAGTAATAGCCAGTGTGCCAATTTTTTCTTTCCGGGCTAATGTGATAATCTCCCGGACAGATGAAAACCCATCTGATTCCCGGGTATGCACATGTAGGTCAATTCTCAATTACGTCCACTCCTAGCTGAGAACATTGTCAAGGTTAAATATTGTCTTTATTAACCCATGTCTACCCTATTAAGAATAACACCAATGCTATTGTTTGCCTACTATTTATACCAATGAAATATTCCTTTGCTTAATCCCATATATTCGATCTCATTTCAAGTTTTTCATAATAAAATTCTAATAACTGTTGACACTATTTTTATTTTCAGCTATAATTCATTTCGTCACTGTAATGTTTATTTCACTCAAGTTACAGAGGGGATTAGTTCAATGGTAGAACAGCGGTCTCCAAAACCGTC
>DDXI01000154.1 GCA_002347475.1 Peptococcaceae bacterium UBA2264
GCTAAGCTTGCCGGAAAACGGCAGAATAAAATCATCTATGGTTAATTGTGGATCAGGTTTGCGGTACATTTTCTCCTCCAAGTGCAAGGTTTTAAGGGCTTTAATCACTATTCCCTTACACTTAAATTCGCCAAAAGAGCCGTCAAACCCTTGTCATTACTGGATTTTTTCAATCTTTAGCAAGCCCTAATTATTTTTTATGTTCAGGTAATTGGCCTCGGCACTGTCCGCAGCAGCCTGGGCTTGGGCTATTTGCTCCGGCCGCGCTCCGGCCTGCATCCTGGCTAAATTGGCCTGGGCAATTTCCACCCCGGCCTGAGCCTGGGCTGCCTGGGCTTCAATTTCCTTGCCATCCAGGATCACCAGAGTCTCGCCTTTGCGGACAACTGATCCTGTATCCACCGGAATAGAGGCTATCTTAGCGGAAAGCTTGGATGTGATTACAGCTTTTTCGCGAGAGTCGATTATTCCCGCCATAATATAGGCTGGCTTGGCAGCTTGAGTATCCCTCTCTGTTTCCTCAACTGCTTGCTTGGCTGATCCGCAGCCCGCCAGGATAGTAATTATAGCCAGGATTACCAGCAGACCTGGAATGATCTTCTTCATTTCAATCCCCCTCATAGCGCATGGAAACAATTCGTATGCGTACTGTTTGTATACAAATAAAACCTCTATCAATTTACTTTATTTATTTACAAGCGTCAATATCAAAAATTAATTATTAATGAATTTAAGGCCGGTTACTGAGAAAAGAGCTTTGTTAAATAAACTCTTGACAAACCTCAAGACAGGCAATATTATGAAAAATGCAATTGCAAATAATTAAATATCATTAATCAATTTCAGGTGCCCGCAAGGGAGAATAGGGAACCGGGTGCAATTCCCGGACGGACCCGCCACTGTAAAGGTAAGCTGCTGCCAGGACCACTCTACAAAAGGGGAAGGGCAGTCAGTATTGACCCTGAGTCAGGAGACCTGCCTGAAATATTCAAGTTGCCTCGAGAGTAAGGTTGGCTTATTGGTTTAAGTGAGGATGAAGGTAAAATCCACGCTCCAAAAATGGTGCGTGGATTTTTTTATTCTGAGGAGGGAGAGAGATGACTCAAATAAAAGAAGCCCTCCGGGGGAATGTCACCCCGGAAATGAGGGCGGTAGCCCAAGAGGAAGGAGTGGCTGAGGCCGTAATTATCCAGGGAGTTGCCCAGGGAACTATCGTAATCCCGGCCAACAGCGGGCGTCCCCATAAAAATGTCGGCATCGGCAAAGGATTGACTACCAAAGTGAGCGCCAGTATCGGGACGGCCAAAGACAGCACTGCCGAAGACAGTGAAGCCTGTTCGATGTACGGTGGGTACTGTGCCATGAAAATTATCAGCCAAAATCTGAACACCAGCGCCACCTGCTGCTAAAATTGATTATAATAGATTGATGATAATCAATTTTGGAAAAGGGAGATGTTGCAATTTTGGAATTATTACTGGCAGTACAATTTCTCACGAGATTACCGGTAACCATTAAAGGAGAAATCAATGACAAGAAAATGGCCCGTTCCATGTCCTGGTTTGCCTTGGTGGGCTTGCTCCTGGGAGCCCTGGCGGCAGGAGTGCACGCCCTGGCTTCCCTGATCTTTGCTCTGCCGGTGAGCAATTTTCTCACCCTGGCCTTCCTGATATTCCTTACCGGGAATCTGCATGGTGACGGTCTGATGGATACGGCGGACGGCTTATTCAGCGGCCGCTCGAAGGAACGAATGCTTGAAATCATGCGGGACAGCCTGGTAGGTTCCCACGGGGTTATAGCGGGTATTCTGATGATTACAGCCAAGCTGGTGCTGCTGGGCCAGATGCCGCCGGGGAGCCAGGGGATAGCCTTAATCCTGGCCCTGGCTCTTGGCCGTTGGTCCCAGGTCTACGGGGCAGCCTTATTTCCTTATGCCCGGGCCAGCGGAGGGGTTGGCAATTTCACTCTCCATGTCGGCTATCGGGAACTGCTTTTTAACTCGGTTATTGTGGTTATTTTATCCTTGCTTTTACTGGAACTGCCGGCACTCCTTTTACTGGGGACGGTCTTGGTTGGCACCGTCCTCCTGGAGTGGTATGTTGCCAAAAAGATTGGCGGGGTAACCGGGGATACCCTGGGAGCTACCAATGAATGCATAGAGGTCCTGTCTCTGCTGGTTATCCTGGTTATTTTCACGAAGTTTTAAGGTCAATTATTTTGCCATTGTGCTATTGGAGTGATAAGGATGCGCATTCTTCTGGTCCAAACCCCTTCGGTGGAAGGATTCTCCCCGGAAAAAGTCTACCCCATCGGCATTGTCACCCTGGCCACTCACTTGGAGAAAGCCGGTCATGAAGTCGAACTGCTGGACTTCAAGCCGGATGGGGTAGGTTTGTCCTTGCGCAAACCTGTATATTTATTTCCATAATATCTGGCAGAATACCGTACATATGATAAAATACAATCAAAAAATACAATCAGAATATAGGTTATTTTCAAACAGCGACATAATAACCATGGAATGGAGGGAATTGCCCGAGAGATTATTTAAATTTAATAGTTAAATATTAAGAAAGTGAGGGGAGATCAGTAGATGTCATGGACACAAAATTACGCAGCCCTGGGAGGCAGCCTGGGACTGACGGCACTCGTTGTTTCTATCCCGATATTTTTCTTGTTTTGGGCTTTAGCTATTAAAGAAATGAAGGGTTATCAAGCTGGAGTACTTACGCTCTTAATAACGTTAGTTGATGTAGTTCTTGTTTACAAGATGCCTGTTTCCATTGCGCTTTCAGCAACAGCTTATGGTATGGTTTATGGACTGTGGCCGATTGGCTGGATTATCATTACAGCCGTGTACTTATACAATTTAACCGTTGAAGCTGGTCAATTTGAAATTATAAAAAGTTCTATTGCCTCAGTTACCAGTGATCGTCGTCTGCAAGCTCTTATTGTAGCCTTCTCTTTTGGGGCCTTCCTGGAAGGAGCCGCCGGTTTTGGTGCTCCCGTGGCCATTACGGGTGCGATTCTTATCGGACTTGGTTTTGAACCTCTTAAAGCTGCAGGTTTATGTTTGATTGCCAATACAGCCCCTGTTGCTTTTGGCGCAATTGGTGCTCCCATCATCGCGGCAGGTGCTGTAACCGGAATGGGAGACTTCGTTATTTCTCAGGCCGTGGGGCGTCAGCTGCCGTTCTTATCTGTTGTAATCCCTCTTTATCTTGTTATCTTATTGGCAGGATGGAAATCGGCGCTGGAAGTATTACCCGCCATCCTTGTTACAGGTGTATCTTTTGCTGTGGCTCAATGGTGGTCTTCAAATTACCTGGGTGCTTATCTCCCCGATATCATCTCTTCGATAGTTTCTCTCCTGGCAACGACTTTACTCCTGAAATTCTGGCAGCCAAAAACGCTCTGGCATTTTCCTCATGAAAAAGATGCCCTAAAAGCAGAAGTTACGAAGTATTCACTGGGACAAATTATCAAAGCCTGGTCTCCCTTTGCGATCCTGACAGTTATGGTAACCATCTGGGGTACTCCTGCTTTTAAGGATTGGGTACTTAATAAGATGCACCTTGCTGTCTATATCAATCATTGGCCAGGTCTCGATGGTCTGGTTTACAAAGCTGCCCCGATCGTTGCCAAACCGGCAGTTTATGCAGCAGCCTATAAATGGGATTTCTTATCTGCAGCGGGCACAGCAATTCTGATATCAGCAGTCATCAGTACCCTCATCTTGGGAATTAAACCTACGACAGCTCTTAAAGTCTTCGCTCAAACCCTCAAACAATTGAAATTTCCCCTCATCAATATTTCCGCAGTTCTTGGATTTGCTTATCTGGCAAACTATTCCGGTCTCTCCTTTACCCTGGGTCTTCTGTTTGCCTCAACGGGGATGTTGTTTCCAATCCTTTCCCCGATTCTCGGCTGGTTCGGTGTCTTCCTGACCGGTTCGGATACTTCATCCAATGCCTTGTTTGGGAAACTTCAACAAGTTACCGCTGAGCAAATTGGCATAAACCCCGTTCTTACGGTTGCAGCGAACAGCTCGGGGGGTGTTGTCGGTAAAATGATTTCTCCCCAATCCATTGCCGTAGCTGCGGCAGCAACTTCCTTGGTCGGACGCGAGTCTTCCTTGTTCAAGTTCACTGTTAAACACTCCATTTTATTCGTTCTTATCATCGCTGTAATGGTCTATCTCCAGGCTTATGTCGTACCCGGCATGATGCCCATCCTGCCGGCAGCAGTTAACTAAATTGTTTCGCTGAGAAGCAGCTGGAAATTTCCCTCAACATTAAACTGAAACTGCGTTAAAAGTATAACTCCAAGGAGAATTTTCGGGGAGGAAGCCTGAAAAATGGTGAGCAAAAAATATGATACCGTCTTGTTTGATTTGGATGGAACATTGACCGATCCCCGGCTGGGCATCACCAATTCCATCCAGTATGCTTTAAAATCTTTCGGCATTACGGAAACTGACAGGGAGCATTTAACTAATTTCATCGGACCGCCGCTGATAGAATCCTTCATGCACTATTATCATTTTGATAAAAATACGGCGATCCGGGCTGTGGAAAAGTACAGGGAATATTTTACGGTCAAAGGGATATTTGAAAATAGTGTTTACCAGCAGGTCCCGGAACTGCTCGCGGAATTGACCGACGAAGGTAAAAAACTGCTTTTGGCTACCTCAAAACCGCTGGTTTTTGCGCAGAGAATATTGGATTACTTTAAGCTAAGCAGTTACTTTCACTTCACAGCCGGAAGTAATTTGGATGGGACCAGGACTAAAAAGAGTGAGGTTATCTCCTATGCGTTGCTGGAATGCCGCCTGCAAGCCGGCACTAATGCAGTGATGATCGGGGACAGAAAATACGATATTATAGGAGCCAGGGAAACAGGCCTGGATTCCGTTGGTGTGCTGTACGGGTATGGATCACGTCAGGAAATGGAAAAAGAAGATCCGACCCATATGGTGGAGACAGTGGCCGGCCTGAGAGCAGTATTGCTGTAGCAGCAGATTTGATTGTTCCGGCAATTCGGCTGAGCGAGAGAGAAAGGAGTTATCAGAAGTTATGAAGTATAGGGGCGTTATTTTTGACTTGGACGGCACATTGGTCAATTCTCTGGAAGATATTGCCGATTCCATGAACAGTGTTCTCTTGAGACACGGTTTTCCGCCGCATGATCTGCATACCTGCAAGCGCTTTATTGGCAATGGGGTGAAAAATCTCATGCGGGAAGCCTTACCGGAATCGCCGGATAAGGAAGAGCTGGTTGAAAAATATTACAGTTTACTGGTTGAGGAATACCAGCATAACTGTGTCAATAAGACACGCCCTTATGATGGAATTGCTGAGATGCTGAATGAACTTGCGGCCCAGGAGATGAAACTGGCGGTGTTTTCCAATAAACTTGACGAATTGACCAGAAAAGTGGTCACAACCCTGCTGCCCAACTGGAATTTCGAGGCTGTGCTCGGATTCAGTGCCGCTATTCCCAGAAAACCGAATCCGCAAGGGGCCCTTTTAATCAGCCAGAAAGCAGGGATCAAGCCTGAGAACTTTATTTTTGTGGGAGATACAGATGTAGATATGCTGACCGCCAACAGTGCCGGCATGTATGCTGTCGGGGTCTCCTGGGGTTTTCGCAGCAGGGAAGAACTGCTTTCCAGCGGAGCCAGGCATTTGCTGGATCATCCTTTGGATCTGATGCAAATCTTAAAATAGATTAAGGCAAACGGTGGAAAACTGAGTGGATATCATTAAGATCAAGTGACCGGGCTGCGGGAAATAGGGGAGATGAAGAAAAATGTTGACAGATCTCTGGAATTTGCTGATCGCATTTACCAGAGCCAGTAATTTCAGTTTTGGTGGCGGAGCGGCAATTATTCCACTCGTAAAAGCTGAAGCCGTGCAGAAATATCACTGGATGACCGATGCCCAGTTTGCCGATGCCCTGGCCGTCAGCAATGCCCTGCCCGGTCCGATCGCCACAAAATTAGCCGGTTATATCGGTTATCAGATTGCTGGCTGGGCAGGATCTTTGTCTGCTCTGATTGGATCGATTCTGCTTACAGTGCTGGCTGTGATTTTACTGGCCGGATTTTTGATGAAAAACTCCGATTCCCCTGTTCTTATAGCAATGTTGAAGGGGGTGCGCCCGGTTATTGTAATCTTGATTGCCCAGACAGCTCTTGAAATGGGTCAAGGATCTTTTCCGGACCTGACAACCTGGGGCTTTGCCCTGGCCGCTCTGGCGGCGCTTTACTGGCTGAAGATGCATCCTGCCCTGATTATAGTCTTATCCATGTTTCTCGGACTTTTGGTTTATCGCTAAATTGCCGGGGATGGAATAAAATCAGGAGATTCAGCCTACTCAGGTAATTTATATTTTAAGGTTATTTGGCCTGCTGAGGATACGGAGTTATTGAGGATATTGAGGTTATCAAAGGGTTTGAGGGGTTGAGGTTTTTGTTCAAAAAATTATGGGATCTTTTTATTGCTTTTACACGCGCTTCCAATCTAGGCTTTGGCGGCGGGCCGGCAGTAGTCCCGCTCATTAAGATCGAAGCAGTGGATCACTACCGCTGGCTGGATGAAAAGGAATTTGTTGACGCCTTAGCCATCAGCAACGCTTTACCAGGACCCATCGCCATTAAAATGGCATCTTACATAGGCTATAAGCAGGTTGGTTGGCTGGGAGTCCTGGCAGCCTTGACTGGAACAATAGCCCCAACGCTGATCCTTGTAATTCTGCTGGGCAGTTTAATTATGAGGTATTCGGATTCTCCGGAACTGAAAGCCATGCTCAAAGCAGTTCGCCCGGTTGTCGTAATTTTTGTAGCTCAGACTGCTTATGAACTGGGTAAAAATTCCTTTCCCGCCGTAAGTTCCTGGGGAGTTGCGGTTGCAGCAGCGGCGGCTCTTTATTTAACCGGTATTCATCCGGCTTTTATTATCGCAGCAGCCATGTTATTTGGCTGGATTATGTATGGCAGAGCTAAAAAGCAAGAGTAAGAACTCTGACTTCGTTAAAAGATCCCTCTAAAAGAAGGGGCCGTGCAAACCAAACACTGCACGGCCCTTGTCACATTAATCACCATATGTGTTTTCTTTCGAGTCGATATGAGGTCCGAGGTATAGCCACAACTCATAATAAATGATCCTGCGTCTTTATACTTGTGAAGAGTACAGGGTGGTTAATAAATCTTTTACATTTTCATTTTCTAAATACTCATCATACGTCAGTTGTCTGTCCACCAAACCATTGGGTGTTATTTCAATGATTCTGTTGGCTATGGTTTGAACGAACTGATGATCCTGTGAGACGAATAGTACTGTTCCGTTAAAGTTGATCAGGCTGTTATTTAAGGCGGTGATGGTTTCCAAATCGAGGTGATTTGTGGGTTCATCCAGGATCAAGACATTAGCGCCGCTGAGCATCATACGTGAAAGCATACAACGCACCTTTTCTCCTCCGGAAATTACGCTGGCTTTTTTAAGGGATTCATCACCTGAAAAGAGCATTCTGCCCAGAAAGCCTCTGACAAAAGTTTCATCAGGATCTTTGGAGAATTGTCTTAACCAGTCAACGAGGATGAGATCTGTATCGAAATAGGCAGAATTATCTTTGGGCAGATAAGTTTGTGATGTAGTTATTCCCCAGCTGAACTCTCCATCATCAGGAGCTGACTCGCCCATTAATATTCTGAATAACGCGGTTTTCGCCTGTCCGTTTGGCCCAACAAAAGCTATTTTATCACCTGTGTTCACGGTAAAAGAGACACGATCCAGAATTTTTTCGCCGGATACTTCTTTCGTGAGATTTTGTACGGTTAGAAGATTATTCCCGGCTTCCCGGTCCGGACTAAAGGCGATATAGGGATATTTGCGGGTAGATGGTTTAATGTCTTCAAGCGTTAATTTTTCCAACTGTCTTTTACGCGAGGTTGCCTGCTTCGCTTTGGAAGCATTCGAGCTGAAACGTTCGATAAATCTTTGCAGATCTGCAATCTTGTCTTCCTTTTTTCTGTTGGCCTCTCTCGCCATTTTCAAAGCTAATTGGCTTGATTCATACCAAAAATCATAGTTGCCCACATATAACTGAATTTTGCCATAATCAATATCAGCAATGTGGGTGCATACCTTGTTTAAAAAGTGTCTGTCATGGGAGACCACAATTACGGTGCTCTCAAAATTATATAAGAAGTTTTCCAGCCAGGTGATGGACTGAAGATCAAGATTGTTGGTAGGTTCATCTAATAGCAGAATGTTGGGATTTCCAAAGAGGGCCTGAGCCAGTAGGACGCGGACTTTCGCATTGCCGTCAAGTTCCTTCATTTGTTTGTCATGAAGGTCTTTAGGGATACCTAATCCCATGAGCAAGGCAGCAGCTTCAGCCTCAGCTTCCCAACCGCTGATTTCAGCAAATTCAGCTTCCAGTTCCGAAGCTCTGATACCGTCTTTATCTGAAAAATCCGGTTTGGCATAAAGGATGTCTTTTTCTTCCATGATTTCATAGAGACGGGGGTAGCCGATAATGACTGTTTTCAGTACTTTAAACTCTTCAAATTCGAAATGGTCCTGTTTTAGTACAGCAATACGTTCGCGGGGAGTTAAAATAACTTCACCGCTGGAAGAGTTAATTTCTCCGGACAGTATCTTTAGAAAAGTGGATTTCCCGGCACCATTAGCACCTATTAAGCCATAACAGTTACCTGGGGTGAATTTGACATTTACATCTTCAAATAGAGCTCTTTTTCCAAACCTTAAGGATAAATTACTGGTACTGATCATTTTTATAAAAAACCTTTTTCCTTCAATTGTATTATTGTTTTTACAACAACAGTGTATTATAGCATCTAATTAAGAGAAGGTACACTGCTCACGAGCTTTTAAAGCGAAAATAGTATGAATCTACATATCATAAAGGTGTTCAATAATCTTAGTTAGATCATTTTTACAAATTAGTTATTGAAAAATTGCCCCTCGGTTATTCAAATTTAGAAATCATCAATAATAAGAACGGCAAACCCTGCGATTTTGAGATACTGGAAGTGAACGCTGCCTTTGGTCAGATAATGTACTTCATCAACCGCTATCGCCACAAAGATGGCTCCTGCCGGGATCTCGAGTGGACTTCGCAGAGTGATAATGTTCCTGGCGTTAAAGAAAGACCTGGAAACTTATTGGGCTGATTGTTTCTTTTCCAGAAATCGACTCAGGCTGATTATCGCCATTATCAGAATTCCGCATGTGAGACCACACATTAAGAAACCGACGGACGAGCCAAATTTTTGAGTAAAGCTGCCGGCAAATAAATTGCCGATAGGAGTGGTTCCAACCAGAGCAAGAGTATACACACTCATGGTACGGCCCCGGTATTCGTCGCTGGAAGTTAATTGCAAGGTGGTATTAACTGTATTCATAAAAATGATATTGAAAAAACCAATGCCGGCGATAGCGATTGTGGTTAGGAAATAAGAATGAATAAAGAACACCGATACTGTCAAGCCAGCGATGATGAGAGAGCTGATGAATATTGTTCTCAAGCTGGGTTTTTTACGGATTTTAGCGGCAACCAGTAATGCTCCAGCCAGGGAACCGATACCCATGACAGTGAGGAGGAACCCATAACCATTAACACCCAGGCGGAGAACCTGATCAACAAAAACAGGGAGTAGTACGTTAGAATTCATCGTAAATATCCCTACATCCAAGACAGCGAGTACAGCACAGGCCAAAACCGGCTTTTTGATNNTGCCGGGCCAATGATACGGGCTAAATTAACTATGCTGGAATTAAGGGCTATAGCATTGGGCAAATCATTTCTGCCGACTAATTCAATGAAAAAGGACTGACGCACAGGCATATCCAGCGCATTAACCAAGCCCAGAGCAGCAGCCAGAATCAAGATCTGCCAATAAAGAATGTGTCCGGACCAAATAAGGACGGCCATAATCAGGGATTGGATCATAAGAACTGTTTGCGTAAATTGAAGCACCAATTTCTTGGGATATCTGTCAGCTAAAACACCGGCAAAGAGAGAAAAAATAAGCGTTGGTCCAAACTGGGCAACCCCTAAAATCCCCAGTAAAAATGCAGATTTGGTGAGAGTATAGACCAACCATTGCTGGGCAGTTGTATAAATCCAGGTGCCTACCAGCGATATGCACTGACCAAACCAGAAATAGCGATAGTTTTTATGAGTCATGGCAGGAAAAGTTTGGCCCAGTTTGGTCTTCAAGGATGTACTCATCATATTGATCTCCTGTTCGTCAGCATTAGCAAGAAAAGATAATTAAATATTCTTGCACAAACGGTCTAATCCAGTACATTATTTTAAGTATATCAGAAGACAAATGTTTGAACTCATCCCCCATTATTATTTGTATTCTATCTAACAAGAATGCATACCTGGCTTTCTTATCAGAAATGAACATCAGATGCTTCTCCTTATAATGTTATAAAAGTTACGGATACCAGCCAGGCTGAATATGTACTTCGTAGTCCGACTTTCAAAGTTATAAGAAATTATCTCCATACTGACCACATAACCTCCACAAGTCGTAATGTTTTTACCAAAAATACCTGCAGGGCTATTGTTTCTTTCAATAGTCCCGCAGGTATTATATCCTGCTGCCAGCTTATTTACCCGGCCCAACCATACCTTATTAAAGAGTATCACCTGCTCTATTTATAATATTATCCACTTGCACATTTGACATATTTTAATTATAAGGAGCTTATTTGTCAAGATGCAACTGAACAATCTTTAAAATTCATCAGGGGTTATTATTTGGTATTTTCCTGGCTATGTGACTAACCCCTAATAAGGAGAAAATTATGATTCCAGCTATAACCAACCCAATCCAGATTGATTTTAGTACGCCAATGTAGATAAGCGTGAATCCTATATAATATGGGATAATCGATAAGGCTGCTGTCCAGAGATAGGGCCAGAATTTAACCGAGTAACTGGCTCCGGCGATAAAGTTAACGGCAAAAGGAGGAAGCGGAAAAAGACGAGCAATCAATAATCCCATAGAACCTTTTTTCCGTATCCAATGTTCAACCAGTTCAAGGTAACGGGGAGTAATCATTTTTTGGAATAATCTTGGCCCGGAATGACGAGCCAGGTAGAAAATAGCCAGGGAACTTACGATCATTCCCAACCAGGAATAAAGTATCCCCTCATAGATGCCATAGATTTTAAGCAGGAGGACGAGAAGACCCTCGGAAGGTATGGGGGTCATGCAAAGAGCAGCCATAAGAAGAATTGACAGAAGGATGCCGCCTAGACGCCATTGCCGGATAACCTGGGAAAGTTCATTATGGCGATCAAGATAAAAAAAGAGAAAGATCATAGCAACGAAAATGAGGATAATTAATGTAAACCAGAAATAATTCTTTTCTTTGACGTTTTGAGAGATCATGTTTTACCTCATTCAAAATTAAATAGAACTATTTCAAGTATAGCCAATCATTTGTAAAAGGAAAAGGGTACTGGCTGCAGATAATATAAAAATAGCCAGAACGAAAAACATCAGCAGGAATATTCATAAATCGAATATCTTTCCGCCAGAATGCCTTGTAATATTCAAATGCAATTAATATAGTATTGACATACTAATATAATATATTTACAATACACTTGTCTAGGTGCAGCCGGGAATCGGAAAGGAGGTTTCAAGTACCTATGAATATCAATGTCGCCTTAAACGTCTTATATCAAAGGTATCTTTCTTCCAGAGAACAACTGCTCAGAGAAATGCTTCGTGTAAAAATAACGCTGAAAAACTTAAAGCAGCTTGAGGAAAACAGAGATATTCTTTCTGACAAAGATAAGCTTTTTCAGTTTATGAAAAGAAGCACGGAAGAGGAATTAGGCTTCTTTCCAGCAGACAGAGAGGACTTTTTTGATTTCTTTACAGTTTTGAAAGATATTGATCTCATTAATTTTACCCTGGAAATATATAAGAATGCCTTCCCGGATACAGTAATAACACCATTATACCTAAACAAATTTATCAGTGAGAGAATCGCAAAACTCCAGCCGGAAAAAATCCTTATAACAGAAGCAGAAAAACATTTGACGGGGCTGAGAGAAATAATCGAGTCCAACCGCGCTGCCAGGTTTACTTTAACTACTGACAATAAAATCATGCATATACTGCTGCAGCTGGCATTTGCTGATTATAATAATGTAAGAATTAACTTTGAGTCTATTTATAACGGTTTCTTGCAGGATGATGAATATGATTATATCTATACTCTGCCGGTCTTCAGCCATAAACCTGAGGAGTTGAGCAGAGATTTTCTGACAAGGGACAGCTGTGGTATTGCCATGGAAAATATGCTTGCTCATCTGAATAAGAAGGGAACGCTGGATATTATCGTGCCGGCCAAAATCACTTTTGCCGGTTTGGGCAATGAGAAGTTGCGAGCATATATTACCGAAAATTATCAATTGGAGAGCATTTACATCTTACCGGAGGGGATCTTCAGACCGGTAATAGCGTTCAAGACTTATTTAATCTCAATATCTGCAGAGAGTAAAGATAAAATCATAATCGGTACATTGGAACTGCACAGGCATGCTCTGAAGATCAGGAAGCAGAAGTCTATCGAAACCACAGAATTATCAGCTCGCGAGGATTGGCGCATAGAGCTTTTATTAGCAGACGATGAAACCATGAAACGGTTTAGAAGCTCCAGTCTGCAAAAAGTCAAGCTGAAAGATGTGGCAGAAGTATTCAGAGGAAAATCTATCCTGAAGAAAGACACTTCTTGTGGCAGAATTGCAGTGCTCAATATCTCCAATCTCGAAAATGGGGAAATTGATTACCAGAACATGGATACTATTGCTGCAGAGGAGCGGAAGGTAAAACGCTACGAACTGCTCACAGGTGATGTAGTGCTTTCCTGCCGGGGGACAATAATAAAATCTGCAGTGTTTGCTGCCCAAAACAGAACTGTCATTGCTTCTGCCAACCTGATTGTGATCAGGCCAAAGGAAAAGGTCACAGGAAAGTTTATACAGATTTTTTTAGAAAGTCCTATGGGTCTGGCCATGATTAAAAGCTTTCAGCGCGGTACTACTGTTATGAACATTAACTTTGCCGATATCATGGAGATAGAGATGCCTTTACTCAGTATTGAAAAGCAAGAAGAGTTGATCAAGAATTATGAGTCTGAAGTATTTTTATACCGGAAAATTATCAGAATGGCGAAAAAACGTCTTGGCGATAAGAAAAGGAAAATTTACGAGGAATTATTATAGTTTTTTAATTGCATAAATATCAGAAACTTCAGCTGACAATCAGTTCTTACCCCGCACTCAACTGACCGGAGATGATCCTGGATGGTTAAATTAGTTAAATATCTGAGGCCCTTTATTATTTCGGTGGCTGCCGTTATAATTCTTATTTTGCTGCAATCCCTGGCCGAACTTTATCTGCCAACTCTGATGGCCGACATTGTCAATTTCGGTATCGTCAATGGTGATACAAGCTATATTCTGTGTATTGGCGGTTTTATGCTTTTGATTACCGCCGGAAGTGCATTCTGTGCGATTTCAGCCAACTTCCTGTCCTCCAAAATTGCCGCTGGCTTCAGCAAAGATCTGCGGGAGAGGGTATTTTCCCGGGTCCTTGATTATTCACTCCAGGAGTTTAATAAAATTGGTACCTCCTCCTTAATCACCAGAACAAGCAACGATATTACCCAGATTCAATTATTGCTGATTTTCCTGCTGCGCTTAATGATCAGTGCGCCCATGATGTGTATCGGGGGTATCTTTATGGCTATCTCCAAAGATGCCGTCCTGTCGCTGGTTTTCCTGGCAGTCTTGCCGGTTTTAAGCGGGGCAATTTATCTCATTGCCTATAAGGGCATGCCTCTGTTTAAAGTTCAGCAAGTGAAACTGGATAACCTGAACCGGGTGTTTCGCGAAAGCCTGACAGGCATCAGAGTGATACGGGCCTTCAACCGCACAGGATATGAGAAAAGGCGTTTTAACACAGCGAATCTGGACCTGACCAATATCTCTGTCAAGGTCAGTATTCTCATGGCAGTTACTATGCCGATGACGATGTTGGTTATGAACTTCACCACAATTGCCATTGTCTGGTTTGGCGGGATTCGTATCAGTCATGGCTATATGCAGGTCGGTGACATGATGGCCTTTATTCAATATGCCATGTACATAATGTTTTCACTGGTGATGGTTTCCTACATGTTTATAATAATTCCGCGGGCTGAAGCTTCAGCCCAGCGTATCAACGAAATACTGGAAATGGTCCTGGAAATAACTGATGCTGCAACGGTCAGGAAGGCTGAGCATGACAGGGGTCTTATTGAATTCAGAAATGTTACTTTTCGTTACCCCGGGGCTGAATATCCGGCTCTGAGAAAAATTTCTTTCACAGCCAGGCCCGGCGAGGTCACGGCAATCATTGGTGGCACCGGTTCAGGCAAATCAACCCTGCTTAATCTGATCCCGCGCTTTTATGATATCGAGAACGGCAGTGTTTTAATCGACGGTCTGGATGTGCGGAAAATAGCCATGGAAGACTTACGGGCAAAAATAGGATTAGTACCTCAAAAAGCGCTGCTTTTCAGTGGTAGTATTGCTGATAATATCCGGATGGGCAAGGAAGATGCCAGTGAGGAGGAAATCAGACAAGCTGCCGATGTTGCCCAAGCCACAGAATTCATCCTGGAAATGAAGGATGGTTTTGCTTCTCTGCTTGCCCAGAGCGGCACCAATATTTCGGGCGGACAAAAACAGCGGCTTGCTATTGCCCGCGCCCTGGTACGAAAAGCAAAAATCTATCTTTTCGATGACACCTTTTCGGCTCTTGATTATAAAACTGATGCCCGGCTGCGTTCTGCCCTCCGGCAGGAAACCGCCCAAGCTACAGTAATTTTTGTAGCCCAGCGGATCAGCACAATCAGGGATGCCG
This sequence comes from Peptococcaceae bacterium UBA2264, assembly GCA_002347475.1. Lineage (GTDB taxonomy): Bacteria > Bacillota > Desulfitobacteriia > Desulfitobacteriales > Desulfitobacteriaceae > UBA2264. The sequence goes on from DDXI01000154.1 coordinate 14,969, forward strand.
ATCAAATCATTGTTTTGGATGATGGTGAAATTGTGGGGCTGGGCAGACATAAGGAACTCTTACAAACCTGCAGGATCTATCGGGAGATTGTTTCCTCCCAGTTTTCTGAGGAGGAAAGAGCATGAGTGCAGAACGTAAACAAAATCGAACAACTGCCGGTTCTGATAATGAACCAGCCTTCAGACAAGGCGGTTTTTGGGGCAAAGGCCCAGCCGGCGGTTTGGGAATGCCTGTGGAAAAAGTCCGGAATTTCCAAAGTACTTTCCAGAGGCTTCTTACTTATTTGAAACCCTGCCGTTTTCAGCTCCTGCTGGTCTTGATCATGACTATCCTGGGCAACTTGTTTGATATTCTTTGTCCCAGAATCCTGGGTAAGGCTACCACCAAATTATTCGAAGGCAGTATGCTGTTGTTCAAGCAGGTACCTGGCGCCGGGATAGATTTCACTTATATCAGGCAGATACTTTTTTATTTGCTCGGGCTCTATATTTTCAGCTCTTTTTTTAATTATCTTACCCAGTTTATTATGGCCAGAGTAGCTCAAAAAACCGTTTTTGACATGCGTAATGATCTCAATAATAAGTTGGCCCGGCTGCCCCTCGGATTTTTCGACGCCAGGACACATGGGGATATCCTGAGCCGCTTGACCAACGACATAGATAATATCAGCAGCTCTTTGCAGCAGAGCATCACCCAACTGATCACAGCTGTCGTCTCCTTCACTGGTACAATTATTATGATGCTTTCTATCAGCCCCTTACTGACACTGATTGCTGTTGTCAGCTTGCCTCTTTCACTTCTGCTAACAGCATTTGTGACTAAACATTCCCAAAAATATTTTGCTGCCCAGCAAAAAGAACTGGGATTGCTCAACGGCTATGTCGAAGAGACCTTTAGCGGGCATCATATCGTTAAGGTTTTCGGACGCCAAAAGCAATCCCGCGCCCAATTCGGTACTATCAATGATAGACTGTACAACGCAGGCTGGAAAGCTCAATTTGTCTCCGGTATCATAATGCCGCTTCTTAATCTGATCAGTAACCTTGGCTATGTAGTCATCTGTGTTGTCGGTGGTATTTTCGTAACGAAAAAGTTGCTGGAAATTGGTGATATTCAGGCTTTTATACAATACGCCAGACAAGTTACCCATCCTGTCGTGCAGGCTGCCCATATAACCAATATTATTCAGGCCTCTGTAGCCTCAGCTGAACGGGTATTTGAAATCCTGGATGAAGCCGAAGAAAGCCCTGACAGCAGCGGAGCCCGGATACTGGCTCAGACCGCAGGCGAAGTCAGCTTCCAAAACGTCAGGTTCGCTTACAGGGAAGATGACACGATCATCACCAATTTGAGTATTGACGTTCACCAGGGACAAACCGTGGCCATTGTCGGTCCAACCGGAGCAGGCAAAACTACCCTGGTCAACCTGCTGATGCGCTTTTATGAGCTAAATAACGGTAAAATTACCATTGACGGGGTCGATATCAGAGACTTAAAACGCGGAGCCTTACGCAGCATCTTTGGCGTAGTTCTGCAGGATACCTGGCTTTTCAGCGGGACCATCAGAGAGAATATTGCCTATGGCCGGGAAGAAGCCAGCGAAGCAGAGATCATCAGAGCAGCCCGGGCAGCTCACGCTGACCACTTTATCAGGACCTTACCGGAAGGCTATGATACTGTTCTGAACGAAGAGGCCTCTAATATTTCCCAGGGTCAAAAGCAGCTTCTCACTATTGCCCGGGCTCTGCTTGCTGACCCGGCCATTCTGATTCTGGACGAAGCAACCAGCAGTATTGATACCAGAACAGAAGCCTCAATCCAAAAAGCCATGCACGAACTGATGAAAGGTCGGACAAGTTTTGTCATCGCCCACAGACTCTCCACTATCCGCAATGCCGACCTGATTCTGGTTATGAATCAGGGTAAGGTGATCGAAAAGGGCAGCCACAGCGAACTCCTCGCTCTGGGCGGTTTTTACACTGACCTTTATAACAGTCAATTTGCCGGTGCGGGACTTGCCGACAAGGCGATCTGATAAAGAGGAATGCGCTGTCAATTATACCTCTGCTGAGAGCATCAGGAAGTTAGCCGGAGTAAAAGAGGCCAGTGTTGTTTTTCTTAATTTTAAGGATAAATGCGTAAATAGATGAAATATTCAGAATTCTAGAACTATCCCCGGAATATAGCCGGATTCCTGCTTTGACCGCAGGAGCCTGATAAAGTATTATTAAAGCAGGCTCCAAGGAATTCCTAAGACGGAAAACCAACTGAGCCGGAGGATGGAAACGGAACAGGCCGTTGGACCATAAGATCAGTGAGTCGAAGAGATTTGCTATATCCAGGTAAGTTCACAGAAAAGAGTCTACAATGGGATTTGCGGAAATGAAGGTTTGGTTTGCAAAGGCCGCGAGGTTTGAGTGAAACAAGTGTGATTTGAAGTGAAACTGTAGTGGGCAATGAGTAAGCGGATAAGCAGTGGATGAAGGTCTTGTGAGAAGATGGTTTGGGAAACGGAAGTTGCCGGTAATGTAAGGTTGGAAGTTGAGAAAGGTTCGTTGGAGCCTCGTTATTTTACCTCGTTATTTTTCGATCTGAAAAATAGAAAACAAAGAGGACAGGAACTTGTTGCGTGCAGACAATTTCTGTCCTTCTTTCTTTAAGGGGAAGGATGATGAATTATGGCAAGGTGGAGATCAGCAAAAAATGAGGAGTCTGGTGCAAGAACCGGCAATTAGCAGTAGAATAAATAGATAAGAATTTGAATGGTGGGTTTAAGATCAAGACCATATGAATCAATTGAAACAGATGAAACAGAGAAAACAAGAAATAAGCATGTATAATTATGGAGAAAATATGTATGAATAATGCGGTTGTTTTGACCTTCGGTCTGGATCATCAGATCATAAGCCCACGAATTATTGAAGCTGTCGAAACATATCCAAACCGTTGGACTCATCACCTAATCATTGAAAAAACATCGGATATTGATGAAGAAGTGATGTGCTGGCTGCAGCAAGCGTATATGTTAGCTCAAAGCCACTGAATATGTGCGGTCAGTGAACTTCGGACAAACAGTACAATTTCTGATAAATGGAAAGCAGGGAGGGGAAAGAATTATGCATCCTTTTTATGGCCCCAGCAGTCAGTTATTAGGGCAGGAAAATACTTTGTGGCTGGGATTGGCATCCATGATTATTTATATTCTTTTTTGGGCAGTGGTTATACTATTTGCGGTCAAATTAATTAAAAAGTATATTATAATGCCTGATAATTCTAAAGTAAAAGAAGACACAGCCATGTCCATTCTGCGCGAAAGATATGCCAAGGGCGAAATTGAAGCCTAAGAATTTAAACAGAAAAAAACAGATCTGGATCACTCTTCATGAATCGAGGCGAGATATGAAATTTAGCACCTTGCTTAAGTTCACTTATTTCGGGATTACCACAGTTTTGTTTAAGAGAAGAAAACCTATCTTAGGCTCAATTATTCTAACAGATAAATGTAATTTAGCCTGCAGGCATTGCGCGGTAAGCAATTTAACAAGTGCGGTTTACCCTTATAAGCAAATAAAAACTGAAATGCAAAAATTGTATGCAGAGGGAATCAGAATTCTGCTTTTTTATGGCGGTGAGCCATTTCTATGGGGGGATAATGGCGTCACCTTAAGGGATCTGGTTAAAGAAGCAAAACAGCTGGGTTTCGCAATCGTGAATGTTGTCACAAACGGTACTTTTACCTTGGATTTGCCTGAAGCCGATTTGATTCTGGTGAGCCTGGATGGTGAGAAAGAAAAGCACAACGAAATTCGCGGGGATACCTATGACCTGATCCTGGCAAATATCAACAAAGCGACTTCTGCAAATATCTGTTTATACATGGCCATAAATCAAATCAATAAAAATGACATAGAAGAAGTTTGTGAAACAGCCATGCAGACTAAAAATGTCAGAGCTGTTTCCTTTAACTTTCATACGCCTTATCCAGGAACAGAGTATTTAAAATTGACCAGGGAACAAAAACAAATTTGCTGTGACCGGATCGCGGAGTTAAGCGGGAGAGGATATCCGGTTTTGAACCTCCAAAGCGCCTTTCCCTATATAGTGAACAATACCTTCAAGACTCCCTGTTACCAATGTGTAATTATGGAAAATGAAAAACAATGGATTTGTGGCCGTTGTCTTGATATAAAAGGGCTTTGCCAGGAATGCGGATTTTTCTTTGCAGCCGAATACTCACTTGTTTTCAGCGGAAATTTGAAAGTAATTTTTGAAATGTTTAAAACTTATTTAAAATATATTTAGGCGAATAAATAGGCAGACGCGCGGCCTAAAGTCTGAGCCAAAGCAACAAATGTCCCCCCAAAAGCAAAAAGCTCAAATTACGCAATTTGTGCGTAAGTCTGAGCTTTTTTTGTGTTAAAGATGAAAGAGATGATTTTTTCTATAATCTCAGCACAAATATTCGAAGCGTAGATAAGATCGTTGCGATAATCTTCATGCAAAGAATACTCTCTGAGAACTGTCTCTATGAAGGATTCCAGGGTGTTATTGTCAAAATTACTGATGGGCAGGAGAGACAAGCTGGGAATGGTAAGAAGATTATTAGCTACCTGGTTTAAACTTTTCTCAAATTTTATATGAGGGAGCATCATCGAGGAGTTATAATGCCAACGACTATAATGCGGAAGGCAAAAGAAATCACACAAAAAATGAGAAATGATACCCATATGTTCACTGAATTTATTACGAGCCTGGTTATTTTGAAACAGGGAAGGCGGTGTATTACTTAATTTTACAATTTTATTGATAACATAATCCAGACTCTCGGCTTTGTAGTGAGACTTTAACACTAGGCCAGGTACAATATCAGGCTGGATATTTCCCCAGAGAAAGTATTTGTATTCCAAATAAAAATTCGAATTTTCCTGAACTTTATCATAAATAACGGCAGATAATATCTTATGGGTATTAATAATCAATTTTTTAAACACTTCCTAAAAAATTTCTGCTCTGCAACAGTATCATTAGTCCACTATTCCACTATTAATGTAAGAACTTTATGACTTTAAGTGCTATAAAAACGATTTCAGTTTATCAGAAAGATGACTATTGTTCAAGTAAGCACTGATTTATGAGTAATGAGGAGTGACAAGATTTTGTCGATAAAGCAACCGGGTTTGGCTGGGAAAGTACAGCAGTCTGCCAAAATCCGCTGGTTAATTCTTGCCACAGTCTCTATTGGTACATTTATGGCCACGCTGGACTCCAGTATCGTTAACGTGGCTCTGCCCACCATTTCCACTGAAATGCGTTCCGGCCTTACTGTTTTGCAATGGGTGGCTACGGCTTATTTACTGACAATTTCCAGCCTGCTGCCGGTTTTTGGCCGGTTAGCAGATATGCTGGGCCGCAAAAAAATATATTCGCTAGGGTTTTTGATCTTTACGCTGGGGTCGGTTTTATGCGGAGCTGCCAATAATATCTGGCTGCTCATTATGATGCGCGTCCTCCAGGCAATTGGGGCCTCAATGATGATGGCTAATGCGCTTGCAATCATAACAGCAGCCTTTTCTTCCCGGGAACGCGGGCGTGCTCTCGGTCTTACTGGTACTGTGGTAGCCCTTGGCAGTATGACCGGTCCGGTTCTCGGCGGTCTTCTTGTGGGCCTGGTAAGCTGGCGGGCCATTTTCTTCGTCAACATTCCCATCGGGATTATGGGCTTCCTGGCCAGCCAAATGATATTGCCTGCTGATCAACCTCAGGGGAATGAGGAAACCTTCGATTATGCCGGAGCTTTTTTCTTTACATCTGGGATGCTTAGCCTCTTATTTGCCGTCAGTGAAGGCTCTGACTGGGGCTGGGGTTCGGCTGTTATTCTATCCGGTCTGCTAAGCGGAGTAATATTATTAGTCTTTTTCTTTATTACCGAAACCAGAGTTAAGCATGCTCTGATTGACTTCTCCCTATTTAAAATCAAGCCATTTCTGCTCGGAAATATTTCCGGTTTCAGTTTATTTACTGCTATATTTGCCTATGTGATAATAATGCCCTTTTATCTGCAGCAAATTTTACATTACAGCCCTGCCCAGGTTGGTTTGCTGATGAGCGCTTTCCCGCTGACAACGGCTCTGGCTGCTCCCCTTAGCGGAACCATTTCTGACAAAATTGGACCGGTTGTTCTCACCACAGGCGGGTTATTTATTATTTCCGCAGGTCTTTTCTATTTAACCACTGTCACTGCTCAAGCAACAACCTGGCAAATAATTCCCGGGCCGATCCTTATGGGCCTAGGCTCAGGAATGTTTCAAGCACCCAATAATAACAGTATCATGAGTTCTGTTCCCCAGCATAAATTAAGTATAGCCGGAGGGCTAAACGCCTTGGTACGCAATGTGGGCATGGTTATTGGAATCGTGTTTGCGGTCTCTTTATTCGAGAACCGTCAGGCTGCTTTCCTCAACAGCCTGACTCACCCGACTTCAACACAGCTGACTTCTGCTTTTATCAGTTCTTTTCATATAGTCATGCTAGTTGCTGCTGCAATCGCCTTGATCGGATCATTGATTTCCCTGAGCCGGAAAAGGTAATCTATATATTTTATGGATATTTTCAGATATACTAAAAATATAAAGGGGGTTGTGAAATGACAATAAGTGATGAAATGAAAAAGATTTTTCTGGCCGGAATTGGCGCCTTAGCCACTACAGCCGAAAAAACCAAGGAAGTCATTGACTCATTGATTGAAAAAGGTGAGCTTACTGTAGAACAGGGTAAAATCATTAACGAGGAATTAAAACATGATCTTGCCGAAATCAAGAAAAAACACTCCCCGGGCGAAAATATGAATGATCTCCTGAAAAGACTTGACACTCTTAGCAAAGAAGAAATTTCTGCTTTAAAAGAGAAGCTCTTGGAGATGGAGAAAAATAACGATGAGCAAAGGAACAGCTATTGAAAATAACCAATTAGCGGGAAGTAAATCATCAGCCACCAGATTAAGGGAAATGGTGAGTACACTTAAACGTCATGGAATTATCCACGGCATTTCTCCTGAAAAACTGAAAGCGATTTTTGAAGACCTGGGTCCCACCTTCGTCAAGCTGGGACAGATCATGTCCATGCGTACTGACATGCTTCCCCAGAATTATTGTGATACTCTTGCTGAGCTGCGAACAGATGTGAAACCATTGACATATGAAGAAGTGATCCGGGTGATTGAATCTGAGTATGGCAGGGGTAGTGACGAGGTTTTTCTGAAAGTTTTTGAGGAGCATATCGGCTCAGCATCAATAGCCCAGGTGCATAAGGCTGTCTTAAAAAATGGAAAAATTGTTGTGATTAAAATTCAACGTCCCGGAATTTATCAAACGATGGAACGCGACATCCAGTTGCTGAAAAAAGCGCTTTCCTTCAATAAAATTCTGAAAATCAATATTGGAAACATAGACTTTAAAATGTTCCTTGACGAAATGTGGGCGACAGCTCAAAAAGAAATGGACTTTATTGCCGAAGCAGACTATATTAAAGAGTTTACCGACTTAAATGCTGATATTGTGTATGTTGCTTTCCCGCAGATAGAGCGCCATTTGACGACATCGAGAGTATTGGTTATGGAGTATATAGCAGGTGTCCAAATTGATGATCTGGAAAATCTCCAGAAACTCGGATACGACATCAACGAAATCGGAATCAAACTGGCAGAAAACTATGTCAAACAAATTGTAGATGATGGGCTGTTCCATGCAGACCCTCATCCTGGGAACATTTATATCCGTAATGGCAAAATTGTCTGGCTTGATTTAGGTATGGTAGGCAGGATTACTAATCGGGACAGACTGCTTTTGAAAAAAATCATTCTCTCTGTTGTTCAGCAAAATGTAGAAGATTTAATAGAAATATTCCTGGCCTTGGATACTATCAAGGGCCAGGTAAACCATACCAAGCTTTATGAGGATATCGAAAGTCTGCTTGTCCGTTTTGGTGATGTGGATCTTGCCGATTTGCATCTTGGCCAAATTATGGAGGAAGTTAGGGATATTCTGAACTTCCATCAGATTTCTTTGCCTCCAGGGATAGCCATGCTTGTCCGCGGGGTCATCACTATTGAAGGGGTTCTGGCCTTTTGCTCACCTCAGGTTAATTTTGTACAAATTATGGCTAATCATATTTCTGGTAACATATTAAAGGATATAGACTTAAAAAAGGAATCCCTTGCGGCAGCAATATCCTTAAACGGTTTTGTCAAAAATAGTCTTGCTTTACCGGAACAACTTTCCAATGTCCTCAAAATGGCCATGAGGGGACAAACAAAAATAGATGTCGTTTTATCCACTGCCGATGAACCTGTACGCCGAGCTAATATGATGATAGATAAACTGACAATTTGCCTGCTTTGTGCTTCCCTTATAATTGGTTCCAGTATTGTCTGTACTTCTGATTTAACACCCCGTATTTTTGGCATCCCGAGTTTAGGATTAGGTGGCTATATTATTGCCTTTCT
>DDXI01000123.1 GCA_002347475.1 Peptococcaceae bacterium UBA2264
ATCGGTGAATGCGAGGGTGCATTTAACGTTTTCACTTAAATATCGTAAATCGCATAACCGACCAAGCAAGGTCGGTACTTGTGTTTATGAGGAGAAAAATATGTAAAACTGTTGAAAGAACATGACATTCCATAAATTAGAACGCTTGTGCTGCAGGGCCAAGGAAACTCTGGTCCAGATAAAGGATCCTTATAATTCTGCCATTTGCATAGTTGTCAAGGCAACTGATTTTTAATGGAATTCAGGAGGACTGAAGAGTGAAACAGACTGGGCCTTTTGTAATTACAATTAGCCGCCAGTTAGGGAGTGGAGGGGCCTATATAGGACAGCAGTTGGCAAAAAAATTGAATATATTTTATGCAGACCGTGAAATTATCTGCCATGTTGCCAAAAAGCTTTCAGTATTAGAAGAGGATTTGGAATCGCGTGATGAAAAAATAAGATCATTTTGGCAATCATTCTTACAATTATGTGCATTTGCTTCAGATGCTTATCTGCCGCCACCGATGATTGTTCCAACAGACCGGGAGTTATTTAAGGCCGAAGCAGAAATAATAGAACATATTTCAAAAGAACGTTCAGCTGTTATTATAGGACGCTGTGGTGCTCATATCCTTCGGGAACATCCGAATCATGTCAGCATATTTTTACATGGTATATTGCCTTCCGCAAAGACCGCATTATGGAGCTTTATAATATTTCAGAAGAAGTTGCCGGGAAAATGATTGCCCAAGTCGATTAAGATAGAACTCAGTATTATCTAACATTTACGGGAAATGAATGGACAGATGCCAGACAATATGACATTTCCATAGATACAAGCAAGACAGGTATTGATAATAGTTTAGAGCTCATTTTGAAACACTTGGAATTTATTTAATCTATGTAGGGTGTGGGCATTTAACAATTACTGTGTAAAATGGCAAGAAAAGCTTCAACCTTAAAAAGAATGATGAGGAGAACAGGAATTCAATAATTGATCTCAGTAAGTTTAGTGTTATTAATTTAAAGGGGGGAATCGGTATGGATATTATCGATAAACTAAGCAGTTTTGCCAAGGATGCTATGGATAAAACCAGTGATCTTCTGGATATTACCGGCTTGAAAGCCAAAATAACTTCCGAGGAAACGAAAATTTCTATTTCCAAAGGGAAGATAGGGGAGCATTACTGGAAAAAATTCCAGACCGGTGCAGAGCTTGATGAAGAAGCAGCAGCGCTATGTGCTGAAATTAAAAACAGCTTTACAGCCATTGAAGAATATAAAGCTGAAATAGAAAAAATTAAGGCAGGTCAGGTAAAGAATCCAGAAGTTGCCAATGCCTGTCCTTCCTGCGGCCTTCCCGTAGCTGAAGGAGTTAAATTTTGCAGCGAGTGCGGGGCAAAAATAGAACAAAAATTATGATAACGAAAGTTTCACAGGATGCGCAATTGCTTCGCCGTGAAGGCAAAGAGAAATCATATAAATTCAAAGAGACTATGGGACATAAGCTCCTGAATACATCCTATATCAGTCTGCTGAACCGCTTTGGCATAAAATAGCAGCCAGCTTTCCTTTTCTTTTAAATCACTTGGAAAATGCCGTCCCAAAGAATTGGCCCAGTCGCCGCATGATAACCGCAGGGTAAAGCCTGCCCAATCTGGGAGGTAAATATTTGGATAATAAAATTAAAATAAGCAAAGAAAAAAGACAGGATATGATTTCAGCCATAAAAGCCTATTTTCTGCAAGAAAGAGAAGAAGAATTCGGAGATCTGGCCTCTTCATTATTACTGGACTTCATTATGGAAAAATTGGCCAGCGAGTTTTATAATCAGGGTGTTTACGATTCCTATAAATTTATGATTAATAAAACTGATGATTTACTGGAAATCATCAAATATTAGTAATCTGTCCCGAACGGATAATCATGAATATGGATGGTAAAAAGATGTTTACAGAATTTTTTTATCAATTACGACGTGAGGGTGTTCCTGTTTCTATCACCGAGTGGCTGACCCTGATGGAGGCCTTGAGCGCAGGTTTAGCTGAATCAAGTTTCTCAGGTTTTTACTATTTGGCACGGGCTGTTTTAGTAAAAAGTGAATGTCACTTTGATCGCTATGATCTGGCTTTTCAAAAATATTTTCAAGGGATCGAGACTCCGCAAGAATTACAGGATGTAGTTTTTGAATGGCTGCGAGATCCTATACCTGTCAAAATGTTTACGGAAGAAGAACGCCTCCAGATCTTGAAGTCCCTGGATTTACCAGATTGGGAAAGTTTAAAAGCAGCTTTGGCAGAACGTTTGCTTACCCAGGATGGAACTCATCACGGGGGCACAAAATGGATCGGTACCGGCGGGAGTGCGCCCTTTGGCCATTCCGGTTTTCGTTCGGGGGGGATGAGAATCGGGGGGGAGTCTAATGCTCAATCAGCTGTAAAAGTGGCGGCAGAGCGCAATTACCGGGCATACCGCAGTGACCAGACTTTGGGTGTCAGGCAGTTTGAAGTTGCTTTACGCCGGCTGCGTCAGTTTAGTTCCCGCCTGGAGGGGGCTAAAGATCAGCTCGATTTGGACAAGACTATAGATGAAACCTGTAGGAATGCCGGGAAATTAAAGCTGGTGTGGACAAGGTCCCGCAAAAATACGGTCAAGGTAATTGTCTTGATGGACATCGGTGGTTCCATGTATCCTCATGCCCATATTTGCAGCCAGTTGTTTTCCGCCGTGCACAGGTCTGCCCATTTTCAGGATTTAAGGTTTTATTACTTCCATAACTGTGTCTATGATTATTTATATTTAGATGCTGATTATAGTCCCAGCAGAACTGTTAAAACAGAGGAGCTAATAAGATCACTCGGTATGGATTATAAGGTTGTGATCGTAGGGGATGCCGCAATGGCTCCCAGCGAACTGATGATGGTCAATGGCAACATTTTTTGGGAAATGGGCAATGAGCTGCCGGGAATTGTTTGGCTGGAGCGTTTAGCTGAGAAGTTTCCGCATAATGTCTGGCTCAATCCAATTCCGGAAAGTGATTGGGAGATAATTTATGGCTCTGATACTATTCAAATGGTCCGCAGCCTTTTTCCCATGTATGAATTGACCTTGGAAGGTCTGGATAAGGCGATTAAGAAATTGATGGTGCGTAAATAGAAGTATATTCGATAACCAGTAAATGGTTTAGGTTAGGGCGTAGTAATAAATAGGGCTTGCTAGCCAAA
>DDXI01000098.1 GCA_002347475.1 Peptococcaceae bacterium UBA2264
AGCATGAATCTGCAGAAACCGCAGGCAGTGCATAGTTCAGTTTTTTTTGCTACCAAAAATTCCAATTCAGCCACCCCTTAAACTTCACATATTTAAAACAAATCCTCATTTTTTGTTCTGATAAAGGCAAGGTCCTGCAAACGCAGGACCCATACCCTTAAATTAATCTTTCCGGGTTACTTGATTGGCCAGTCTTCACCGGTTATTTTCATTTCCTCTTTTTCAAACGGATCCATAGCATTAGGTACTGTCATCGGCGGATATTTTGCTAAACCAGGGAATACTCTTTCTTTGCCCCAGATTGCCCGACGGACTCGTTTGCCTCTTTCCGGCAGATCTACCCACGGAATATGTTGATACATCAGAGCATAAACCGGGCCGGTAACAGCTTTATTGACCAGATGCTTGTCCATCATGCAGTCGAGAACCGCCGGTTTGCCGGCTAAAGCTGATTTGAAGCAGCGATCCAGGGCAGCCGGGTAATCATCATGGCTGGTAACAGTTTCACCATAGCAGCCTAATTTTTCGGCAATTTCTGCATAACTGATGTGAAGTCTTTCGTCACCCATCTGTTCGATGCCATACCATTTGGAGCCAATGGCTTCCTGCTCGCCAAGTCCCTCCCAATTTTCACCGTACCAATTGTATTTGGAACCAGGCATCCAACCGTCATTATTAGTGACATGATATACGATCGGCAGCTTATAACGGGCTGCAACTTCAATATCCATCATGGCATTACCCATGCCACCATCACCCATGAAGGCAATAACCGGAGCTTTATCACCTTGTTCCAATTGAGCTATACAGGCACCGATAGCATGTCCAATACCATGTCCAATACCAGCATAAGTAGAAGCCGTCAGAATTTGGGCTGACTTTACGCACACCAGGTAAGGCATAATATAATCAGACATCGTGAAACCATCGATCATATAGCGACAATCGTTATTAAATTTCTCTGCAATATAGTCTACGGTCATCTGACATATCGCAGCATGATGCATGAAAGGATTTTCCTTATAACGGGGATGATTATGATACTTTTCGGCAGTTGCCTTTCTCTTGGCGACTCCGGCCGCATTATATTCCTGGCATTTCTTGATCCACTCATCCCGTCCTGCCGGGGGAGTCAGATTATTAGCCTTAACATATTCAATCATTTGCTTGGCCACTAGCTTGGGATTTCCTACAATTGCAGCAGCTGTATCGACATAAGTATAAATCAGTTCAGTAGACTCAGCGATTTGAACTGCACCATTCCATTTTCCGGCATAACCATCAAAGAAACCAATTTCCACGCCAACAGCAACAACCAAACTGACTTCTTTTTTAAAGGGCATACCGCGCATACATAAAGGATCAGTTTCAGGTATCGTACCACGGCCAAGGCGTCTTGTAGTGAAAGGCACCTTTGCCATTGTATAGAATTCCAGCAGTTCCGGTCCGCAATCAGCCCAGTGCGCCCCATCGCCGATCATACCAAAAGGCTTTTCTGTTTCATAGATAGCCTTAACCGCACGGGCAATATCATCAGGCGCGCCAGCTGAAACAAGCGGTTTATTAGTTTCTTCGCGACGCCAGTCTGGTCTCCAGGTTGCATGGTCGCCCCAGGCACCGTACCAGATTTGATCATTAGCTGCTTTCGGAGTAAACAGACAGCTGATTCCCAGCTCCATGACAACCGGGCCATACGGGAAGTCCATAGCCAGTTTCAAACCCCGGGTAAAGAACTGTTTAATAGTATTAGGATAAACAACTCTTTGTGACCATTTGCTGATAGTGGAAGTCATTTCCGAAGCATAGGCTTCCTGAATGGTGTTATATAATTTATCATGTTCGATTTCGTGGCCACCGGCAATATAAAAGATGGGAGTCCTGCTCAGGAATGCCTGGTTAAGAGGACTTAAACCGTTTCCTACACCAGGTCCAACTGTACCGTAAGCAACACCGTGTTTACGGGCAACCTGAGCATAGGCTTCAGCAGCATAAACGGAATTTTGTTCATGAGCAAAGGTAATCATTTTAATACCAATTCTGCTTATTGCATCAATGATATGCCAAATGTGGCCACCCGGTACACCAAAAGCGACGGTAACGCCGCCGTCTTTCAAAGACTCAGCTACATACATACCAGGATAGGGGTACATTTCACGCTGACCAAGAGGCATTGCCAAACTTTTTTGGGCCTCTTTGTCAAATTCAATACCAATTTTAGCCATTAAACTTCATCTCTCTTTTCTCTTTCTATTTTCTTACTCTCTTTCCCGAATTCCAAACGGTATGAAAAATCTTAAGCCCCCCGAACACCTCCTTTGCAGATCAATTCAGAATATTTTGAGTATTATTTTGAGTTCAACGGGTTTTTTTTAATGCAAAAGTTATACCACAAAATTGTTGATATTTACTCCAGAGACGGTTTAAACCAAGAATCTTATACTATAGACCCGGATATCAAAGAAGACTGTCGAATATTATAATGTTCATTTTCTTTGACTGCGGCCTGATCAAGTATAACTTAAACTACATTATATAAGATATTTTTTCGGCCTGGTTATTTCTTGAAATGACGGTTAGGTCCTGGTTAAGCGAAAGCCTTTTTATTTACATATCCTGGGATCAAGAATACTTATAATCAGGATAGAATAAGATATGAAATGAAGGCATGACAGAGAGCAACCTGAAGGCATAAAACTTTCTTATGTGCTACACTTGTCTCATATCTGCAACATCATCGATGCAGAATTGAGACAGTCGCTTCTATAAACAAAAATAAGCTGCTTGGCAATTTATGTGCTTTGCAGCTTATTTTTCTGTATATTTCTTATAGAATTATATAAAAATTATTTTCATTTTTATTCATAATGGTCCCTGATTCTTATTCATTGTCCATAAGCAATGTAATTAAATCATCAGGA
>DDXI01000099.1 GCA_002347475.1 Peptococcaceae bacterium UBA2264
ACTTCGGCCCTTTCCTTACCAACTCTCTCCAGGACGGCAGCCAGTTCCAGATCCGAATAAGCGTACACCAGTTCCCGGCCTTTTTTGATCTTATAGAGAGGCGGCTGAGCAATATAAACGTAATTGTTCTCCACCAGAGGACGCATATAGCGAAAGAAAAAAGTCAGAAGCAGAGTCCGGATATGGGAACCGTCCACATCAGCATCTGTCATAATAATTAATTTCTGATAGCGGGCTTTATCCAGATTAAAATCATCGGAGATTCCTGTTCCCATAGCTGTGATCATAGCCCGGATCTCTATATTAGCCAAAATTTTATCCAGCCTGGCTTTCTCCACATTCAGGATTTTGCCGCGCAAGGGCAAAATAGCCTGAAAACGGCGATCCCGTCCCTGTTTAGCTGAGCCGCCGGCACTGTCCCCTTCGACCAGATACATTTCACATAAAGCCGGGTCTTTCCAGGAACAGTCAGCCAGTTTGCCAGGTAAAGAAGTACTTTCCAAAGCACTTTTACGGCGCGTCAGTTCCCGGGCCTTGCGGGCCGCATCCCGGGCTCGGGCCGACTGGATAGATTTCTCGATGATTTTTTTAGCAATAACCGGATTTTCTTCAATATAATTGGTCAGCCCTTCTCCGGTTATAGTATCTACAATAGAGCGAATTTCGCTGTTACCCAGTTTGGTTTTTGTTTGTCCTTCAAATTGCGGTTCCCTGACTTTAACAGAAATTACCGCGGTCAAACCTTCCCGGATATCCTCCCCGCTCAAATTGGGATCATTGGCTTTCAAAATATTATATTTGCGCGCATATTCATTGACGATACGCGTCAGGGCCGCTTTAAAGCCGGCTTCGTGAGTTCCACCTTCCTGGGTATTGATATTATTGGCAAAGGAAAAGAGGTTTTCCGTATAACTGTTATTATATTGAATGGCTATTTCCACCTGAGTTGTATCTTTCATACCTTCCAGATAAATAGGCTGCGGATGCAAAGGATCCTTGTTTTTATTCAGATATCTGACAAAATCCTGAATTCCTCCCGTATGAGAATAAACCTCTGAGGTGGCAGTTCTTTCATCTTTCAGCGTTATGGTGACATTTTTATTTAAAAAAGAGAGTTCCCTTAAACGGTGGGCCAGGATATCGAACTGAAAAATCAGATCTTCAAAAATTTGAGGGTCAGGGGCAAAAATAATCTTGGTGCCCGTACGTTCACCAATATCACTGGCAATGATCTTTAATTCAGTCATTGTTTTGCCATAAGCGTATTCCTGCTGATAAACATTGCCATTTTTCATAATTTCCACAATCAGCCATTTGGACAAAGCATTGACCACACTCAGACCAACTCCGTGCAATCCGCCGGATACCTTGTAGGCTTCCCCGCTGAATTTCCCGCCGGCATGCAGAACAGTCAGAGCCACTTCCACTGCCGGGATACCCATTTTGGACTGGATATCTACCGGTATGCCCCGTCCGTTATCCGTTACCGAGATAGTGTTGTCTTCCCGAATCACTACTTCGATATTATTACAAAAACCGGCCAAAGCCTCATCTATGCTGTTATCAACAATTTCAAAAACCAAATGATGAAGCCCCCGGGAACTAGTAGAACCTATATACATACCGGGACGCCGGCGTACAGCCTCTAAGCCCTCTAAAACTTCGATCTGATCAGCATTATAATCATTATTTGGGTTAATATTTTGGATATTTCTCCCCAAAGTTGTTTCCTCCCGCATAGATAAAATAGATAATAAGACTTATTCAACCTTATTATTATATCTTAAATTGTCATATTTTTCAGTAGTTTTTCCAGGTATAAATAGTTATTCTTCTTTGTCAGTAAAACTTTCAGAACGTTTAAGCAGTGTTGTTGAAGAAATAGGCGAAAAAAAATAACCGTCTGTTGTTATAATAAAAGACTTTTCTTTACCTTTTTCAGAGATATACTTGATCTGTTTCTTTTTATTAATGTTCTCAAGAAAATTTTTTATGGTTGTTTCAGATGATGTTTCCAGATTGAGAATAGCAATAATCTTGTTTTGGTCGATAAGTATATCACTACCCAGATGCAAATACACTAGTATACCCTCCTTATTCGTCCCTGATGCACTCTAAATCCTGCCTGGGCTCTGAACTGAGGCTCTTCAGCACTGGTTAAGGTCATTAAAGTTTGAATTGCAGAAGAATTGATGAATTGCACCAGATACTCTCTTCTCAGACTGTCAAGCTCAGACAAAACGTCATCCAGCAATAAAAGAGGATATTCACCCTTATCTTCTTTAATAATTTCCATCTCCGCCAGTTTTAAACTTAAAACAAGGGAACGCTGCTGTCCCTGGGAAGCATACAGCCTGGCTGATCTATCATTTAGAGAAATTCGCAGATCATCACGATGCGGGCCTGTCAGGATCATCTGTCGCTCAATTTCCGCTATCATTTTTTCTTCCAAAAGCTCAGCAAACCGGCTGAGCGCTTTTTCCAGCTGCTCTTCTCCGCTGGAAATGTATACTATATCCATTTTTTCTTTTTGATTGGAAAGCAGGCTGTAAATAGCCCGGGAAACAGTATTCAGACGATTGACCATTTCCCAGCGGCTGCAGATAATTTTTTCGCCAATACGGAATAGCTGCTCATTCCAGAGACGCAGCTGCTCACATTTCGTATCCTTGCTCAGAACTGCTTTCAACAAAGCTGCCTTCTGTTGGATAACCTTGTTATAGGAATTCAGCAAACTTATATAACTGGGCCGTCTCTGAGCAATATGAAAATCCAGAAACCTTCTTCTTTCCGCCGGTCCGCCTTTGATCATAAATAAATCATCCGGAGAAAAATATACCACATTGACAGTTCCCACATAATCAGACAGTTTTTTGCAGGAAACCTGATTAATCCTGATTATTTTGTGTTTATCCAGATAATGGCTTTCTAAAAAAACAGGCCGCTGAGCAACAATAAATTTACCATAAATATGAAAACCAGTTTTTCCCCAACGGATCTGTTCCTGATCACGCTGAACCCGATATGACTTGCCGGTTAAAAGATAATAAACTCCCTCCAGAATGTTGGTCTTTCCTTGGCCGTTCAAACCAAAAAAAACGTTGATCCCTGCTGTCGGCACCACAATTTCTTTTTCGTAATTTCTAAAAT
>DDXI01000116.1 GCA_002347475.1 Peptococcaceae bacterium UBA2264
GTGGTTTTGAAACGCTTACCTAGAGATCTTATCCGGTTTCTTTTTGGTGAAAGCCTCTCCAGGCTATATCAGAAGTGATAATGGCAGTGAGTTTACTGTGAAAGTTTTAATGGCAAAATGCGAGATGAGTTTTTAAACAAGGAAATATTTGATACTATGTTTGAAGTAGAGGTGCTGACCAAGAAATGGGTTTTAGAATACAACACAATAAGGCCGCACAGTTCTCTCGGCTACCGGCCACCTGCATCACAAGCCATATTAATTACTTCTTGAACTAACTTAATTTCTGGCATAAAAAAATGGGGGTTGTACACTCCCGTAATAGATATTGGTAAACTTTTATAGTTAGCCTCTGGTTTAGCCCTCCCGGGGCTATCATTTTTTTAGCACTCTTTATAGATTATAGCCACCCTGTCACCACAATGCGGTGGAGATTCCATATAAATGTTTTTTACGACATTACTGAAAATTCCTGCCAACCGTCAAAAATATTTTGCTACTTGCAATAACAGCTGCAATTAACCTAAATTCTATTTATTTCCGCAATATTTCCAAGATAATAATATGAAATATCATACTTGCGCACATACTGGTTTATTAGCGTTAAAGGAACCGTCAGGGGCACCAACAAAGTCTTGGAATGCCTTGCTGGTAAAAACCGTACAAAACCCGATACTACGAAAAAAAGCCAACTATCGCGCTTTCTTTACCTTGAAAGATTGTCAGGACTGCCCGCTGCAAAACCGTTGTGGCATGAAACCTCAAAAAAAGTCCAATTTTGTGATGATTAGCGAACAGACGGTTCAAGAGCAGTTTGCTGCAAGAGTATTCACTTTTAGAATACCAGAAACTAGCAAAAATCCGCAACGGAGTGGAAGGCAGCCCTTCCGTTCTTCGACGCAAACACCGCGTTGACCAGATGCCTATCCTTGGTCATCTGCGCTCAAAACTGTGGTTTGGGTTTAAAGTCGCAGCCATCAATGTGAACAAGCTGTTGAAAAAGGTAAGTCAGGGCCGTTTGCTTCCTGATTTCTTGAAAAAATTGCAGGATTTTAGGAAAAATTTGTGCTTAAATCGAAAACCTTTGCGATTGAGTGCTTAAAAAACGGCTATTTTGACACTGCAACCAATATTATTATTTTACATTATTTGCTTAATAATCAACGATCATCCGCAATGCCCAGCAATGAAAGAAATGACAAAAGGAGTAAACAGACTGAATGGCACTGCTTAATAGGCTCTGTTATATAAAGGGGGTGGAAATAATTGTCGGTGCCGGCATCGCCGGACTAACATCAGCCGCCTTTTTATCTAAACACGGTTGCCGTGTTCTTTTAATTTAAAAAGAACACAAAAATAGCGAGGCTTTTAGGTGCTTTTACGATTGACGGCCACAGTGTTGATCAAGGTGCACGGGGAATCATTGATTCGGGTATTTTTATCCCCATGATGAAACAGCTTGGGCTGAATATTGAATTTTTGCCCAATCCCATCAGAATTGCCATCGGGGATCAGTTCTTAGAATCGAGTAGGAGGGGGTGACTAACCCCCGTCCTCTCACACCATCGTTAGTACCGTTCGATACACGGCGGTTCAGTTGATGATGAGATGTTACCTGTTCCTTGTATTGCTTATCCATTCCCACTAAGCGTTCTTACTGTCTGTCTTCGATTTCCAATCTATTTTCAAGTAAGTAACCTCTTTCGAGCAACTGCTATCTTCGTGATTCAAGTAAGCAACATCTGTCTCATCCCAACCGTCGAGCCCTTTTCTTCATCCATTTTCATAGACTTC
This sequence comes from Peptococcaceae bacterium UBA2264, assembly GCA_002347475.1. Classification (GTDB taxonomy): domain Bacteria; phylum Bacillota; class Desulfitobacteriia; order Desulfitobacteriales; family Desulfitobacteriaceae; genus UBA2264. The sequence goes on from DDXI01000116.1 coordinate 1,795, forward strand.
TTCGATACTACGGTTCGAACTGACTTCTGTACGTTCAGCTTTATCTCTCAATAAAGTTTACTAAGTAGGGTTTGCTAACCAAACCCCCACATTTCGTTAACCAGCCAAAACTGCTCTATAATCTCTTGAAAATACCTTTAGTAGGATTTGGACAAAAAGAACTCTGAGCCTGCGCTCTAAGTTCATAACCAGGAACTGCAGGAAAATTACGCTCTCAGCCGTTTCTTTTAGCTTGGCATAGATACGGGATAACCCATATTTTCTTTTGCCTTCGCCAAATTTTCCTTCCACGGCATTGCGTTCCTGGGCATCCAACCGTTCAATTTTCTTCTCAGCTTTCTTCATTAGTGATTTGGCCAGCGGCCTTCCTAGTCTTGGACCACTTAACCTGATTCCATGTTCTTTGCAATAAGCCAGGTTGTCTCGGTTCCGATAAATCCGGTCTGCCAGAACCGCTTCAGGGTAATATCCGTTGCGTTGCTTGTAGCTTTCTACGGATTCGATGAAGGTCGCTGCTTCATTGTAAGGATCCCAGGATAATTTTTCTATCCGGCAGTAGCCTTTTTCCAGGCTTATGGCTACTTTGGCCCCAAACTCTACGGCAGCTCCGGCTTTTCCTCGTACAATCGGCCTGACATGCGGCTGATGAAGGCTTACAATCCGGTCGGCTACACGTTGGCACTTCATTTTATACATGTCAGTCTGTTGTTCTATCAGTTTCCGGATGACAATCAATAAATTCTGATGCCTCCGGTTCAGCGATGCTGTTTCCTTCGCTTGTTCCAGCATCCTGTCAGCTATCCCCAGGTTTCTTCTGCAATACTGGAGCTGTTTCTTGACTGCCTGACGCAGTTGATTCTTTCTGGGCGAGCGTTGTTTGGACACATGCAGATAATCTTTTCTGGCTTTTTCACGGTATGTTCTTGGCCTTTTTTCTTTTTTCCCGCTGTCGGCATGCAGGGTATCGATGATTTCATCCAGCTTTTCTCTGGCTTCGTTGAGCAGCCCCAGGTCTGTTGGATAACGCATGTCTGCCGGTGTACAGGTTGCATCAAGGATTAGCGTCCCCTGATTAGGTTTTTCTGCTGGATTTTCATTCTCTTCAGCCTTTTCTTCAGCAGACTCACATACTTCCACAGTACCGGTAACATTCTGGTCGTCATCATGATGATCTTCGTCCTGCTTTTTCCTCAAAGCTTTTTGCCGGTCTTTTTCTTCAGTTACCGCCTTGAGGATGCATTCGTTGATTGCAGCAAGCCGTTCGGCATTAAAACGTTTACGGAATTTGACCATCGTTACAGGCGTGAAGGGGTTTGTGACTTGATATTCTTTGAGGCCGATGAAGTATTGGAGGTAAGGATTTTCCGCGATTTGCTGAACGGTTTCTCGGTCAGTATATCCGCAGCGCGCCTGAATGATCAGCGCTCCCAACGCCATCCGTACCGGTTTAGCCACATTGCCGCGGTCGCTGGGAAACATGAAAGCATATTCCTTTTCGAACTCATCCCAGGGAATAATATTAGCTAATTGAACCCACCGATTTTCAGCACTAAGACTTCCCGCGAAGGGAAGGATAAAATCATCAATAGTTAATTGAGGGCTAGGTTTTTTGTACATTTTCGTCCTCCAAGTGCACGGTTTTTGAAATGGAATAAGGAATTCCCATGCACTTAATATTCGACAAAAATGGCCTCAAACCCTTGTGGTTACTGGGATTTTAAGATTAATAGCAAGCCCTAAGTAGCGAAATATCTATCGCTATGCATAGCATATCGTACAGATCTCCCCTGTTAAGGTGCATAATCTTTCACTCCATCCATCCGCCACATTTACACAGCATATCTTCGGATAGTTATTGGGCTTCAGTTTGTATAGCAACCTTACCCGATATACCATGCCTTATATGTGATTTCTGTTCGTCAGACCAGAGATTTGCCTCCACCTTCCTTCAGATTCCACCTCACGGTGGACACCCTTGGTCTTGGCTATACACTTCCCACTATCAGGGTGTGTTAGGGACTTTCACCCATTAGACTATGCCCATGCAGGGCGAACTATCAAAGACAAACCTAGCATTGCTAGGTTTCTGATAGCTAACCTTACTGGCAATAAGACCATTGAAATTGATAATGGATTTAAAGGCCTCCACGTAAGAATAGGTAACATTGGATGAAACGGTTTGATTATCAAACATAAAAGGCAAATTTAATTTAGAGAACCTCTTTATTTTTTGTACTTGTTGTGATAGATTCATAGTGGGATTTCCTCCTTCTGTAGGTTGTTTTCGTCAAAAACATTTTAACAGAATGAGAGGTAAATCCCTATATTTTTGTCTAAAATTTTTGCAAGTTTTGTGCCAGCAAGGCATTGGTGTGTAGAGATAATTATGTTTTAGTTGCCGAATCTAAGATTAAAACAGTGATAACAATACCATTAACAATTGCGGCCAAGACCAACAATACCGAAGGTTCACTGACTGGATGGTTTTTGCTAACCAACCTTTTCCAGCCGAGTATCGGTTTTTGAAAGTAAGTCAATCGGTTTTTACACCTATTGATACCATCAAACAAGCGGGTCAATGGACCTTTAACCCTGCCGGTGTATCGGCGTCAATTTTAACCGGTAAGCTGGCTGCTGATGCCGTCATCAAAGATCTGAAAAAGAAATAATCGAAGGGAGAAGGCTAATGAACCACCAAAACAACACAGAGATTGGGGAAACAAAAGTGCTTGAACCACTGACTGTCGATTCCGTTTACCGCTTATGGTCCAAAACATACAATACACAAGGAAAACCAGACTGGTCACACTTGTTGCCATACTATGATCAGAGTATCATCTTTCAGGATTCCATACAAAGCATTGAAGGAATTGAAGCATTTCTGGCCATGTGTCAGCGGCTAGCCAAACGCTGTCAAAGTTTAAATATGGAACTGAAAAATGTGATGAAAAAAGATAACATCATCATGATGGAGTGGATCATGACCATGTCCTTTAAGAAATACCCGGAAACTCCGCTATACGGCAGCACCAGGTTGACACTAAATGATCAGGGAATGATTATTGAACAGCGTGACTATTATGACTTATGGGGCGACATTTTTAACAACATCTCCCGTTTTAATCGAATATACCGCAAGTTTATGTCTAAGAAATTTGGATAGGAGGCCACTGCTAGTGAAATTTCAGTTGCCCGACGACTAATGTTTCTTAAAAACCGAAAGATGCCTCAAAAACTTAGCACTGCCTTGATGAATGGGAAGGTGGTAGTCATCACCGGTGCTACATCAGGTGTGGGCTATCAGGCTGTTCAGCAATTGGCGAAAACTCAAGCTCATATTGTCATGATCAACCGCAATCCTGAGAAGTCAGCCAAATTGCAACAACAGTTACAATCTGATTATGGTGTTATAGTGGATGTGGTTTTAGCAGACATTAGTGATTTACAAGCTGTAAAAAAAGCTGCAGAGTTTATTTTAAAATCGTACCCGAAAATTGATGTTCTCATTAATTGTGTGGGAATGCATTCAACCAAGGCAACCTTTACTCAAGAAGGGTTTGAAACAGTATTTTGTGTTAACCATCTCTCATCATTTTTACTGACAAACTTGTTGCTGGAACGGTTAAAGGAAAGTGCTCCCCCACGCATTCTATAAATAAATTCAGAAGGTCACCGCTTCAATGGACTGAACCTTGATGATCTGCATTGGAAAAACGAATTTACACTGGATTGCGGGGTTATGCAGCATCCAAAACAGCGCAACTTTTAAACCTTTGGGGAATTCACGATGAACTAAAAACTACAGATGTCTCAATCAATGCAATGCATCCCGGTGATGTGAAAACTAATATTGGCAACAATAATTGTTGGCTCTATCGGTTTTTCCGCCGTTTTTTATCAACCCTCTGTTAGGTGATCCTAAAGTATCCGGAGAAGCAATCTATTATCTGGTTGCTGATCCTGCCATGCGCCATATCAGCGGTAATCTTTTCCATCTTACCGTTGAGGAAATTCCGGCGAAACATGCCTTGGACCGTAAAAAAGGATGCAATCTACTCCCTAAGCAAAAATTAACGTGCTTAAAGTAAAACAGCTAATGAGTCAACCCTTCCGCTTCCAAGTTGAATTCATTAAATCCAGCGCGTTGGTACTCTTCCCAAGGCCCGGTCTTTCCAGGATGCGCGACCTAAGAGGTGTAGGGCCATTGAGCGCAGAGCAACTACCGCAGTCAGGAAAACAGCAACGGGGTACAAGAATGCCAAGTAAATCGGAAGGCCAAACTTGCCTAGCATGATCAACCACATTATGAGGGCCAGGATATAAGATGCTGCAGCCCGGAAAGCAACGTCCGGGGATATAACCGCCGGGGAAAAAAGGTGTGCAATAAGCAGCACAACAGGTGCAACAAAAATCAGGGCGGTCCATAGCCATATGAACAGGTGCGGCAGAATCCGGTAGCCGGTAATTGAAAAGAGGTTTTTGCTAAAACCGTCCCAAACCTGCTTTGAGCCCCTATACATGCGGCAGGATAGTAAGTTTTTGCCATTCATCAAAATCCATTTTATCCGCATACTTTTCACTTTCCTTGCCAGGGCTAGATCGTCGTCGATACTGTCCTTGACTGAAGCATATCCGCCGCTTTTTTCATAGGCACCGCGGCTGAAAACGATGCACTGACCCACAGCCGCCGAGAGAAAAGGAAAGGGCAGCCGATAAGCTAGAAACAGCGGCATGTAGAAGAAGATTGCCCAGTAAATAACAGGAACAATTAGTTTTTCCATGAAAGCACCGAAAACCTGCCGCGGCATCAGCGAGGCAAACCCGACTCCTGAGCGCTGAACAGTTGCAATAGTACAGGAAAGTGCTATCCTTTTGTGGGTGGTGTCGGCATCTGTAAAAAGCAGGTAATCACCTTTTGCAAACCGGGAAAGCTGGTGGCAAGCCCAATTTTTACCTGCCCACCCGGAAGGCAGGGGCTTGCCTTTTATGCATTGCAGCCTCGGATCATGAAAACTGTCCAAGATCTCTGCTGTTCTGTCTTCTGAGTTGTCGTCTAATACGATCAACTCGTAACAAGGGTAGTCCTGTGCCAGCAAGGAACAGATGCAGGCCGTAATATTATCTTCTTCATTTCTAGCAGGAATCAGAACAGATACAAAGGGAGCCTCTCCAACATAGCCGCGCCGGGTAGGGTTGTAGATAAAATAGAGGTTGCTCAGGCTGATAAATAGCAAAATCGCCAGGAAAATGATAATCCCGTTCAGTTGACCTAACAGGAAATTGGTCATCGTTTTCTCACGAACCCCGCCCTTTTAAAACGGGGTGGGCGGGCCAGTTCAGCCAGATGTTTTAAAAAAAGAATAACTATATTGCCGGCCCAAATCACCAGGAACTCCGGGTAGTGCCATCGATACAGCAGTAGTCCCAACAGAGCAATCATGCCGAAAATAACAGACCAGGCATCATTCTCCTGGAAGAGATAAAAAAATATAAATAGAGACCCGATAAAAACGGGAGCTTCCCAGAGAGTCATACCCGTCCAGACACCCATGGTTACTGCAATGGCTTTCCCACCGCGAAAACCCAGAAATGGTGTAAACGCATGTCCGGCAATAGGAGCCAAAGCAACCACAGCCAGGGTATAGCTAGAAATACCGGCCTGGACCGCCAACATGACAGGAAGCATCCCTTTAGAAAAATCCAAAATTAGAGCTGCTACACCGACCCTGGCGCCACCCGCTTTCCAGGCGTTAACTGCGCCAGGATTATTATCGCCTACCCTTCGGATATCGCTCGTTGAAAAAAGCTTCCCTAAAATAAATGAAAAGGGTATTGAGCCAGCAAGAAATGCCAGTATCGCCCAAACAATTTCTTTCATCAGCAACCTCGCCATAATTTAACTTTCATTTCTAATTGTACAAAAATAGTAGATTTACATTAGAGCAGCCTTAGTTGCACTTTTTAAAAATCAAGCTTATATGGGCTTCAATTTAGATACATGTATTCGCTGTAAAGGATGAAAGTCTTAAAAGCAGGATATTCTGCCGCTTCAAAATATTCCCACGCTTACTAAACTCCAAAGATAATGATAACCAGGCAACAGCCGAAAACAGTATGTCTATTTGCTTGATATTTAGCAAAATACCTTGCTCTAGAATTCCATGCTATATATCTCAAGTATATAACCAAGGCTTCATAAATACACAGAGCATAAAACTGTAAAATAACGGGATATGCGAAATTTGCCCTTCCGGTAAGAGTAAATAATCAGTGCTATGGTTGCAATAGCGCTAAAAGTAGGAGTCCTCAATATAATAACTTTGTATTCACATTTTCACCTCAGTGAAATGAGAATTAGGTTATTAAAATTCTTCAGCCTTTATTGTTAAACTTTTTAACTAATTATACCACAATTATCTTAGAGAATATGATAAGGATTCACAAGCAAGTGAGTACTAGTACCAACCCTGCAGGTTAATGATTCTGCTATATACTCCGATTCAGATCCATACCGTCTTTAAAGGTGAAGGTTATCTCATGCTTGAAATAAACCGTTACCGCATCCACAGTGGCAAACCAAAGGCCCTCATCAAATTCATCCATCAACATATCTCTTTGTTCCAACTCCCTAATAAAACCCGCTATACTCTCACGCTTGGCATTGCGCTCCAACCGTTTATCATCTATTTTCCTCAACCCATCTTTGGCCGCTTCATAGCGCTCCACCAGGGAAAATAACGCTGCTGGTATTCCTGTTGATCCAGAGAAGTATGGGCGTTTTCCTCCACGCAATTTCGTAGCAATTCTACCACTACTTCACACTCACTATTTAATCTAGCGCTCTCCTTATCAAGTTCTGAAGTGTCGGTTAAGTCATGAGTAATCTCACTATATCCTTCTATGATTTCACTTTTGCTTTCAAGCAAGCTGTTAAAGGCTTCTAAGAATGACTGCCTGATCACTTCTTCATATAGGTGCGGAGTCTGGCATTTCTTATCGATTTTGAACTTGTGATTGCACTGCCAAATTGTCCGTCGGTATTTGCTTGTGGAATGCCATACCTTGGAACCGTAGAAATTCCCGCATTCGCCACAGACGATTTTACTTGAGAAGTAACTTGCCCCGCTGTGGTGTTTCCCATTTTCTTTGCGCCGCTTCATTTCATCCTGAACCATATTAAAAACATCCGGTTCTATTATCGCTGGATGTCTATAGACTAAGATTTTGATACAATTTAGCGCTATTCGATTTGTACTAAACTGCTACGCAGTGGCTACATAGTTTAAGCAAGTGCTTCGGTCCGGATATCTCATTCGTGACCGGAGCATTTCTCATATTCTCCCCAGTGTTAAACTATACACGAGCATTTGCTTATATTAACACAAAAGGAGATGTTTACAATGAACTATGAAGACACCAAAATTGTAATGGCAAAGGAAATGCAGAACAGGAGCTACAGCAGGGACACCCAGAAGAAATGCCATATCACCCTGAACCAGATCTAATTGAATCCATGAGAAGATTTCTATTAAACATTCTGCCTACGGGATTTACGAAAATCAGGCATTAATGGCTTTTTAGGGAACCGAAACAAAAATACCAAGCTGCGGCTCTATCAAAAGCTAACCGGCGGCAGGCTGAAACCTTTGAACAAGAAAAAGCTTTCGGCAGCAGAGATTATTTTTAAAATATCCGGCAGAGATATTACAAGATGCTTCTGCTGCGGCTGCAGGAAACAGCTGAACCGCTATGTCCAAATGTATAGCAACGCACCGCCAGTTATGCCCCTAAGTAGATAGATTCACCCGCTTGCCCCTTTATTGGGGAGGGGGATTCTGTGTCCTTTTATACCACACGTCAGGCGTTTTGTATATATTTGGAGGGATTTTGTTTTAATTTTACCAATGGTTTTTAAATTAAGAAAAGGGAGGAAACATTCAATTTCCATAGACGTCTTCATCAGACTGCAGTTTAGTACAAAAGGATTTATACGACATTGGCACCTGTAGAGATCATTCTTCCCAGGTGCTTTTTGTTGCCAATCTCGCATAAATCCCTACTGTTTCTGCTATCATGGAGAGTCTGCCGGCTTCAAAGCCATTTCTTGCGAAACCTCTTTTCCAGGCACTTCAAGTGCGTGGATTACCGCCCGGCCGTTTTTGACGCCGTAACTGCAGGTCACCAAGGTGAGAAGACTCCTTACCGGTTCTTCCGCTGTTATGGGAGCGGCAGGAGAAGCTTGGCCGTGCGCTGATAGCGCTTCGACCTGTTTCAGATAGGCTGTGAAATCATTGCTCCCTTCAAAATCCAGGGTAAAAGCATAGTCGTCTGCAGAAACCTCATAGACAGAAAAGATCCGGTATTCCTTATCCCCAAAAATCCAAGAAAGCTGCACCAGCGAATTCTCTCTAAAAAAGGCCGGGTCTCTAAATAATTCGAGATCGCCAAACATCGTTCCGTTTTTCATTGAATGGCCATAAATGATGATGTGGGGGTCACTACCATCTCCCAGATTGCGGTAATCCATAAAAATCGAGCCAGCGAAGCTTTTTTTGCCTTTGAAATCCTTGGCCAGATATTCTGAGTTATCCTTTCCCAGGACCACCGGGTAGTCTATCCTTGTTCCAGGAATACAAAGCCAGCCGACAAAGTCTTCATTGATTTCCAGCCATTTGCGGCTTTTATTCTCCTTGTGGGTATAGAGGGTTTTAAGAAGCTCCGGCGGTTCTTCAGCCAGCTGATCGCTCCTCTGTTCAGCAAGCTCTCCATAAGCCGCCACATCTTGGCTGCGCTGCCAGGCATTCGCCGCAACGCCTGCCAGAAACAAAAGGGAAAGTAGTATAATCGCGTTGAGGGCTGTTCTAGCCAATTTCATTTTCATCTCGATCACCTGCCTATCCTATCTGATCTAATAGTCGAATGTTAGCAAGCAATAATTGTCAAAATATTTGCATAATAATGTTGTATTCATAATACTATATGTTATAATTTTATTGTAACATAATATAACAATAATTCATTTAGTATCCATCTCTCTTTAAAATTATATGAATAGCCTAGCGGTAATATGTCAAGA
>DDXI01000110.1 GCA_002347475.1 Peptococcaceae bacterium UBA2264
TACAGGATAAAAGCCATTAAAAGCGGATTTTTCTCTTTAATCCTCTTTGTTTATTCGATTATCTTTATAATGCTTCACTTGACATTTCATCTAGAGCTTTATGCAAAGCTAATGCCTTGATATATACTTCCCTCATACAATGTGTCCGGACAAAAATCCTGACCGTTTTTCCAAGCTACTGATCCCAGTGCCGGTCGTACAGTTTTAAACAGTTCCTTGTCTTTGAGTTCCTGAAAAAAGGGGAAGTCCAGATAGGGTTTAACATCAAACAGCCGAATCTCCGCATTATTTTTAGGCAGACAAACAGTAAATACTGTTTAGAAGCTTGATTCCGGAATCTGTCTTAAATATTTTTATCCCGGCATTCTGAATCGATGTCTGAGATAAATTATCCTCGCAGGCATTCACGAGAAAATCAGCCTCAATCAGGATTTGATAGTCTATTCCCTGGACATTGGTATATATATGATGATGGGCGATAAGCCAACAAACTCTTTCAAGCACAGAGTTATCCACGCCCAAAGCGTCCAACAGCCGTTTTGCTTCGGGCGGGCCTTCGCTCTGCTGATAATTAGCGGCAGAGCTTGCGTATTTTTTCTCACTGTTTTTAATCCCTATATCATGGGTCAAAGCGGCAATCTCTAAAATTTCCTGCTTTCTTTTATCCAACCCCTCTGATTCGCCGATAGCCTTGGCAAAACCATATACCTTGAGAAAATGATTAATCCGCCGCACATCTCCGGCATAATACCCGATCATAGCATTAATGACTTGGCCGATATTACTCATTTTGCACCTCCCAATCCGCAGCCTGCTTAAAAAGTCACTGTCTTATCTGCCCATTCCATTGCTGTAAAAAGACAGATTTAATTTCGTCATTCAGGACCACCGCTCAATGATCGTACTTAACCAAATCGTAGAGCCTTTTATTTTGATAGATCCGCTCCTTACCTATTTTTTCAGAAGTAAGGAAGCCCTCTTTTTCCAGAGAAGACAGGTAATTGACTGCAGTTTTTCTGGTTACCGCCAAACCCTTTTCAAGATAGACGATTTTTGTATAAAACTCATAGAACAGCAAATCAAGCAATTCCTTGGAATATATTTTCGGAAGCCTCTCTTTGATTTCAGTACTCATGGCTTCAACCTCAGTATTGATTCTTTTTACAAGCCTCAAGGTCTCTTCGGCAGTTTCCTCAATTCCTGTTAGAATATAAACAAGCCATTCCTCCCAGTTCTCCTGGGTTCGCACTTCCTGCAGAAGCCTGTAATATGCTGATTTGTTCCTGATTATATAACTGCTTAAATAAAGGATAGGGCTATCCAGCAATTCCTTCAATACCAGGTAAAGCACATTGATGATTCTGCCCGTCCGGCCGTTACCGTCATAAAAGGGATGTATGCTCTCGAATTGATAATGGATAACCGCCAGCTTTATCAAGGGGTCAAGATCATCATAGTCTTCATTGATGTATTTTTCGAGATTGCTTAGAAGCTCTCTGATTTCAGCTTCACCTGCCGGTGGGGTATAAACAGTTTCCCCGGTTCTTTCATTGCGAAGAACAGTACCGGGCAACTTTCTTATGCCCGCCCGATTCTTTTCGATAATAACTTGAATCTCGACAATCATATTCGTGGTCAGGATGTCCTGAGCTTTAACCAGCTCATAACCATGCCACAAAGCAGTCCTGTAGCTGACAACTTCCTTGGCGGCAGGGCTTGCTCCGCTGGCCTCACTCAGCGCTTTATAAAGGTCGTCATGGGTTGTTACAATATTTTCAAGTGCTGAACTATCCTTGGCTTCGTTTATCATGACCGCGTTTATTAAAATGTGCTTATTGGGGATAGTGTCGGCAAAACCTTTCAGTTCAGCCAGGGCTCTGTTTGCTTTTGCCAACTGTTTTAACACTGTTTTTGTTTCCAGTTCAACATCTGGCGGCAACATAGGTAATTTTTGCGCACTCATTACATACACCCCCATCACATAGTTATTATATCCTTAATTTCTACCTATATCAATTTATTATAGGTAGAAAACAATCAAAATATACCTATATTAAATTTATCTTGGTAGTTTATCAGGTTTTCTTCGCCTACCGAAAGAAAAAAAGATGATCTGGCATAATCTGCTTGCAATATTTGCATATCTAAGCCTGATTTGCTAGAATATTATCTATATAATCAGAGGGGAGTAGCTGGACAGTAAAGTCGTCATTACGGATTTTTATCCCGGCTTTACTGACAATTAACCATTGTAAGCAAGACCTTTGCCCAAAGAGGTGAGGTCTTTTATTTATCAGGCTGCTCCTGGCAAAGGAAGTGTATCTTTAGCGCTGAATATTCCTGAAAAGAACTACTATAACAATAAAAGAAAAAAAGAGGATGTGAAATTATGCAAGGATTAGGCAATCAGCTGAAAACCATGTTCTTAATGACTTTAATGACCATACTTGTCATCCTTATTGGCCGAGCCATCGGGGGATCCCAGGGCATGTTCATAGCTTTTATCTTTGCTATGGTCATGAACTTCGGCAGCTATTGGTTCAGTGATAAGCTGGCTTTGACCATGACCCGCTCCCAACCCCTTGCCAGGGAAGAAGCGCCGGAACTGTATGCCATAGTGGAAAAATTGATCCGGCAGGCCAACCTGCCTATGCCCAAAATATATCTGACTCCGGCCAGCCAGCCCAATGCCTTTGCCACCGGCCGCAATCCCCAGCATGCGGCCATTGCCGTTACCCAGGGAATTATGCAGACCCTGAATCGGCAGGAGCTGGAAGGGGTTTTGGCCCATGAATTGGCCCATATTAAAAACAGGGATATTCTGATCAGCACCCTGGCTGCGGTCATGGCCGGGGTCATAACCACGCTGGCCAATTGGGCGCAATGGGCTTTGCTCTTCGGTATGGGCAGTGAGGATGAAGAGGGCTTATCCGGTTTGGCCGCCTTGCCCCTGATTATTCTGGGACCTATTGCGGCGCTGCTTGTCCAGATGGGGATTTCCCGCTCCCGGGAATATCTGGCCGATGAGACGGGAGCCCGGATTGCCGGTAATTCTGCCGGTCTGGCTCAGGCCCTGCTGAAGCTGGAACAGGGAGCAGCCCTGAGGCCGATGAACGTCAATCCGGCAGCCAGCCATATGTTTATCGTCAACCCCCTGACTGCCCAAAGATTAAGGTCCCTTTTCAGCACCCACCCTCCCATTCAGGAACGGGTGAATCGTCTTAACAGTATGAAACGGTTTCATTAAAAATTTTTTTATTTAACTTTTTTAAAAGAAGATAGGGCCAAATCAACTTAGCTTAGCCCTATTGAATCAACTTGTCCCTTCTGAATAAACTTGTCCTCCTGTAGACCTGGATCTTCCGGCAGCGTTGGAATCTGCCGCAAGAACCGGGTCTTTTTAATTCTATGATGATAACGGCATTCCGCTGAAATTGACTTTTCCTACAGCAGGTCATTTATCCTCTTGCTCAGGATTTCCATAAATTTTCTTTTCATGGCCTCATCCTTGTAAACCTGAGCACAAATACTGAGCCATTCCTCTTTGGAGACTCCCAATTGCTTCTCCAAGACGGCGATATCGGCTTCTTCGGAATTCTCGTAAGTGGCAACCATGTAATGACCAAGTTCCAGGGGTGTTTGGAAGACGTTAAAGTAGGAGAACAGTTTGACCCCGCTGCTCCATCGCTCGCTGAAGTCCAACACGATCTTCTCCAGTTCAGCAAAACATTTTTCCCTGTCCAGGTTCCATAGCTCCCGCAGCTGTCTGCTGAACTCTCTCATTTGAGGAATCAGCTCCTTCCTGTTGCAGCTTACGGAATCATTCAGGATGTTCAATAATTCCTCCAGATTAACATGAGGCATGCTGATCTCGACTTCTTCGGTCAAAAACATGTTAAACGCTGCCGGTACGAAGATGTGATTCAGATAGCCCAGCAGGGCTTCCAGATAGGGAAAATGGAGCCAGCGCTCATAACTCAGCCCCTGAACATAAGCAATAACCCCGTGAAAGAAGACCGATTCCTCGGTTATCGGCTCCTGGACAAAGGGATTATCGGCTTTTTCTTCTTCCACCTTGTACTGCCAGTAGAAAAAATTATCGTATTTGTTTTTCAAACTCTTGGCTTTCCTTTTCACAAGATCACCCCCGTTTTTCGCTGACTTTTACTTTCGCCATGAACTCATACCCCTTGGGCACGGCCTCTTCAGCCCGAACAAAATCATAACTGGCCGTTTTACCCTGCTGGTCCACTCAATTCTCCGTTTATTTGCTTGAGGTCTTTCAGCGCCTGATCAGACTGCTCCCCTGCGTAAAACAAGTGCTGTTCTTTTAGGCCCTGGCAAGCATAAAA
>DDXI01000105.1 GCA_002347475.1 Peptococcaceae bacterium UBA2264
CTGTAAATTTTACAGTTCGCTCATTCTTGCCCAAAGGCATAGGCTCAAGTTTACGCAACTGGATTTCCCGGCCGCGGGCCTGGCGGGCCTTGGTTCCTGCCTTATTTCTCCTGATATATTCTTCCAGCCGGGCTACTTTTTGCGCTAAGCGTTCAGCTTCCCGTTGGATGGTTTTTTCTGCCAAGGCTCTTTGCAGTTCATATTCAGAAAAATTTCCCGGATATGTTTTCAATATCCCTTTTTCCAGACATAGAATCCTGGTTACTGTATGATCCAGAAAATAGCGATCATGAGAAACGATAACCACCGCCCCAGGATAGTCCCTGATAAAACCTTGCAGCCACTCCATCGCTGCTATATCCAGATGATTTGTCGGTTCATCCAGAATGAGAAGCGCCGGAGAACGCAAAAGCAGCTTACTCAAGGCCAAACGTGTTTTCTGGCCACCGCTTAAATGGCTGACAGGTGTTTTCATTTCTTTTTCCAAACCCAGACCACTCAAAATCCGACGAATGAGAGCTTCCAGAGCATAGCCTCCCTCACTCTCAAATTTATCTACCAGAGCAACATACTGCTCCATAAGTTTGTCTGCCATTTTTTCTTCCAGACAGCATATCTCCTCCCATATGAAGAGAAGATCAGATCTTTCGGCCAGCATGCTTTCCTGAACTGTGCCAGCCTTTTCCACTTCTGCTGTCTGAGGTAAAAAACCATAAGAAGGTGTGACCTGAACTGCACCTGTCTCTAAAGCAATTTCACCCAGACACATGCGCAGTAAAGTACTTTTGCCTGCCCCATTGGGACCAACAAGACCAACTTTTTCCCGATCTTCCAAGACAAAATTCACCTTACGAAACAGTGGCTCGCCTGCAACATCGACTCCACAATCCTTACAGGACAATACACTCATTTTTCAACATCCTTACATCTCAAGTATCTGATCAGCGCTGACAATGACTGCAAAATACAGTTGTTCTGCCGGCTAATCGCGCTTTTTCTAAAATCCGACCGCATTGCAGACAAGGTTTTTGGCCTCTGCCATAAACCTGCAGGAAAGCCTGGAAACCTCCCTCTTGCCCGTCGGCATTACGATAATCCCGGAGAGATGTTCCCTGGCAGGCGATACCCGCTTTCAAAACTTCCCTTATAGCCTCATAGAGTTTTATGTTTTCCTCAGACGAAAGGCTACAAGCCTTTCTTGCCGGAGCAATCCCTGCCCGAAAAAGGGCTTCATCTGTATAGATATTACCCAGCCCAGCTATTACATTCTGGTCAAGCAAAGCCGCTTTCAGATTTGTTTTTTTGGCAGCCAAACGTTTTTGGAGAATTTCTGCTGTAAAATCTGTTCTCAGCGGCTCAGGTCCGAGTTTGGTCAAAGGAGCAGAACACAGACAGAGATCAGTAGGAATCAGCTGAATCCGGCCAAATTTCCGAACATCCGAATAGTGCAATTCTCCTCGCTCCAGCAAAAAAACAAGATGTGTATGGCGCTCCGGTTCCTGTTTTTCAGCATAATAAGTCCATCTTCCGGTCATACGCAGATGGGAAAGCAAGGTCCAGCCCCTATCCAGCATAAAAAGCAAATATTTTCCGCGCCGTTCGATATTGATAATTCTCCGTCCGGTAACAACTTCTCTAAAATCGCTGTTCTGCCAATTTTGCACTACTGCCGGCCATAAAATCTGAACTTCTGTTATGCTCAAGCCTATAACAAGCTTCCGCAAGGTTCGGCAGATTGTCTCAACTTCCGGTAATTCCGGCATCTGGTAACCCCATTTCCCTTATGTCATTGGGCAACAGGTTTTAAATCATACCAATTTGGTCCTGCTTTGCATTCTACTACCAACGGCACTGACAGCTTGAAGGCATTTTCCATCTTTTTCTTTACAATAGCGGTAACAGCAGCAACTCCTTCAGGGGCAACCTGCAGCAAAAGCTCGTCATGCACTTGCAGCAGAATATCTGCCTGCAGTTCAGCAATGCCTTTATCGACATGCAGCATCGCTAACTTCATAATATCTGCTGCTGTTCCCTGGATCGGTGTGTTCATAGCAATACGCTCTCCGAAAAGTCTTTTGTTACGGTTAGGACTGGACAGTTCCGGAATCCGGCGTAATCTATGCAGCAGCGTATGGACCTGACCCTCCCGTTTAGCCTGTTCCACTACTTCTTCCAGATAACGTTTCACCCCGCTGTAGCGGGCAAAATATTGGTCAATATAAAACCTGGCCTCTTTGCGGGCAATTCCCAAACTCTTGGCCAGACCAAATTCAGTCAGACCATAAATCAAACCAAAGTTAACAGCCTTAGCCCTGCGTCTCAGTTCCGAAGTAACCTCTGCTAAGGGTATCCCGAAAACTTCAGCTGCTGTCCGGGTATGAACATCCTGGCCCAGTGAAAAAGATTCACACAGAAGTTGATCCTCGGAATAATGAGCCAGAACACGCAGCTCAATCTGAGAGTAATCCGCCGACAACAGCAGCCAATTTTGCTCAGTGGGCTTGAACACTTTGCGCAGCTGCCGGCCGTACTCCAGACGGATTGGAATATTTTGCAGATTGGGATCAGTACTGGATAAACGCCCTGTGGCCGTGACAGTTTGCTGAAAGGTGGTATGAATCCGGCCCTCGCGCACCTGGGCAAGCAAACCGCTGACATAGGTGGTCATCAGCTTATTTAACTGCCTGTAATCCAGTATCTTTTCCACAATGGGATGAGCCAGGCGCAGTTCATCCAAAGTCTCGGCATCAGTTGAGTAGCCGGTTTTGGTTTTCCTGGCTGGCGGTAAGCCCAGCTTTTCAAAAAGGATATGACCCAACTGCTGGGAGGAGTTGAGATTGAACTTTTCCTCGGCCAAGCCGCAGATTTCCTGTTCCAAACGTTCCAGGGCTGTTTTCAGTTCCTGACCAAAAACCCGCAATTGGTCACTATCCACAGCGATACCCTGCCGTTCTATTTTAGCCAAAAGACACGCCAGAGGCTGCTCAACCTCCCGCAGCAAGGCGCCCAGACCCAGTTTCTCAAGTTCTGTTTTATAATAAGGGGCAACCTGGGCCAAGGCTGCGGCCTCCTGTGCTGTCCTTGCTAAAGGCAACTGATCAGCATAATAGGTTTGAACCAGTTCCCAGGGTTCAAACTTTGTACGGGCCGAATCAATGAGATAAGCCGCCAAAGTCAAATCAAGTTCAATACCTTCAAGCAACTTTCCTTCATTATTAACAAGGGTATAGATATTTTTGCTCTCAGCAACAATTTTTCCAACAGCAGAATCAGCCAATAATTCATAGAAACCATTTTCCACTGCCCCTGAGACAGACTCTCTTTTTAAAACATATACCTGGCCAGCCACAGCAATAGCCCATTCCTGCCACGATTTCTGCCACCAATT
>DDXI01000084.1 GCA_002347475.1 Peptococcaceae bacterium UBA2264
ATTATTTTAATGCAAGGCTAATGTAATTTTATAATCGTTATCTCTTCCTGTTTTTGGCTTTGGCGAAATCCCAGGCATTTTTCACGCCGCCGAAGCCGGCAAACATCTCCGAGATCTTTTCTTTTTCGATTTGCCGGGAATTGAGGCCTTCGTACTTCGCTTCCTTTTTAATTTCTGATAGGGATAAATAAACCTGGTGTCATGACCATTTGATCATCCTTTGCCTGAAGATTTCGGTTATTTTAATTTTTTTTATACGGAGCTTAACTTAACATGGAATTGGAAAGCTGCACACTATAGATAAATCACTTATTTCCTTTTCTTTAATTTTAAACTTAAACTTCGACCTCTTTAAGCTTTGTTTTTTGAGGAGTTGCCAACATTGGCAGGATCAGTACTACTGCCAGCACAATAGCTGTGTACAATAACGCTGATGAATAATTACCGGTAACTTCGCGCAGTTTGGCAAAAAGCATCGGACCAACTATTCCGGCAGCACTCCAAGCGGTTATTATCCATCCGTAAATGCGGCCTACATATTTTGTCCCGAAAATATCGGCTGCATAAGCCGGCATAGTTGCAAACCCACCCCCATAACAGGCGTAGATATACGAAACCAAAACAGTGAAGAGCACCAGGTTGTTCAGGCCGGAAAGCAAGAAGAAAGCCATCGCCTGAGTAGAGAACAATAGCATAAACACTGTACGGCGCCCGATTTTATCGGAAAGTGAAGCCCATAATAGTCTGCCAAGACCGTTGACCAAAGCAAAAATACTTAGAATGACCCCCGCCTGTTTAGCTTTATCCACAGCGCTCATACCTGCTCCCATTAATTCCTGAGCCATCGGCGAGGCCTGAGATATAATCGCAATACCTGCTGTGATATTGAAAAACAACATCGCCCAAAGAAGATAAAAATATTTTGTTCCCGCCGCTTCATTTAAAGTCATTCCAACAACCTGAGAACTACCTCCCACCTTGGGAGTCCAACCAGCAGGAGCCCAGCCTGCCGGGGGCTCAACCAAAACCCAGGCCCCCCCAACGATTCCAGCTAAAAATATAAGGCCGAAAACATAGAATGTGTTGGATATGCCTATGGAAGAAATCATCAGAGGAGCACAAATACTTATAATCAAGGCTCCGAAGCCAAAACCCATAACAGCGATACCCGTGATCACTCCACGCTTATCAGGAAACCATTTGACCAAAGTGGCGATAGGAGTGATATATCCAAAACCCACACCCAAACCACCAAGCAGGCCATAGCATAGATATATCAGGGTCAGGGAACCCACGTTGTTGCCGTAGCCGGTTCCCAACATGCCTATCCCAAATAAGATGCCTCCGGTGATTGCTACATTCCGGGCACCCTTTTTGTCCAAAATATAACCACCGGTGACAGCTGCGATACCCAAAAAGGCAATGGCAATCGTGAAGGTAAGGGTGACCTGAGACCTGGTCCAACCATGAGCCTGCATTAAAGGCAAGGTAAAGACACTCCAGCCATAGACAGTACCTAAACAAAGCTGCATTAGAACGCCACCCAAAGCTACTAACCATCTGTTAGTATTTTTTTCAGACATTACAACTCCCCTTTTCTTATGTATTATTCAATTACGAGACAAACAGACATTAAAGAAATCCTTCCCCCCTCTTTATTTTATTCCTGCTCATGTATTCTTCATCATTTGTGAATATAATTTCTTTCACATATTATATTATAAAAAAAATAATCGTATCAATCTTATGCTTATGTACTTATGTATTATTATGCCTCAAACAGGATCTCGGATTGACATCCTGTCAGGCCCCGTCTGAAGCAGCCTATTTAACACATGTGGAGCTCTTGTTCGCGGCGCAAACCCTGCTTTGTTACTTTTATAGGAGTTCATGTGTAATTAGTATTTTTTTTCTTTTTCTGCATAACTATTGTATCTATAATGAGCTATAACGTTCCTGTTGTCAAGACAATTTTTATTCTGTCTGCTCCTGTTCCGGCAGAGCAGCGGCACAATCAGAAACTTCACCTTTGAGGATTTGGATGCCGTGAGGCAAGGCCGGGGCAATAGCGGCCCAGCACTCCCGTACTGCCTTGGGGCTTCCCGGTAAATTGATAATCAAGGTCCGCTTGCGCAAAACAGCAACCGCCCGGCTTAATATGGCCTTTGGTGTCACTTGCAGGTTTTGCGCCCTCATAACTTCCGCAATCCCCGGAACCAGGCGGTCAGCAACAGCCAAGGTGGCTTCAGGCGTAATATCCCGCGGGGAAAAGCCGGTGCCACCGGTGGTCAGGATTAAATCCAATTCCAGCTCGTCACTCCATCTGCGCATTTTAGCAGCGAGAATTTTTTGATCATCAGGCAAGATTACATATTCCACAACCTCACCCTGAATATCCTGCACCAGTTCTTTGAGAACAGGACCGGAAAGATCCTCTCTTTCTCCGCGTGAACCTTTATCACTGGCTGTAATAACGCCGACCTTGATCATCTAGGATAACACCTCAATCTCGTCCCCAACCTCAACACTGCCGCCTTCGAGAACTTTGATAAAAATACCCTCTTTAGGCATAACACAGTCCCCGGCCTGGTAATAAACGGCACATTTATTGTGGCAAACCTTACCGATTTGAGTTACTTCCCCAAGCACCTTTTCCCCAATCCGTAATTTTGTGCCAACAGGCAAAGCCGGCAAATCTATCCCTTCAGTGGTCAGGTTCTCGGCAAAATCACCTGGAACAACATTCAGACCTTTTTCCTGCATTTTGCGAATACTTTCTATGGCTAAAAGGCTGATTTGGCGATGCCACTCCCCTCCGTGGGCATCACCCGCCAAACCGAAATTTTCGACCATTGTCCCTGTCCCCACGTTTTTTTTGCGGGTCCCCTTTTTTTCGCTGGTACATACGGCAACTATCCTGCCCATAAAACTCCCCCTTCCTATGCAATCATACCCCATAAACTTATCCGCCATATTTAAGTGCACAGTTCTTTCATTAATTAAGTCCACGATCCCCTCATTCTGACTTGCGCCTCGCACCTCGCACCTCAGACTTCGGTCCTCTTATTCACATAATGTCCGCTTTTGCCGCCTGACTTTTCCCTTAAACAAATATTGCCGATGACCATAGCTTTATCTATGGCCTTGCACATATCATAGATGGTCAGAGCCGCCACACTGACAGCGGTCAAAGCCTCCATCTCAACGCCGGTTTTTCCGCTGACCTTAGCTGTGGCCTCAATCCGGAGCCGCTTAGGGTCGATGAATTTAAAATCTATCTGCACAGCGGTAAGGTTTAAGGGATGGCACATAGGTATCAGGCCGGCTGTTTGTTTGGCAGCCATGATTCCGGCTACCCTGGCGACTGCTATAACATCACCTTTTGTGATTTGACCGCTCCGGATTCTTTCCAGAGTTTCCGGCTGCATCTCAACCTGACCTGTCGCAACTGCCGTCCGCACGGTTTTCGCTTTGGTACTTACATCAACCATCCGGGCTCTTCCCTCTTGGTCAAAATGGGTTAAATCCAATATCTTAACCCCCTATCTGAGACATGATCCTCATGTCCTGCCAAGCCTGGTCATTCATATGGTGTTCAGCCGGTTTAAACCAGACAGCCCCGGCGAATATCCCGGCAATTTCGGAATCGCTTTTTCCGGATCTTAAAGGATCTTTTAAACTGATTTCCCGGGAGCTATACAAACAAGGCCGCAATTTACCGTCGGCAGTTAAACGCACACGGTTACAGGTTTTACAGAAATGCTGGCTCAGGGCACTAATGAACCCAATACTGCCCAGAAAACCTTCAGGCCGAAAATACTCAGCCGGTCCGCCTCCGGGAATATTTTTCGTTATTTCCAAGCCTGCAATACCCAAAACTTCTTTCATTTCCGCAATGGAAACAAAATCGGCACGCGCATCAGAGCTGACCCCAATCGGCATTAACTCAATAAAGCGCACGTGGAGAGGAAATTTACAGGCAAATTCCAAAAATTCCGGTAAATCACCTAAATTAAAAGACCTTCTGACAACTACATTTAGTTTAACGGGATCTAATCCTGCCTCCAGGGAACGAAATACACCCTGCAAAACTTTGGCCACTTCCCCGCCCCGGGTATTTTCCCGAAACCGTTGGGGATCAAGGGTATCCAAACTGATATTTACCCGCTTTACCCCTGCCTTCTTTAGTTCAAAGGCATTTTCCGCCAATAAGATTCCATTTGTTGTCAGCATAAGGTCTTCAACACCGGGAATTTCAGCTGCAAGGCGTAAAAAATTCATAATCCCCTTGCGCAATAATGGTTCTCCGCCGGTAATCCGGAAACGCCGAAACCCAAGCTGTGTACTGATCTTTATCAGGTGTAAAATCTCTTCAAAAGCCAGTATCTCTTCCCGTGCCATCCACTGTATTTTTTTTTCAGGCATACAGTACCTGCAGCGCAGATTACAACGATCTGTAACCGAGATCCTCAGATATTCAATCTGCCGTTCAAATTGATCCTGCACAATGTTTCCCCATTTCCTTAGTCTTCAAGGAATTCAGCATCCAGACCCCCATGTGCACTTGTTTCTTCCGGAGTGGTTTGTTTTCAGAGTAGTAATAATTATGAAAATGATATAAACTATCTGGAGAAATTGGAGGAATTCCTGAACTGGAGGGTTTTAATGTCCAAAGATACGATTACCTATCCTATATTAAAAGCCCGAGGCTCAGTTGTTCAGGCAACTGAAGACATCATTGTCCGGGAAATCGCCTTGACTATTTTTTTTAACAAGGAAGAAATCGCAACTGTCTCCTGTTCACCTTCCCAAATCGAGGAATTAAGCATTGGTTTCCTCTTAAACAAAGGTTTTATCCGCAAGCAGGAGGATTTATTTTCCCTGAAGTATGAACCTGATGACAACTTAATCCGGATTGAGGGACAAACCAGGGAGGCCTTATCACTTAAACCCCAGACCTCTTCCCTGAAAATCTCCCTGGAAGAAGCATACAAATATGCTGAATACCTGTCAACCCATTCAGCGCTTTTTCAGGCTACCGGCGGAGTGCACAGCGGCGGGATTGCCCGGAGCGGGGATGTTTTATATTCCAGTTATGACATCGGGCGGCATAATGTTTTCGATAAACTTTTTGGCCAGGCTTTCAGGAGCGGTTTGGATTTAAGCGATCATGTCATATTTTTCAGCGGCCGCATTTCCTCAGAAATTCTCCTGAAAGCAGCGAAAATGAATATGCCTGTTATAATAGCCAGATCTGCCCCCACTGATCTGGCACTCAAGCGGGCTAATGAACTGGGAATTACAGTAATCGGATTTGCCCGTCAAAACCGATTAAATATCTATACCCATCCCCAAAGAATTATCATCCAGGATTCAAATCCCGAACGTCAGCCCATTCTTCCGGAGTGTTAATATTAGAAAATATTTTGCGCAGATTACCACAGGATGCCAATTCCCTGAAATCCACATGACGCACCCTGCAGTCTGCATATAAATCAGTAACCCTCAAGCGCTGAGCATGAAGATTGTTTTCTATATAAGGCAAACAACTGCGCCGGTAAAAAGCATGTAAGGGATGAAGGCCAGATTCTCCCCGCGGGACAACTATTTCAAAATCCTGAACATACCTGTTCAGATAACGAATAACACTGCTTTGGACAAAAGGCATGTCACAAGCCATAAAAAAGCCAACTTCATACGCAGCTGCTTTTAATCCGGAATAAATTCCGCCCAAAGGGCCCTGATCCTTCAGCAAATCCGGAATAACGCGCACTCCGTAAGACTCAAATAGTTCAGGCTGGTTGCTGCTGATCAATACTTCAGCAAAAACAGCCTGCAAGACTTCCAGGCTATGCTCTACCAGATATCGGCCTCTCAGTTCGAGAAAGGCTTTATGCTTTTGCATCCGGGAATTTTTCCCACCGGCCATAAGTAACCCAGTGGCCGCTAACCTGGCATTTTCAGAATCAGAGCACAAAATTTCCCTGCACCTCCCCATTTTATTTCTTGGATTTACTCATCTTTATTAGCGCCAGTGTTTCATGAACTCCGCTGTTTCCTGAGTTAGAGTTCCAGCCAGCAGATCCCCGGGTGGAGCATCCGCCGCAATTTTACCCCTGAGCATGACCAGGGCCCGCTCTGTTAACTGTTTAATTTCCCAAAAGTCATGGCTCACTATAATAGTTGTTGTCTGGGTACCGGGTAAAATCAGGGCCAGATCGTCCAGGAGCCCTTCCCTGGCAGGAGCATCAAGGGCAGAAAAAGGTTCGTCCATGAACAGTATTTCCGGTTGTAAAGCAAATGCCCGGGCAAGACTGACACGTTGAGCTTCGCCGCCGGATAGTGTCCGGGCCTGTTGCTTTTCCAGATGGCCCACACCGAAAAGCTCCAGCCACTCCCGGATACGCTGCCGGATTTCTTGCCCGGGTAAACCGCGCATCCTTAATCCTGCTCCCACATTATCCTGAACTGTAGTATTTAAAAGAAGCGGGTCCTGAAACACCATGCCAATCTTGCGCCGGACAGACAAGGGAATACGCCCGTTATATTTTTCACCCTGGAAAACAATCTGGCCGCTTGTCGGACGTTCCAGAAAAGAGAGGACTTTTAGCAAACTGCTCTTTCCCGAACCGTTAGGCCCCACTATCCCGACCCTGCTTCCGCTTTTTAAAGACAGGTTGATATTATCTAAAATTATCTTTGTTCCTATTTTCCAACTAATATCACGGGCTTCCAACATATCTAGACCCCTTGCTGTTTCTGCTGCAGTTGTGTCAGCCAAAAAGTCACCCCATAGGCCAAGAGCATCAAAATAATGCTCAGGGCTATTGCCAGATCAAAATTCCCTTTCGAGACCTCCAGCGCGGTGGCTGTAGTTAAGACTCTTGTCATGCCTTTGATGTTTCCGCCAACCATCATTGAGGCCCCGATTTCTGAAACAACTGCCCCGAATCCGGCAATAATGGCGGCAAAAAGGGCAAAGCGGACTTCTCTTAGCAAGTACCAGAGATATTGCAAGCGATTCGCCCCTAAAGCCCGGATCTGCAGACGCAGTTTCGGATCGGTCTGGCCGATAGCTGCCGCAGTCAACCCTACTACCACAGGGGAGGCAATAATTGCCTGGGCAATAATCATCGCCGTTTTTGTATAAAGAATGTCGAGGAAACCAAATGGACCGGAACGCCAAAGGAAAATCGATACCCAGAGGCCAACAACTACCGGCGGCATCCCCATCCCGGTGTTCACCAGGCTTAAGGCAAACTTGCGGCCCGGGAAACTATTCAGGGCAATTAAGGTGCCGAGTGGAACACCGATAATAACACTTATGAGCGTAGCGCTGCCCGAGACCTGCAAGGTAGACAAAACAATTTCGACTACCTCCGGATCTCCTGTCAACAGAAGATGAAAAGCCTGTTTTATACCCTGCCAGATTAAGTCCATTGCCTTCCGCTCCTAAGCCCTTTGTTTGAGGATCATTTTATTTGCCCAGGTCTTCCACGTTCTTGCCATAATCAGGGAAGAACAAGGCTTGACCATATTTATCCTTGCCAAATTCACCTATTGTCTTTTGGGTATCGCTGCTGGTCATGAAGTCAACAAAAGCCTTAGCGCCGTCTTTGTTAACCTGGGGGAATTTTTCAGGATTTACCTGCATTACATGATAGATATTGAGCAACACACTGTCGCCCTCGCGAAGAATTTCCAGCTGCAGGTTATCCTTATTAGCTAAATACGTCGCTCTGTCAGTCAGGGTGTAGCCCGCTTTTTGCGAAGCAATATTCAGAGTCTGACCCATTCCGACGCCACTTTCCTGGTACCAGCTGCCGCTGGGGTTAATCCCCGCCTTTTTCCAGAGATCCTTTTCCTTCGTATCGGTTCCTGACTTATCACCACGGGAAATAAAGATGGCCTTGCTGTCAGAAATAGCTTTAAACAAATCTTCAAGAGTGGCTGCATCTTTGACCCCTGCCGGATCGTTAGCCGGCCCGACGATAATAAAATCGTTGTGCATCAGCAGTTGATAATTAACTACTGTTTTATCATCTACCAGCGGCTGCTCAGAGGATGGTGCATGTGTCAGCAGGACATCGGCTTCACCCTTTTGCCCTAAAGCCAGAGCTGCCCCGGTTCCTACCGCTACGGTTTTGACTTTGTAACCTGTTTTCTTTTCAAACATCGGGATCAGTACATCCAACAAGCCGCTGTCCTGGGTGCTGGTCGTAGTTGCCAAAATAAGGTCCGGATTGGCTGGAGTTGGAGTCGAAGCAGGGGGTGCAGTTTGACCGCAGCCGGCTAAAACCACCATACTTAGAACAAAAAAGATTAAGGAGAAGAACCTGATATTCTTCCACATTTTCATTTGAGTTCCTCCACTCTTAAATTAATTCTTGCGACAAGGTAACCTTTGACTCAGATGGTGTTCCTGATTGAAAAATAAGTTTCCCTGTCAATGAAGTTTTATATCCCGGCTGGCTTTTGAGAGCGCGATGAAAGCCGGGGGAATTTAATATGTCTAAAACTTGCCGCCACTCTAAGGTCTGGGAAAACTCTTGCAGGCAAACCAGGTCATATCTTTCTTCAAATAGCGGAACAAAATCCAGTCCTAATCTGGCAGCCATCGCCTGCACCCCAATACCAGCGTCGGCTTCATTATTAGCCACCCGGCAGGCTACGCCAAAATGGGTATTTTCCTCAAGTTCATATCCTCTGATATTTTGGGCTTGTATTCCGGCCTGATGCAAATATGTATCCAAACGAATCCGGGTCCCGGAACCTTTTTGCCTGTTTACCAGTCTCAATCCGGGCCGGGCAATAGCGCTCCAGCCGGAAACCTCCAGAGGATTGCCGGGAGCTATTATCCACCCCTGCACTCGCTGGACGAGATTAACCACGGAAACCTCTTCACCCGGTAAGCAATAGCGGATAAAGTGTAGATTGTACTCACCGGAGACTGAATCCCACAGGTGAATCCCAGTCATCGAAGCCTGGCGGCGGTAAAGAGCAATCAGTCCTTCCATGCTTCCGGTGTAAGCGGCAGAAATCGTTAAACCCGGTGTTAAGTGTTGCCCAAACTGGACAAGCATCTCTACCGCCGGATCATGGCTGCCCACAAATATTACCCCGGCAGAATCAATATTTAATCCTGGACTAACAGGCGCAGGCTTTAGTGACGGCTTATCTCCTCTGTGATAAGCTGTCAGTGTTTCCGGGTCAAAACGTAATTGCCTGCCCACATGCCATGCTTCAATTTCCCCCCTTTTCACCAGTTCGTAAAGAGTATATTTTGAAATCTTGAGGATTTTGGCCGCCTCTTCTGCAGTCAGCGGCAGTTTTTCAACCATAACCATTTACCCCTTATCCCATATTCATGTTAATTATTTTATTACATTAGTTTGTGAAGGTAAATGGTTATTTGTGTGTTTGGACAGGTGTTGTTGGTTTTATTTTGTTTTATTTGGTTTAGTTTCAATTAAGCTATTTTTGTTTGGTTACATCATCAATTCTGATAAAACTAACAGAACGTGGAGTATCATGTCTTTATACATCTAAAGAAAACTTGGCTTTCGCTAAGCCCTTAAGGCGCTAGAGAAAACCTTAGTTGCACTTATGCTGCCCAAAATTTATACTTTTCTAATAGTGCAAGAATTAAGGCGGCTTGAAATCCTCTTCCGGGTTTTCAAACCGCCCTTTAAGTGCTTATTCTTGCCTCATTTTATGAACTTTCAGGAAGTGTGTCATCTATTGTCATACCAGTCCCTAAATTTTCACACGTTCCATATCCCCAATCCGCTCTCCGCAAGCCAGGAGCTCAGCATCTGTATAATCGAAACCGGTCACGGCGTTGACAATCGCCCTATAATCAGCAAGCCCCAGCATAGCTGAAGAATACTGGCACATGCCAAGGGAGTCGATAACGGCTGTGAGATCCTGCAAATCAGAGGCCGGCATCTCCGGCTTCTCCGTCCTCTTTGCCGTTAAGGCCAGCTCCGGGTGGCCGTAACTGGCCGCAAATTCAGACGCGCCCTGAGCCATCTGGGCTCCCAGTCCTTCCGCATAAGCTATTTTCCGGATCCATTCTCTTATCCCTTGAGTATTGCCATACTCCAGGAGCGTCCCCTCGAGTTCTTCCGGCCTGATAGATCCGCGCTGCACAAGTTCCATACCTGTGGCCAGGGTACTACCGACCGCAATAAAATCCAACCCTAATTTGTCGCACAAATCATGGGCGGCATGAATCGCTTCATGATCACGGAGGCCGCAGGCTGCAGCAAAACCCGATTTATTTTTACCTTTCGATGATCTGCCTGCACCTTCTTCCCCTTTCTTTTGGCGGCCACAAGCAATCGGGCAGCGATAACAGGCGTCTTTTTTGCCCCAACCGGCATTTAGGACATTTTTCATTTTCTCCGGATTTGCCTCATCCACTTTCCCGGTTCCACGAACGACAAGCGCTTTGAGATTCTTGGCTCCCATCACGGCACCCACTCCGCTGCGCCCGGCGGCGCGGTGGAGATCATTGAGGAACACGGCCATCAGCACCAGGTTTTCCCCGGCGGGGCCAATGGCCAGGACTCTCGCCGGGGGATCGCCAAATTCCCGCTTTATGGCCTCTGTTGCAGCATAAGCATCCTTGCCCCAGAGCTGAGAGGCATCCCTGATTTTCACCAGGTCATCTTTAATGGAAATATATACAGGATAAGCAGCCTTACCTTCCAGGATGACCATATCATAACCAGCCAACTTAAGCTGCACTCCCCAATCTCCCCCGGGATTGGCAGCAGAGACAGCTCCCTTCAGCGGTGATTTTGTCACAACCGTAAAACGTCCGGACGTGGGAGCGTTCGTACCGGTGAGTACTCCGGCAGAAATATAAATTTTGTTTTCGGGAGCAAATGCTTGGACATCTGCTGCCACCTCATCAAAAAACATTTTCCCCGCAAGCCCGCGCCCGCCTAAATATTTTCTGGCAAGTTCCATGTTTAGAGGCTCTATACCGGTTTTCCCTTCCGTAAGATTGATGCGTAATATTTTTCTGGTATACCCACCCATGAATCTTCCTCCTCTTGACAATCATCTTTCGGCTCCCAAGGGCTCAAGGCCCGCTGTATCAGGCCCCTACTCGAAAAAAACTCCCGTATCCCTGATATCATACCCGCCAAGCGCAAGAACATCCTCCTGAAAAGCTTTGCTTCGGATGACCGAAATCATCGCTTGCATACGGGTGTTCTCCAAATATTCACGCGGAATAGCCAGATCATAGCGTTCTTGCCCAACCGGCATATAATCCAGGCCAAGAGCTTCGGCCGCACTTTGAATACCCAGTCCTGCATCAGCCGCTCCCGAGGCAACGGCAGCCGCAACCGCTAAATGAGTAAATTCCTCCCGCTCATACCCCAAAATCTGTTCTTTAGCCAGGCCTTGCTTTAGGAGCAGGTAATCCAAAAGCACCCGCGTACCCGACCCGCCCTGACGATTGATAAACCGAATGCCCGGCTTGACTAAATCCGCCAGCGTCTT
Source organism: Peptococcaceae bacterium UBA2264 (assembly GCA_002347475.1). GTDB lineage: Bacteria > Bacillota > Desulfitobacteriia > Desulfitobacteriales > Desulfitobacteriaceae > UBA2264. Next base: position 11,518 of record DDXI01000084.1, read on the forward strand.
AATGTTCAGGGGATTTCCTTTCGGCACAAGCAGGACCTGGTTCCTGTAAACTAAATTGAGCAAAGCGACTTCTCTCCCCGGCAAAAACCGCTGCAAATAGCTGCGGTTGTACTCTCCTGTCTCCGGATCGAGCAAGTGAATCCCCGCGAAATGAGCTTCCCCTTTGCGCAGAGCCAGAATTCCGGCCAGGCTCCCTACATGAGCTGAGGCAAGGCCCCCCTGTCCGCCCCTGGCCTTCAGATGGCTGCTTAAAACATCCAGCGCTAAATCATGGGACCCTATGCAGACCAGAGTTTCTTCCAACTCCGCAACGGGCCGCAAGAGCTCAATGGGTATAGTTTCCCCCTCATGAAACCCTTCCTGCAGGCGGGGAACCCGCAGCAGCCCATCCGCCCGCACCAGACTCATCGTCACGCCGGCGCCTCTGCTTAAAGGGGCGGCAACCCAACGGCCGCCGACTCTCCCAACTTTAACCCGCACAAATTCTTCACTGCCTAAAGAGGAAAAGACTTTCTTGCTGATTACAGCCTCCAGTACAGGCTGTGATTCTTTGCTTAAACCCTGCAGATGCATGACCCAGGGCTCCAGGAACAGACAGGCCGTCAGATAGGCTGACACCGGATAACCAGGGATGCCCAGCACGGGCTTCCCTTGAATTTCTCCCAGGACCACCGGTTTACCCGGCTTAATTGCTGCTCCGTGCACATAAAGGATCCCTGACTCCTGAACTATTTGCGACGTATAGTCATCCCGTCCCTGGGAGGATCCGGCAATGATGACCAGAATATCCTGAGATGCCGCCATCGCCAGAATGGCTTCTTCCAACAACTGCGGCTGATCCGGTGTTATGGGCCAAATAGCCGCCGTTCCGCCCCATTCCTCCACCAGGGAGGCCAGGACTGTGGAATTACTATCCACAATATCCCCCACCTTAAGAGCCGCCTCCGGCAGACGGATTTCATCGCCCGTCGGCAATATCCCCACCCGGGGCTTAGACCGTACTTCTACCTCCAAAACCCCGGCCGCCAATAAAGCACCCTGATCCTGGGGACGAAGGCGATGGTTAACCGGGAGAAGCACTTCCCCTTGAACCATGTCCTCCCCTACCGGCCGGACATGGTGCCAAGGCACGACAGGAGTCTGCAGCAGGATTCCTCCCTCCCCCGATTCCAGGATATCTTCCAGCATGACGACAGCGTCCATTCCCTCAGGGATAGGGTCTCCTGTATCAACCGGCATAGCCTGAACTCCGAGTTCCAGCCAACGGGGCTCCCGCTCCGAAATACCGTGGGTATCCCTGGCGCGAACGGCATATCCGTCCATCGCCGCCGCCGGGAAATGAGGAGAACTTCTTTGAGCCCGAACAATCGCCCCTGTGATCCTGTGAAGGGCCAGGCGGACATCCAAAAACTCATTTTTCGGCAGGCATCGCTCAGCAAGCTTGGCCATCATCAAAGCCAGTCCTTCTTGCCAAGCCGTGTTTTCAAGATATATCTGGCGTTCCACTTATCCTTTACCTCCCCAATTCCAACAGTTGCTTCAATTAACGCAAAAAGCGGAAAAATACTTCTTTCCCTGCTTCTATACCCTCACTATCCAAGGGAATGTGCACCAGGGCATCTGCCAGGACCATCGTCCGGATTAAGCCGGACTTTCCCCTAACCGGTTCAAGCAGCCATCCTTCTCCGTTTGGAATAAGGCGTGCCCGCACATACTCCTCCCGGCCGCTGCCGGAATATAAGTTCTGGGTTAACTTGCCCCGGGGAAGAGGATCGAGCCGGGTCTGCAACAGAGACCCCTCCAACCAGGGCCGGACGAGTGCATCAAAAACAATCATCGCCGAGGCAGGATGTCCCGGAAGTCCGAAAATCAACTTGTCGTCCACGGCCCCGCCTATGGCAGGCTTCCCGGGTTTCAGGGCCAAGCCATGAAAAAGAAGCCCCGGCTCTCCCAGTTCGCCAATTAACTGAGCAGACAGGTCACGGGAGCCGACTGAACTGCCGCCGGAGAGTAAAACTATATCATTTTCCTCCAGCATCCGGGTCAGCATTGCGCGAAGCTCTTCAAGGTCATCTTTCACAATACCATAATAATGAGCCTCAGCACCACTCGCCAGGGTCTGTCCCAGCAGGGTATAGCCATTGATATCCCTTGACTGGCCAGGCAGAGGTTCTTGATTCGGAGGGATAATCTCATCCCCTGTTGAAAGAATCCCGACCCGAAAACGGGGAAGTACTGAGACGTTCATCTGCCCAAGGGCTGCCAGGAGCCCCATTTCCTGAGCCCTGATCCGGGTAAATTGCGCCAGGATAACTTCCCCTGCGCTTAAGTCTTCCCCGATGTCCATAAGGTTTTCCCCGGGGGCCACAGCCTTGGTTACACCATAGAGTTCCTCCCCGAAGTGTTCGAGATGTTCAATCATTACGACAGCATCGGCTCCCTCCGGCAGCATGCCTCCTGTGGGTATCAGTATTCCTATACCCTGTTTCAATACTTCCGCCGGAGCCTCTCCCATTCTTACTTCCCCCTGACATTGAAGCAGCGCAGGCATACTTTCACTGGCTCCAAAGGTATCTGCCGCCCGCACCGCCAATCCGTCCATTGTGGATTTACGGAAAGGAGGCAGGGCCTCGCGCGCCGGGATAGCCTGAGCAAGAATACGTCCCAAAGAATCCGCCAAAGGGACCCTTTCCAGGCCCTGGTAAAAGGAGAGCAGATGGGGTTTCAGCAGATCAATAGCCTCTGTTAAGGTTTTAACCTTGAATAATTCGCTCCTGTTTCCCATGTTCCATTACACCTTTCGAGAAAAATAAATAGGGCTTGCTAGCCAAA